>JARFXP010000003.1:300000-600000 GCA_029194675.1 Nitrospira sp. | reverse complement strand
TTGGCGTTTCCCTTGCCGCGCGGACTTTGTCGAAACGAAAGACGCCGTTCTGATCGGTCGTGGTTTCTCGAGCAAAGCCGAGCAAGGAGACCTGGACATCGGCCAGTGGTTCAAGGTTCGGCGTATCGGCGTCCACTACTTGTCCCGCGAGATCTTGATCCAGCATCCGATTTTGGCCGTCTCCTCCAGTGCGCTCGGTATTCGGGAAGATGTGGATGCCGAGCTTGCCAGGAAAATCAACGGCTAGGGATAAAGCTGTCAACGCCCCTACGATGAGCATTATCCAGACCTGCCATTTCTCGATGAGTGGTTTGGTTTTCTCTGGCGCCCTTGGAGTCGAAGGCTCACTGTGAATGTGGATATCGCCACCGGCCTGGTACACGTTCCCCTGAACCGTCCATTGTTGCTGGGCAAAGATGGACTTAGCCTGGGCCAGTACGGTTGTTTCGTCTGTCGCGGCGATGTCACTCAGCTTGCGAATGACCGGTTCCCGTCTTTGCACATCGGCAAGCGGCGCGCCTCGCACGGACTGGATGAGTCCAGTCGCATCATTGAGACGATACCCATGGAATGTCCGGAGAGATGAAGCAAGCGGTGTATCGTCTAGCAGGCAGGGCACGATGATTTTCCTGAGCGCGATGGCGGTATTCCACTCCAGCTCGACGAAGTGCGAGGCGGCAGAATGCTTCGACCACGCCAGGAGAAACACGTCCTGATCGGCAATGGCTTCACCCAGCACCTTCGGCCATTTCTGCCCGCCGTAAATCTTCTCCTGATCACGCCAGATGGAAATCTCAGGATGGTCCTTGAGTTGTGCTTCAAGCTGCTCGATGAGCGGGAAGTCGGTGCGTGAGTAGCTGAGAAAGACACTGGGCATGACAGGTCTGTGTCGGGTGAAAGCCAGTAACTTCGGATACGTACGGTACCCGAAACTTCATACGTAGACAAGGGAATGGGGGGAAAGAATGGCCGCTTGAGAGGAACGGTTGATTACGGTCTGTGAGTCTGTTCAGTCTTCTGGTCCATTGAAGATTTTCCCGTCGCTGCACGAGCCAGCGCGGCTCGCAGGATGGATGACTGAGGATTGGTCACGGTTTGTTTCACGAGGATATCGATCGGCCTGACGTCCTGGCCATAATAGTCCCGATTCCATTCGTCTCTGGTGGCAATGACGGCTCCTTCCAACGAGATCCCACCGAATAACCCCTTGGCTCTGGCAAACGAGAGGAGATCGGCGCTGAGGTTCATGGCTGTCGCGCCCTCGATGCCGGCGCCGACCGGCCCAACGGCAACGGACACGTCACCGCCGAGCTTGAAGGTGCTGGAGAGCATCGATTCAACTCCCCGCTGCGACATGGCGAGCAGGACCACTTCCGAAGCCTGGGCCCCGAATTGAAACCCAAAACTGCCCGCCCCCATTGTGTAGAAGGCCGGCTCACTCCATTCCCCGGTCTTTTCATCCTTCACAAGGAAGACGCCGCTTCCCCCCGCAGCGCCGAAGAAGAAGGCTCCTTTGAGCAGTTGGGGTACGATAAAAATGCCCTTCGCCTCCTTGATGTGGTCACGAAACCACCCCATGTTTGAGTCTGCGAGGAAGCTGCGCAACGTCATCCTGGACTGATCCACAATGTTCTCTTGTTCGACGTCCGACGCAGAAAGCAGCGGCGCCGGTATGACTGACAAGACGAGGAACAACACGAAAAGCTTTACCCATCGAACGATCGTCATGGCACATCCTCGGTTCGAGCTGGAGTCTATTCTATGATTCTCTTCTCTCCGAGAGTCTGATGCAAGTGACCGCTGTTCGTCGGTGCCCTCGGTTGTGATAGATAAAGGTGTCTGGTATGGTGCCCTATTACGATTATTCTGACGAAGGAGGGCGGCAGGGCTCATGGCAACGAACGATAAGCAGGTCATTTTTTCACTCGTCAATGTCGGAAAGGTCTATCCCCCGAAGAAGCAGGTGCTGCGGGAGATCTATCTGGGCTTCTACTACGGCGCAAAGATCGGTGTGCTGGGTTTGAATGGCTCGGGCAAAAGTTCGCTGCTCAAGATCATCGCAGGCGTCGATCCGAACTATACGGGCGAGATCACACGATCCAAAGGCTACACGGTCGGTCTGCTTGAACAAGAGCCCCAGCTCGATGCGAACAAAACGGTCAAGGAAGTGATCGAGGAAGGGAAGGCCGACTTGGTGGCGCTGCTGCACGAGTACGAGGCGGTCAGCAACAAGATCGGCGAGGTTGGGCCTGATGAGATGGAAAAGCTGCTCGACAAGCAGGCGCAGCTGCAAGAGAAGATCGAAGCGGCCAATGGATGGGAACTGGAGAACCAACTCGACATCGCGATGGATGCGCTGCGCTGTCCGCCCGCCGATCAAAAGGTCGGGACCCTGTCAGGTGGTGAGAAACGACGGGTCGCGCTCTGCCGCCTGATGATCCAAGAGCCGGATATTCTTTTGCTCGACGAGCCGACGAACCACCTCGATGCCGAATCGGTTCAGTGGCTTGAACAGCATCTTCAACAGTACAAGGGCACGGTCATTGCCGTGACCCACGACCGGTACTTTCTGGACAATGTCGCAGGCTGGATTTTGGAGCTGGACCGAGGCCACGGGATTCCGTTCCAAGGCAATTACAGCTCTTGGTTGGAGCAAAAGAAGGACCGATTGGAAAAAGAGGAGAAGGCCGAGTCGAAGCGGAAGAAGACGCTGGAACATGAATTGGAATGGATCAGGATGTCGCCGAAGGCCAGGCAGTCGAAGGGCAAGGCGCGCTTGAACCGCTATGAAGAACTGGTCAATCAGAAGCAGGACCAAGTGGCGGAGGATCTGGAAATCTACATTCCACCGGGGCCGCGCCTGGGCGATGTGGTGGTCGAGGCCAACGGTATCAGCAAAGCCTTCGGTGACAATGTGCTCTATGAAAGCGTGAACTTCAGTCTGCCGAAGGGTGGCATCGTCGGTGTGATCGGCCCCAACGGCGCCGGCAAGACGACCATGTTCAAGATGATCATCGGCAAGGAAAAGCCGGACGCCGGGGCGATCAAGGTGGGCGAGACCGTCAAGCTTGGCTATGTCGATCAGGATCGGAGCCTCGACGGCAACAAGAGCGTGTACGAGATCATTTCGGACGGGCAGGACACCATCAAACTGGGCAAAACCGAAGTGAATGCGCGCGGCTACTGTGCCCGGTTCAACTTTGCCGGGACCGATCAGCAGAAAAAGGTGAAGGATCTCTCGGGCGGTGAGCGTAATCGTGTGCACCTGGCTCGCATGCTGAAAGAAGGCGCGAATCTGATCATCCTCGACGAGCCGACGAACGATCTCGACGTGAATACTTTGCGGGCTCTCGAAGAGGGGCTTGAGAACTTTGCCGGCTGTGCCGTGATCAGCAGTCACGACCGTTGGTTTCTCGATCGGATCGCCACGCACATCCTCGCTTTTGAAGGCGACAGCAAGGTGGTCTGGTTCGAAGGGAACTACAGCGAGTACGAAGCGGATCGAAAGAAGCGTTTGGGCAAGGAAGCAGATCAGCCGCATCGGATTCGGTACCGCAAATTGACGCGGCACTAGGCCATCTGTCATGGCACCTCGCGTCATCGTCACCGGAGCGGCGGGATTGATCGGGCAATATGTTGTGAAGTCCGCCTCTCGATGGGCGCCGGGCTGGCAGGTTCACGGCCTCACCCGCGCTGATCTCGATCTTACCGATTCCGTCGCTGTCGAGCGAACCTGGCAATCCATCCAGCCCGATATCGTCATTCATTGTGCCGCATTAAGCCGTACAAAGGATTGCGAGCAAGATCCTCAGCTGGCGTATCGTGTCAATGTGGAAGCTACGACCCATCTGGCCCGTCTGTGCAAAGACATCTCCTTCATCTTCTTGTCGAGCGGCGAAGTCTTCGATGGCAAGCGCGGCTGGTATCGGGAAGAAGACGCCCCGAACCCGATCAATTTCTACGGCAAGACGAAGTGTGAAGCGGAACAGCTTGTACTGCAGAATCCTCGTCACACGATCGTTCGAATCGTCCTCACGGCGGGAACCTCACAGAACGGCGACCGGAGTTTCGTTGAAGACATGTGTCGCGCGGCTAAGAGTGGTAAGCCCGTGACGCTCTATGGCGATGAATTTCGCTGTCCGTTGCCGGCAGGAGCCATTGCGCGTGCGATCTGGGAGTTAACCGGTAAGGACCTACCGGGCCTGTATCACCTCGGCGGTCGAGAACGGTTGTCGCGCTGGGAGATTGGCCAGGCGTTGCTTCCATGGTATCCGGAGCTACAAGGCCGGCTGGCGGAAGGGTCCGCTCGCTCTCATACAGGCGCGTCGCGACCTGCCGATCTTTCGCTGAACTGTGAAAAAATCCAGACGCACCTGTCGTTTCCCTTACCTGGTTTTCGGAGTTGGTTGAAGGATCGGGTGCATCGAGGTACCGATGTGTGGGACTATGAGCCAGTCTGTCCTGAGGCATAGAGGCATAAAAGATAATGGAATCAGAGAACGGGATATTTGCATCGGATCCGTTGCCGCTTGTCCTGGCGGCGTATCTATTCATGACGGTGGTCATGGGGGCATTGTGGGCCGTCCAGCGGAAGACCAGGAACGCCTCGATTGGAGATGTCGGATGGTGCTTTGGACTTATTCTCGTCGTGCTGTGGTATGCCACACAAGCAAGCGGCGGTTTCGCGCGAGTCCTTCTGCCCGTGATGCTGGTGACGCTCTATGCGGGACGTCTGGGTCTCCACATTCTTTTCAATCGCGTGATCGGCAAGGAAGAGGATGCCCGGTATCGCCGCCTGCGGGAGGAATGGGGCGAGTCGGAATCGGCCAAAATGCTTGCGTACTTTCTCCTGCAAGCGCTGGCCGTGGCCGTCTTTTCGCTCCCGTTTCTGGCGCTGATGTGGAATCCCCGACCTCCCTCCGCATTGGTTGAGTTGATTGGTTTGATGATCTGGGGGGTGGCCGTGGCCGGTGAAGCAAGGGCGGACCGCCAACTCGCGCATTTCCGCGCCGATCCAAGAAATCAGGGCCGCGTTTGCCGAGGAGGCCTGTGGGCCTACTCCCGCCACCCGAATTATTTTTTCGAATGGCTGCACTGGTGCTCGTACGTTGTGATGACGTTGGGAGCACCAGGCTGGCTGTTTACCTGGATCGGGCCGATCGGGATGGGGGTGGCGCTGCTCAAGCTGACGGGTATTCCACGGACAGAGGCGCAAGCTCTATCAAGCCGGGGAGAGGAGTATAAAGCCTATCAGGCGACGACCAATGCGTTTTTCCCGTGGTTTCCTCGACGAACGCGGGATCTGCCCACCGGTTCTTGAGGCAAAATTGCCGTTGTAACGGCGTTGCTATTTCCTGCTGTCTAGATCGGCAAGCCGTGCTCGAGCGATCTCGGCCACTTTGGTGGATGGGTAGACGTTCACCAGTTCTTGGTAGAGCTGCTTGGCATGAGGGAGATTACCCTGATTTTCTTCGAAGGCGGCCGTCTCAAACAGCTCCTTAGCCTTCTGGTCGGAGCAGCCGAGCAGCATCAAACAAAGGGCACAGAGTACGAGTCGTGCAGTTATCATAATGATCCTTTCCTGGCATCTTTCCGTCGTGGTCCTGTTGTGTTCGCGTGAGTAGCCCCTGATCCAAGAGAATCGATCCCGTAGCGTGGGGCAGAAATCCCTTCGCTTCGACATTGTGGGCAGCGGCTTGGTCGCGTCAATCTTGTGCGGTCGCGGAACATAAATCCACAATCCAAGCAGATGGACGGTTCAAGGATAAACCGTCGTGAACGGTCATGAGCCACCGTTTTTACCACATGAGCTAAGTGCTCCTCCACCTGTCGTTCCGGAATACCGAGCATTGAAGCCAGTTGATCGGTCGTCATCCTGGCGTCTGTCAGAAGATCGATGATGCGCTGACGCGAAGTCCGTTCGGGAGGCAACATGGCATTATGGTAAACATGCGATCGAGCAAATGCCAGATGTCCTGATCGGGTCAATCTTCCATAGCCTTGCGCCAAGCTAAAGGGTTGCACCAGAAGCGCCATTCTGTCAGAATCCGTTTCCGCGTCGATTGTCACATCACGATTAACCAGGCTGGCCGAGTCAGTCCTTCGTACTCCGAATCGGTTCTCTTCCGGCCCAGCGTGCTATAGACGAGGAGGTTTGGAGCAATGAAGTTCCTCGCAGTCCATCCCGGTCCGCTCATGTATACCAAGATTTATCTTCGCCTGGAGCCTCTTGGACTTGAGATGGTGGCTCAGGCGTGCCGCCAAGCGGGACACGATGTCCGTTTGATCGACTTGCAGGCTGATACGTGGAAAGACTACGAGGCGCTTATCCGGACCTGGAAGCCCGACGCAGTCGCATTCGGCTGTAATTACCTGGCGAATGTTCCGGAGATCGTGGATTTGGCGAAGCTGACGAAGCAAGAACTGCCGAACTCATTCGTCTTTGTCGGGGGCCATAGCGCCTCGTTCGTGGCGAAAGAGTTTTTGGAGCACGGCAACGGCGCCATCGATTGCGTGCTCAAGGGCGAAGGTGAAGCCGCAGCCCCCAAACTGTTGGAAGCAGTGGAGCATGACCGCAACGCCATCACGAAAGTGCCGGGAGTCCTGACGCACGACGGGGAGGGCCCGCCGGCGCAGTTCATCGAAAATCTTGACGATGTCCGTCCGGCGCGTGATTTGCTCAGAAACCGGCACAAATACTTCATTGGGGTGTTGGATCCCTGCGCCTCGATCGAGTTTGCGCGGGGTTGCCCCTGGGATTGCTCGTTCTGCAGCGCATGGACATTCTACGGTCGCAGCTACCGAACGGTCAGCACGGAAAAAGCTGTGGAGGAGCTGGAGCAGGTTCAAGAACCGGGCATCTTCCTGGTGGATGACGTGGCCTTCATCCAATCCAAACAGGGCATGGAGATCGGTGAAGCGGTGGCTCGGCGGGGGATCAAGAAACAATATTACATGGAAACCCGCGGTGACGTCCTGTTGCGCAATAAAGAGGTCTTCAAATTGTGGAAGACCCTCGGGCTGCAATACATGTTCTTGGGCGTGGAAGCCATCGATGAAGAAGGCCTCAAGATGCACCGGAAGCGCATCTCGCTGGGGAGGAACTTCGAGGCACTGGAATTTGCCCGCTCCCTCGGCATCACCGTGGCCATCAATTTGATTGCCGACCCGGACTGGGACCGCAAGCGGTTTGAAGTGATCCGGCAATGGTGTTTGGAAATTCCAGAGATCGTGAACATCAGCGTCAATACCCCGTATCCCGGCACCGAAAGCTGGCACACCGAATCGCGCAAGTTTCACACGAGGGATTATCGCCTCTTCGACATCCAACATGCCGTGATGCCGACGAAGATGCCGCTACCGGAGTTTTACGAGGAGCTGGTCAAGACGCAGCAGGTGCTCAACAAGAAACACCTTGGCTGGACCGCGCTCAAGGGGACGGCCAAGATTGCGGCAGGGCATCTCATGCGGGGGCAAACGAATTTCATCAAGATGCTCTGGAAGTTCAACAGCGTCTACAACCCGAAACTCCAAATCGCCGATCACCAACGTCCGGTGTCGTACGAGATGGCGCTCCCGCCGCCACATCATGAAAATAAAACCATCGATTCGAAACTGCTCTATATTCTTCCTCCGAAGGGGCGTCGCAGCCGTGCGCTCGACGAATCCAGCGAGCAGTTTGTGGAAGCCACCCGCACAGGGACCAGCATTTAGGAGGATATGGAAAAGTTCACGAAGGGCTGGTCTACGGCGATGCCGGAATCCTCGTCGATGAGTCCCGTATCGGCAACCTGGTGTGATCTCGGTTGATGGTGGGCGATTGACTATCTATACTGACTATCTATGATGAGGCCTCCATAGATCCTGCTAAGGAAGTAGGTTGAAGTCGTGGCATCCAGAAGCTATACGGCGATCGTAGAGAAAGAAGGGACGGGATATGTCGCGCTCTGCCCTGAACTCGACGTAGCCAGCCAAGGGGACACAGTTGAATCCGCTACCGCGAATTTGAAAGAAGCGGTTGAGCAGTTTCTAGAATCTGCCGACCCTGCCGAAGTAGAACGCCGGCTTCACATCAGGTCTTTGTCACCCGCTTTGAAGCGGTGCATCGGTAAGCTCCGTATCCTTTCCGGCCCTCGCAGCGCTTTCGAGTCCTGATTCACACCCGATACACAACGGCCCGCTAATCCCGCGCGCTGTGTTCAAAAGAAGTTCTCACGGCCCGTCGTTTCGTTGGCTTGCCACCTATGGGGATTTCCTATTCCCCTAATAGCGTGGCTCAGCACGAAACAATCGAAGACTGGCGGGTGTCCGCAGTTCGCTGAACGGGATGTGACCTTCTTCAAGAACAGGTGTTATGCCGATCCGCATAAGAACCTGTAATGAATAGTCTCGCGGCCGTAACTCATTGAAACGGCAATGGTTATGGCTTATTGTTCCTGAACCGTAGCGGTGTGTTATACGGAAAGCAATGAGCAGATCCGGTTCTTATACGGATCGGTCTAAACATAGTTGGGCAGACCAAACCTTCCTCGCCGAAAACGCATTGCACATGGCATTGTTTATTTCCCATTCCGATGAAGAGGAGCCACTAGCAGCCGCGCTATCTGCGACGCTTAAGCTCGCGTTTGGGGATTCCTTTCAGGTATTCGTAGCCAAACACCGCGTTCCCCTTGGAGCAGATTGGCTAGAGAAGATTCGGGAGGCACTTGAAAACGCTCAAGCAATCCTTGTTCTCCTCTCGGCGCGCTCTGTCGGTCGGCCCTGGGTAAACATCGAGGCTGGCTACGGAGTCATGGCACGTAAGAAAGTAATCCCACTCTGTCACTCTGGCTTCTCGAAAGCGCAGCTTCCTCATATCTACGAGTCTAAACAGAGCGTCGACCTGGCGGATAGGCAAGACGTAGAGCGTCTCCTGTCGGAAATTCAGACACTGTCCTCCACGCCTCTGCGTGCAGATTGCAAGAAACTCGCTAACGAATTGCGTACAATGATCGCCGCTGCCCGACTGCGCGTTCCGAGCTCACTTGCTGAGACGGACGATAGACCGTGCGTTTGGTTGATCGGAACCAATAGCGGCCTGGAGAACAAACAAGCCGCGTTCAACCGAAGATTTATGGCCCTACTCGCTCACGCGATGACTGGAGCCCGCTTGCAGTGTGTCTTCGGCCGGAGTGAGCTGCTGGACGACTTTGCAGGTTCACTCTTAGCCGAGCAAGCTCAGGAACTTTCCACGGACGCAGATATCGTCGAATCCGCAGCAGAGGCCGCAGCTACCTATCGCGACGATGGTTCCATCAGACCGAATCCTGTCATCGTTCTCGGCTCGTTGCGAACCTTCCGGGGACCACGCGCTCTGTTTCTCGAATCGATCGGACGAGTACCGGACGTCACGGTGCTGGTGGGGGGTAAGCAGGATGGTCGTGCACGCCAAGAGGCTGAATTCGCTCAACGCGCTGGTATTCCTTTGCTGCCCGTTGCCTTCACGGGCGGGTACGCTCAAAGTGCTGCGTGTACGCTTGACGACGCTTTCAAACCCGAAGCCGACCGCCTCCGGCACGATCGAAAAGACTATGCCCGCGTTCCTGCTGCCCTGTGCGATTTGATCGTCCGACAAACGGCCATTGTCCGAGCTCGGCAATCCTAGTAAGTGTTGGGGCTGCCCAACTTTGTGTTGAACGCCAACGAAACCCTCGCTCCGCTCGGGCTTTCGCGGGTTAACACTGCTACGTTGGACTGCATAAATGAAACCTGAGCCGCACCTGATTGCAGACCAAATTTACGATATGGTGGATGCATGGCATATTGCGACGACTCTGGATCATGCAACAGACTTCAAGAAACGCTTTCCGTTCTTGGCTAATGACATGGTGTATACCTATCGTCTTTCCTACTGCGCATTGCTGTGCAAGCTTACCGACCCGGCAGTGCAGAATGGACACAAGAATCTGGGCTTCGATTCGGAGATCGATGCAATGAAGAAAGGTCTCAGAAAATCTCAGGCTCAAGAATTATTATCGAAGATCAGAACGATGAGCGCGCAGTATCGTACTGTACGGAACAAGATTGGATCTCACTCAAGTCGGCAGGTTATGAGGTCACGCCGAGCTATCGCTACCCCAACGATCAGGAGGACGGAGCAGATCAATGAAATGCTCGTTAAGCTATATGAGTTGGTGTTCAAAGCCGTATTTCCATCACCTCCTGTCCAGACTCCCAATGACCTCTCTGCTCTGCTGTCAGCAGTGCAGTCCAACACGGCGGTGCAGCGGACGCGCTAACGCGCGCCACGGACCTCGAAGGTAAGCTTCAATGAAGAGGTTGGTTGTGATGAAGGTGTTTCCGAGTTGGTCGGGCGAGCGGAGTCTTCAAGTCGCTGTGGGCTTGCGTGACTGGCTCGGGCACTGGTTTAAAGACCTGGATTGCTGGGTTTCGGAAAAGGATATTCATGCAGGCGAACGATGGGCAGAAGTTTTGGCAAGCCAGCTCCACGCTACGGATTTCGCGATTCTATGCATTGCTGAAGAAACGCTCGAGAAGCCTTGGATTCTCTTCGAGGCGGGCGCGATATCGAAGGCAGTGGGGAAAACCTCTCGCGTCATTCCCTATTTGCTGTTCGGCCTAGGCCACGACGAGTTGCCAGAGCCACTTCGGCAATTTCAGTCAGTCAGTGCCGATCGCGAAGGCAGCTTCAAGTTAATACAAAGCGTAAACGACGTACGTTCGGACAAGCAAAATGACGACCTTCTGAAGGAAACTTTTGTGGAGAGATGGCCTGACCTCGATGCCGTCCTTACCCGTGCTGGCGATACTGCAGTTGAGCCATGGCGTAGCCTTTTCGTGTCCGAATTTCCGCGGAACGACTACGATCAGCATCTCGCGAACGCAAAAGAGGTCTGGTTAGTGGGTGTCTCACTTGAGAACACACTCAGATCCAACACAGATGCGTGGAAAGATAGGCTCAGAAATCAGGTTAAGCTGAGAGTATTGCTCGCTGACCCAGATCCGTCGGTCATCGAACACGCCGTTCTTCGCAAATCTAGTCGTGAGGTGATCGACAGCGGTCTCATGTTGAAGAGCGCTGAGATCAAAGCGAGCGTTGACTCGCTTCGCGAGATTCGCGAGGTTCTTGGAGGAAAAGGACAGGCGGGCACCCAGCATAAGGAGCAACTGCAGATACGCACAACACGATATCCACTCGCTTACGGCGCGCACGCGATGGATCCTAACGAGTCGTGTGGGGTTTTGTACATCAAATTTTATCCCTACCAGATTCAGAACGAACAGAAGCCGAAGCTGGTTCTCCGGGCCAATCGTGATAGAGAGTACAAATGGTTTCTCCGGGAACTGGACAACCTCTTCTCGAAGGCCGGAGAGGAAATCGATCTTGACAAGTTTTCTGCCTAACAACGCCATGCAGGGGACGCACCACAAGCGGCGCGGTGCCTCGGCTAACAACAGGCTCGACCCGACGGACGAGGCGCCCCCGGGTCAGCCTGAGCGTTAGGCTACTGCTCCGAAAACCCGATGTTGACTATGACAATGTTCCTGAGCATCAGAAAAGCAGAACCATCGGCGCGCAAGAACGTGAACCCCTTAGTGATATGTCTGAGGATGTGGCGGGCCAGTCTGGTTCCGTCAAACCCATGCGGCATTGAGAACGCATAACGATGCAGAACATCAACCTGAAGGTGGGGCCGTGGACGTTGAAGTGAAGGTACTGATTTCCGACGAGCATTGGGCGAAGATCAAGGAGCGCATTCCAGAGAACATCGACGACAAGAAGCGGGAAGTCTGGTTCTTCGAGACACCGGAGTTGTCGCTCAAACAGCAGGAGGTTGTGCTCCGTGCCCGTGTGAACCGGAAGAAGAAGAAGGCAGAATCGACCGCCAAGTGGCGGCGCTGGGTTTCCCCCTTCGTTCCCGTGCGCGATGCATGGGAGCAACTGCCAGGTTTCAAGGCCGAGGTTGATGCAAGTCTCAGCGACGGTGTGCCGGCGTGGTCAGTCACGGAGGAGCACCTTGAGGAGAATCTCTTCCGGGCCGTGGTGGCGGAAGAGAAGCGGGCCCTAGAGTTCTTCAACAAGCACCAGCAGCTATTGGTTGAGTCCGCGTGGCCACTGCTCCCGTGGGACAAGCTCAGCGCTTGGGGCCCAATCGCGTCCGTCAAGTGGGAGGTACCCGAGGGCGTCGCGATCGAACGCTGGACGGTGGGCGAGGAGAGCGTCATCGAGGTCTCGAAGCGCGGACAATACCAGGACGTCGTCCTTAGGGAGATCCGCCAGTGGCTGAGGGCGGACGGTATTGAAGAGGAGGCGTTGGAAGGTGGCAAAACCGCATGGGCACTCGCGCGCCTCGTACGCTCGGCGCCCAATTGAACTGCGTGTCACGGGCGCCAGTGGCCCGATTTCAGTCATGGGTGACTGGTCGACTATCGCGCGCCCGTGGTCCATGGAAAGCTGGTCCATATAAATTCAGGGCGAAATGATGCGCGCGACCTAACAAGACGGTCAACCGGAGCGGCGGGGCGGAGCGTTTTCATAAATCAAAGGTTTGTGGCTGCCGCCCGGTTACCTTGGTCATTAGGTGGTAAAGGAAGTAATCGCCATCTTTGTAGGAGGCAGTGAAATCATGAGCGTTCAACCCTTTGTCTTGAGACCAGATCAGCATGAGCCTGCGTTGAATGTGGTCGGAACACAGGTGACTGTGTTGGCGTCCAACGCGGCGACGCAAAGCTACGGGATCACCTTACAGCAGGCCCAGGAAGGAACAGGTCCACCGCCGCATAGCCACGATTGGGACAAAGCGTTCTACGCCCTGAAAGGCGAAGTTCACTTCCTATTCGAGGGGAAAGCCTACAACTGCAACGTTGGGACTCTCGTTCACGTTCCCGGAGGAACTGTGCATGGCTTTCGCTACGGAAGTGGTGGTGGTCGGTTGCTCGAGATTACGGGGGCCGGCGCGCTCGCGGCTCAGATGTTCACGGCCATCGACAGGGAGATTCCATCCGGACCGCCGGATATTCCAAAGCTACTTATGGGGTCACTGTTGCGGTGTGACCTTGAGGCGCCTCGACTCGCTGAGATGTTTCACCGCTGAGGCCAAGAGGCTGAACTCATCGCTACAGTCTCCTGGCTCTATTCCGTTTATGCGATCTCGATACGCTCTCCGTTTTCCTCGTCACCATTGTCGTATCTCTTCGAAGGAAGACACGACTTCATTACGCTTAGTTGGCTCGCCTGGTTCTCCTACCTTGGTCCTTATTTACGGTACGGGTCCGGATGGCGTAAGCCTTGTCCATTGGCTCGCTTGGTTCTCCCGCTCTGGTCCTCGACGTTCGATGATCCCTGCTGGCCGGCGGCGCTGATCATACCCGATTGATTGCCCTCGCCGCTGTGGACTATCTCATCTCCTTTCAGGTGCACGCGCTGACATGCAGTCAACAAGAATACCAACAAGACCGACACCAGCATGATATGTTGAACCTTCATTGCAGTCCCTCCCTACTACAGTGATTATGATGCTTCGAAACTTTCTGTCAGCCCTCTTCCTCTCGATTAGACGATCACGGCTTTCTTCGTTGATGCGAACATCGTCGACTCGTCAGGATTCGGCCCTTCGGCTCTGACAGCGGGCCAAGGGCCTTGTCGCCCTGGCGATTCTACCAAAATAACGATACCCGTAGTACGCACGGTATCCGCATGCATAGGGATATCCGTAGCCATAATATGAGCCATACCCATTGTTCATATGATCCCAATCCCAAACCGAGATCCCAATTAGGGTCAGGCCTTGTTCTATGTATATCGCTAAGCCAGGCTGCCCATCGAATCCTCTGGTGCGTTCTATCACGTTACTGAGGCTGAATTCATCACCAGTGTCCATCGACAGCAATGCTGGTCCCGTTCATTCGATCCGATATGCTCACCGTTTTGCTCACCACCTGTTATACTGACCCATTCTTCGTACACCTGAGAATCGATTGCATGAGCACTCCAGCTTGGGACGAATTCGCCGAGCTTGCGCTGAAACGCATTGCGTCTTCAGGCGCCGAGTATGGCGATATCCGCGTTCAGGACAGTAGCACGGAACACATCCAAGGTGAGGATCGTCGAATCGCTTCGATTCGGGATACTCGGGATATTGGCTTCGGTGTGCGCGTACTCTATCACGGAGCCTGGGGGTTCGCGGCGAGTTCGGTTTTGTCGCTTGAAGAGGTTCCCCGGGTGGCGGACCTCGCCATCGAGATTGCCAAAAGTTCCGCCTCGGTGGCCATCGAGCGAGTACGCTTAGCGCCGGAGCCGGTCCATCGGGATCGCGTCGTCACGCCGTATCGCCTCGATCCATTCAGCGTGCCGTTGGAGAAGAAGACCGACTTGTTGCTCAACACCATGGAAGTGTTGCACTTGCAGTCTGGTATCGCGAGGAGCAGCGCCAGCCTGTGGGCGCGTCGGGACAGAAAGTTGTTTGTTTCCAGTGAGGGAACACACCTGGAGTTCGATCTGTTGGCCGGGCAAGGCGAGTGCACGGCGACTGCTCTGCACGGCGGCCAGTTTGCATCGCGCAGCTTCAATACTCCCCATCTCAGGAAAGGCTATGAACTGATTGAAGAAGCCGACTTCCTACGGGAGGCTTCACGTGTTGCCGATCAGGCGGTCGAAAAGGTCAAGGCGCCGGCGGTCGACGCCGGCCAGTACGATCTGGTGCTCGACCCGGAGCATCTGTCCTTGACCATCCATGAATCCTGCGGCCATCCGAGTGAACTCGACCGTGCGCTCGGGTACGAGGCCAATTATGCCGGTACCAGCTTCTTGACGATGGAGAAGCGCGGCAACTTTCGCTATGGCTCACGACATGTGAACTTAGTCGCCGATAACACCGAACCGGAAACGCTGGCCGCGACCGGCTACGATGACGATGGAGTGATGTGCCAGCAATGGGACATCGTTCGCCACGGAATCTTCGTCGGTTACTGTACAAACCGGGAAGTGGCACCGAAAATAGGCGAGTCTCGTTCATGCGGCTCGAATCGGGCCGACGGATGGGCGAATATTCCGATCGTGCGGATTGCCAATATCGGACTTGAGCCCGGCGAGGCTACGCGTGATCAGCTCATTGCCGACGTGAAACGCGGCATCTATATCGAAGGCCATGGATCCTACAGCATTGATCAACGCCGCTACAACTTTCAGTTCGGCGGTGACGCCTTCTGGCTGATTGAAAACGGCAGGCGAACGCATATGTTGCGTGACGTCATCTACCATGGGATCACGCCGGAATTCTGGAACAGCTGCGACGGAGTGTCTGACCGCTCTTTTCGACAACGGTACGGATTCATCACCTGTGGGAAGGGGCAGCCGGGCCAGTCCGGTTGGATGACCCATGCCGCCTCTCCTGCGAGATTTCGCCAGATGCAGGTGATCCGCGGAGAAGGAAGCTCATGACCGTACTGAACGGCACCTGGCCGAAGATGACCAGCTCGGACGAGTTTCGTTTTCTGAGCGAGCTGGTCATGACCCGCTCATCCGCTGATCATACGATCGTCCGTCTTCGCGATCACCATGCGGGAACGACGAGATTCGCCAATAATCAAGTCATTCAAAATGTCGATGCGAGACGGGGCTCTCTGGCCGTGACGGTCGCCTTCGGGGGTCGACATGGGACCGCCGGCACGACTGATTTTACCGCCGGGGCGATTCAGGACACCTTGGCTCGTGCCGAACGGATTGCTCGGATCTCACCGGTTGATCCCGAATACCTTCCGCCTCCCGATCCGAGCTGGTTCCCTGTTCGAGAGACGGCGAAACCGGAAACCATGGCGGCAGGTCCGGCCAAAAGGCTGGAGTATGCCAATGAAGCGATCGGGCACTGCCGGATGGAGAACATCATGGCGGCCGGCGTCGTCTCGTCGTCGGCGACGGCAGTAGGGATTGCCGCCGACAACGGACTGTTCGGTTACGAACGTCGAGCAGACGCCCGGTTCAGCCTGACAGTCCAAGCCGGTGATGCCACCGGTTGGAGCGCGGCTGCTCATCGGTCGATCGATCACTTGAGGATTCAAGAGCGGACATTGGCGGCCATTGCCAAATCCAAGCGAGGTCGTGATGCGTACGAGCTCCCGCCGGGACGTTATCCCGTCATCCTTGAACCGGCTGCCGTGGCCGGCCTCTGGGCGTGGCTGATTTGGTCACTGGATGCCAAGTCTTACATGAAGGGGACAAGTCCTTTCGCCGGCAAGCTGGGACAAGCGATCGTGGACGAGCGGTTGACTCTCCGGAACCTTGCGGATCATGCCGACCTGCTTGGAGAGGGATTTACACATGAAGGTTTGCCCAGTACGGCTTCAGAGTGGATCGACCATGGAACCCTCAAACAACTGGCTTACGACCGCTTTACGGCGAAGGTCCATGGAGTGATAACCATTCCGACACTCGAGGCTCCCGCCTTGTCGGTCGAGGGGCCCCAGGCGCATTCGATTCAGGATCTGATCAAAGGTGCGGAACGCGCGATTCTGGTGACGAATTTCTGGTACATCCGCCCCGTGAATCCTCGTGATCTCACGCTGACCGGTATGACACGAGATGGGACATTCCTTGTCGAGAAGGGGGAAATCGTCTCAGCCGTAAGAAATTTCAGGTTTCATGAAAGTCCGCTCCAGGCATTTCGACACCTTACCGCTTGGACCGCGCCCATGGAGGCGGTCACTTCGGAAACCGGAAAGATGCTGGTTCCAGCCGTGGCCCTCCCGCAGTTTCATTTCTCGAGCGTGACGCGATTCTAGAATTCTCTAAGGACTCCGAACATATTTCGTCTCTTGCAGAACAAAAGGGTTGACTCCTGCATCCGTGAAGGAGTAGGTACATTGGTAACATCACACTAGGTCCGAATGGGAGAGGATCCGCCACATGGCCCCACGATTCAACAAAGAACCGATCAACCTCATTCATCGAATTCCATCGCAGAAGCAGATCGATGAAGCTCGTCCGGTGCCCGCTCCCTATGGCCAACTACTGCTCGATGCGGGAGCTGTTTGCTGGCGCAAGGTAGTTGAGCTCTTCGCGTACGTGACACGGTATGAGGACGAGGCTTCTTCGCGGATCCGTAAACCGCTTGCGCTACCAGACCGAACGATGGAACACACGGCGATCCGCCAAGATGACGTCCAGCGGAACGGAAATCGAGTTCAGGCAGCAGATCATCCACCGGAAGCAACGGTCACGATCTTGCAAAAGCCGGCCCAGGCACCAACTCTTGTTCAGTCGGAAGAGGTCGCTGAACTCCGGGCCTGTCTGGTCGGGCAACAGGATGAGATTGCTCGGCTTACTTCACACATTCAGGAGCTCACCTCCTTGGTCAGCTCTCAGCAACAGGTCCTCGTTCATCTCGGTGAAGAGCTGGAAGCCGGTACATTTTCGACGACCTCAACCGGCACGGCGGCCGCCTCCATCAAGCGAAGCCGTATCGGTCGGAAGAAACCGACTGAAATCGAGATGCCGAATCCTCCTGAGGAAGCTGAACATCGGTTTTCTCCTCAGACAAGTGAACGCTCGTCGCTCAATCTGTAAGCTGTGCCTGATCTGGTCAGGGTTGACCATCGGCTCCGGAAGCTTCTGAGCACTTCGCGAGTAAAAAAGAGCGAATCCAACTGACCCGCGCGACAGCGATCCCCTCAACAGGCACACCTGTCCTCTAGCCAGGCGTGGGGCACGTCTGCTAAAAAGCCGTCAATGAGCATCTTTCGCCTCTTATTGTGGGCTGTGTCGTGGCTCGGGCTGTTGGCGATTGATCTGGCGGCGGCAGCTGAACGCCAGGCCTCTCGGGTACCCCTTTTTGACGATCTCGGCACCCTTCATCATCCCATCACGACGAGCTCCACCGAAGCGCAACAATACTTTGATCAAGGCTTACGGCTCGTGTACGCCTTCAACCATGAAGAAGCTATCAGGGCCTTCGAGGAAGCCGCTCGTCTCGATCCCTCCGCAGCGATGGCCTATTGGGGTGTGGCACTCGCGTCGGGTCCGAACATCAACGCAGCGATGGATAAGGTAGCCGAACGACGAGCGTGGGATGCCGTACAAAAGGCTCGCGCTCATCGTGCCCAGGCGAGTCCAGCCGAGCAGGCCTATATCGATGCGATCGGCAAGCGATACAATGTCAACGCACATGCACGACCGGCTCTCGATAAAGCCTATGCGGATGCCATGCGTGTAGTCTGGCGGCAGTTTCCAAGCGATCCGGATGCCGGCGTGTTGTTCGCTGAGGCTTTGATGGACCTGCGCCCGTGGGATCTATGGACTGCAGCTGGTCGGCCAAAGCCCGGCACCGAGGAGCTCGTGTCCACATTGGAGTCGCTTCTGTCCCGCTTTCCGGATCATCCCGGAGCCTGCCACTACTACATCCATAGCGTGGAAGCTTCCCGGGCCCCGGACCGAGCCCTGGCCTGTGCCGAACGATTGCCCGGGCTCATGCCGGGTGCCGGTCACTTGGTCCATATGCCGGCCCACATCTACATGAGACTGGGTCGATACCATGAGGCAGCTGAACGGAATAGGCATGCCGTGGACGTGGATCGCAACTATTTGGCCGGCCGAAAGTTGACCGGCGACTATGCCGACGGTTACTACACCCACAATCTACATTTCCTTTGGGCTTCCCTAGCGATAGAGGGACGAAAAACTGAGGCCTTGAAGGTGGCGCGTCAACTGACGGGAACGATCACCGAAGCCGAAGCGCGGAGGGATAAATGGAAGGAATGGTACCTTCCCACTCCTTTGTGGTCCATGATCAGGTTCGGACAGTGGGACGAACTGCTGCGCGAACCGCCTTCTCCCAAGCCGCTACGCCTGCAACAGGGGATCTGGCGACTGGGAA
This sequence comes from Nitrospira sp., assembly GCA_029194675.1. Classification (NCBI taxonomy): domain Bacteria; kingdom Pseudomonadati; phylum Nitrospirota; class Nitrospiria; order Nitrospirales; family Nitrospiraceae; genus Nitrospira; species Nitrospira sp. The sequence continues at coordinate 581,134 of JARFXP010000003.1, read as the reverse complement.
GGGGAATGGCTCTCTCGGTGTCAGGTCGCTTGCCCGGGGCTGAGGGCGAGCACATGGTGCTGACAGGTATCGCTAACCGCTTCGGACCGGATCGGACTCCGGAGGAGAAAACCGAACGGGCTCTGCTCAAGATCGCGGAACGACTGTTGGCCGGTGAGCTCGCGATGCACCGCCATAGATACGATGAGGCCATCACCTCGTTCGCTGATGCCGTCAAGCTGGAGGACGAGCTCCCGTACAACGAACCTCCATTCTGGCCGATTCCGATTCGCCACTATCTCGGCGCCGTCTTGCTGAAGGCCGGTAAACCCGGCAAGACGGAAGCAGTCTACCGAGCGGACCTGGCGAAGAATCCACGCAACGGCTGGGCCCAGTTTGGACTCATGCAGAGCCTCCGTGCTCAGCAGAAAAGCCGTGAAGCGAACGACGTGGAAAAGGAATGGCAACAGGCATGGGAGCATGCAGAGGTGCACCTCACGGCCTCCCGGTTTTAAAAGGAGAGGAAACGGACCGTAGGAGGGAGTGATGCGATTCGTGGTTGGTGTGATGGGCCCGGCCAAGGCCTCGAAAAGGGATCTCGACAATGCTCGAGTCCTCGGAGAATTCATTGCACGGCGTGGCTGGGTCGTTTTGACCGGCGGTCGTGACGTGGGCGTCATGGACGCGGCTTGCGAAGGGGCCAAGCGGGTGGGCGGAAGTTTGACCATCGGCGTCTTGCCGACGGCCAAGGATAAGGTGTCTCGCCATGTGGATGTGCCGATCATCACGGAAATGGGCAGTGGCCGTAACAACATCAATGTCCTGACCAGCCATGTCGTGGTGGTGTGTGGATTGAGCGGATCGGGCACTGTGTCGGAGGTGGCTCTGGCGGTCAAAGCGGGCAAGCCGGTCATTCTGGTCGCAGCTTCCCCTGCCGACGTGGCTTTCTTTCGAAAACTGGACAAGCGATTGGTCCACACCGCAGTCTCGCCGGAAGCAGCCATTGAGCTGATCATGAAGCTCATGGATGGGCCGCAACGACGGGCGAAACGTGCAGAACAAGATCTGGACAGGTACCTTCCGGTCTGACGGGTGAGAGACTCACATGCCGGTCCGGCTCGCCTCGCTTCACATGAGTGGTACACAGGTCCACCTCTCAACGAGCCTCGTAGTAAGATGTAAGAATCGAGCCGCTCCGATGACTACCGGTAAGGAGGATACGAACATGGCGACTCTTCGACATCAGATACTCATGGCGGTCGGTCTCGTGACTTGTGCGGCTCTCACGGGCGGACTCTCAAGCGGAGTTCAGGGCGCATCGACTACCGCCAAGGCCTACTTTGCTGGAGGTTGCTTCTGGTGCATGGAAGAGGCCTTTGAAAAAGTGGATGGAGTCCTTGCGGTGGTGTCCGGTTACATGGGCGGAACCGTTGCCAATCCCACCTATGAACAGGTTTCGGCCGGACAAACGGGCCACGCGGAGTCCATCGAAGTGACGTATGATCCAACCAAGGTCACCTATCAGAAATTGTTGGATGCCTTTTGGCGCAATGTCGATCCCGTCACGCCGAACGCGCAATTCTGCGATCATGGCAATCAATATCGGTCGGTGGTGTTCTATACGACTGAGGAAGAAAGGCAGCTCTCGGAAGCCTCAAAGCGGGCAATTGAACAGTCCAAGCGGCTTCCTGCCCCGATCGTCACGCAGCTGGTCAAGGCCTCAACCTTCTACCCAGCCGAGGACTATCACCAGGATTACTACAAGGAAAACCCGCTCCGGTATAAGTATTACAAGTTCAGCTGCGGCCGATCTCAGCGGTTGGAAGCCTTGTGGGGGAAACCGTAAGAGTGATGACCACGCGCTGCTTGGTGTCTTGCTGAGCGAACCATAAGTCGCCGATTCCACATGTCGTCTTTTCTCACCTGCTGTCACCAGTCTCAAGTGACATTATCGTATGAGCCACTGTTGAGGCGCCCTGACCGACACCGAACCCCCTATTCGGCGTCAGTCCTTGTGCTGACCGCGTGCGACGTAATGCCGTCATCTGCCCTGCTCCTGGAACTTGGCTACAGCCTGTCCGACATCGGGCGTGTTGTCGGCTTGCGCTATTCGACAATCAGTCGTAAATGCCCAGAAATAAAATGATGCACAGTACAAGATCGTTATTTTCATTCACCGTTGTGGATCTCGAAGAAGCACAGTACGGTCCAGAGCCGCACCCTGACACCGGGCAAGTGGAGGCCTTCACGCGGTGCAAGGACAAGAACTGATCCCGATTATCCGCTCTCAATAAGTTGACAGTGCCCGGATGAAAGCTTTCTCACCTTGACATGGTGGAAGATAAAAGCGTAGACAGGGGATGCCTCGTCCTATTAATCGGACTCAGCGAAAAGAAGCTTGCAATGATACTCATCAGTTCATTGCTACAAGCGTCCGTTTTCGTTGGATCCATGCTACCGGTCTTCTCCTCCTCGCTGATCGCCTTCGCGGCTCCTGCCCAGGGAGGTACCCAAGCAATGCCGGACCCCCGACGTGAATTCCTCGTTGTACTTGAACCACGTTTAGCCGACCGAGCGCTCGCGCACCTGCGAGCCATCGGTCATGTCACCCAGGTGCTCGCGCCTCGGCTGGCCCTAGTCCAAGTTGCCCCGGACACCATGGCACGTGCTGCCCAGATCGAGGGCGTGCTCAGCGTGATCGATGGCACTTTGGCTGAACTCCCACAGGATTTCACGCCGTCGGAGCGTTTGTTCGTCTCCGCCTGGGAAGCACGACGGCAAGCCAAGACCAGGCCCGGTGAGGGCCTCTCATGGGATGCACCGAACTTTCTCCCACCAGATCCACCCGTCAACCGTCGCTGATAGGAGGCTTCGACCCGCAGCAAGCTTCAACGTTCGTAACGGTAGGGAGGTGTTCAATGGCAGGTGACCTTAACATAGCAGAACGGGCTGTGTTCGAAGGAGCACCGCAGCCGTCGGCTGCAGCACTGAGCCGACAAGTACCGGGACGTACCATCCATCGCTATGGCCGGGTAAGCATCCTGGCTGTGCCCGATAAGGCAACGGCCGAACGTGCGCCTAGTGTGACTGATCTCAGGCCGGATGGTCTCAACGAGGTTGAGCAATTGGGGCTTGCCGCTCTGCGGCTGCGAGAATCGCAAGCCTACAGCAACGCCACGCGCGACCGACCACGAGCCGGTGAGCAATGGGATATGCCTACCTGTACCACGGTGATGCCTACCCCGCGGGCCAGAGCACGGGGAGTCGGCGCGCGGTCGGCTGGGCCGACGAGCGCGTACCTTGAGGGGACCGTTGCAGTCGGCATCATCATCGTCCAGGGCCCAACGGCCGTCTTGAAGTTCTCGGATGCCGAGCTCACGAAAGTCATCGCCGAGGTTCAGAACGGCCTCGGCTGGTTCGCGACGACGAATCCAATCGTTGGAATCAGTTTCTCGTACGATATACAGAATGTGAACCTGGCTACACCGGCAGATCCCGCGGCGCCCGACCTGGAGGCCCACTGGCGGAACCCCGCGATGGGAGCAATCGGCTTCAGCGCGGACTGGGACGGTGTGCTGTCCTACATCGAAGATATTCGGAGCCGATTCGGCACGCGCTGGACCTACTGCGCCTTTTTTACGAAATACCCGCTCGGGCATTTCGCTTACGCGAGCATCGGCGGACCGCGACTTGTTATGGACTACAACAACAATGGTTGGGGTCCCGACAACATCGACCGAGTGTTTGCCCACGAGACCGGACACATCTTCGGTTGCCCCGACGAGTATGCGAGCAGCGGGTGCAATTGTGGCGGTGGCTGGGGACGCTTCGGCATCGTCAACGGCAACTGCGCGAACTGTGCTGCCGGCACCGGTGTCGACTGCCTCATGAAGGGCAACACCTTCAGCCTCTGTGGGTACACGCCTAGCCACCTCGGTTGGGCCCCGCAACTGGTAGTCCGCAACTTCGGTTATGACGCCGGAGGCTGGCGGGTCGGCCAACATCCGCGGTTCCTGGCCGACACCACCGGCGATGGGCGGGCCGACATCGTCGGCTTCGGCAACGCCGGGGTCTGGGTATCCCGCGCCCAGACAGATGGCCGCTTCGAGACGCCACAGCTGGTGGTCGCCAACTTTGGCTATGACGCCGGAGGCTGGCGGGTCGACCAACATCCGCGGTTCCTGGCCGACACCACCGGCGATGGGCGGGCCGACATCGTCGGCTTCGGCAACGCCGGCGTCTGGGTGTCCCGCGCCCAGGCCGACGGTACCTTCGCGGCCCCGCAGCTGGTGGTCGCCGGCTTTGGCTATGACGCTGGAGGCTGGCGGGTCGACCAACATCCGCGGTTCCTGGCCGACATCACCGGCGATGGGCGGGCCGACATCGTCGGCTTCGGCAACGCCGGGGTCTGGGTGTCCCGCGCCCAGGCCGACGGTACCTTCGCGGCCCCGCAGCTGGTGGTCGCCAACTTTGGCTATGACGCCGGAGGCTGGCGGGTCGGCCAACATCCGCGGTTCCTGGCCGACACCACCGGCGATGGGCGGGCCGACATCGTCGGCTTCGGCAACGCCGGGGTCTGGGTGTCCCGCGCCCAGGCCGACGGTACCTTCGCGGCCCCGCAGCTGGCGGTCGCCGGCTTTGGCTATGACGCCGGAGGCTGGCGGGTCGACCAACATCCGCGGTTCCTGGCCGATACCACCGGTGATGGCCGGGCTGACATCGTGGGCTTCGGTAATGCCGGCGTCTGGATCGCCCGATCACTGGGAGACGGCACTTTCGAGGCACCAGGCCTGGTGATCACCACCTTTGGCTATGACGCCGGAGGCTGGCGAGTCGACCAACATCCGCGGTTCCTGGCCGACACCACCGGTGATGGGCGGGCCGACATCGTGGGCTTCGGCAACGCCGGCGTCTGGGTCTCCCGAAGGTGATCAACCAAGTCTGATTAGGCCAATCTTTTGGCGTCATCGCCTTGACAAGGTAAGAAGAGTTCTCATGAGCCGTTGGCTCATGATCATAAAAATGGGACATTCAACTTTTCTGTGGACCAGCCTGCGTCCGCTGCGAGTCTGCTGGCATGCCGCGCGCTGCCCGCGCCTCGGCAGGTGGTCTCTGCTACCACGTGATCAATCGTGGGAACGCCCGCGCGGAGGTGTTTCGGAAAGCCGAGGACTATGCGGCGTTTCGCGACCTGCTCGCGGAGGCGGTAGACCGCGTGCGGATGCGGGTGCTGGCCTATTGCCTGATGCCGAATCATTTTCACCTGGTGCTCTGGCCCCGGGGTGATGGTGATCTCAGCCGCTTCATGCAATGGCTCCTGACGGCACAGGTGCGACGCTATCATCGGCACTATCACTTGAGCGGCCATGTCTGGCAGGGCCGCTTCGGCCTTTCCCATCCAACAGGATGAGCATCTCCTGACAGTCCTGCGGTACATCGAGCGCAATCCGTTGCGGGCTGGGCTGGTCGCACAGGCAGAGGATTGGCTGTGGTCCAGTCTGCGGGGACGGAGAGGCAAGGAGGCGTGGCTGCAGGCGGTGCCCGTGCCGGAACCGACGGACTGGGTGAACTGGGTGAATGCACCGATGACGGACGCGGAGGTGGCGGCGCTCCGGCACAGTGTGAACCGCGGGACGCCGTTTGGGAGTACGGCCTGGGTATAGCGGACGGCGCGGCGGCTGGGGCTGGAGGCCAGTGTCCATCCCCGTGGGCGCCCACGGACGCGCAATGAAAAGTAGAATGTCCCACTGCTGTCCAAAATAATGTGTTCCTCAGTGTCCTTCCCGCGTCAATAGCGTGTGTGAGACGGCTTGGGGTTCGGTTCTTGGACGAGGTTCCCCCTGCTGCTGTCCAAGATCATGACGCAAAGAGCCGCGCTTGCGTGGGGGCGGGCATCGACAGCGGCCGTTCAAACGGCGCATCAAGCCACGCCCAGAGATCTCGATAGGTTAGCCGGTTAAAGCGGAGCAAGGCCGCGAGGTTCGAGAGACTCCAGGGCCACGTGGACTTCAGCTGCAGAAACTTCAGCAGCAGCATCGCGATCAGGGCGATCCAGATTTGGACCTGCACCGCATTCTCACTCGTGCCCACAAACGTCTTGATCTTCAGATGCTGTTTGATTGCCTTGAACAAGAGTTCGATCTGCCACCGCTCCCGATAGATGGCCGCAATGGTACTGGCGGCTAGATGCAGAAGGTTGGTCAGGAAGGTGAGCCGTCGGTGGTGCTGCTCATCCCAGATGATCACCTGCCGCAAAGGGACCGGGCACCGGTCGGCCGCATGCAGGCCGGTGAGGCGAATGATCTCATCGACCAACACCGGACCACGGGCGGGGACGGGACGCCGCTCCAGCACGTCATAGAGCATGTTGGTGCGTGGACGGGTGACAAATCCCACCTCGCCGACCGTCCAGCGATGATACAGGGCATAGTCGAGGTACCCGCGATCGATCGCCACGATGGTGCCGGGGGCAAAGGTGAGCGGCTGGGCAATCCGGACATCGTTGGTATCGCCATCGGTCACCAGGGCCCAGCAGGGCAAGCAGCCCTGATGATCCAGCTGCAGATGGAGCTTCACGGCGCCCTTGGTCCGCTGAAATCGAGCCCAATCGAACACGGTGGCACAGAGCTCAATAATCGTCGTGTCCAGAGTCCGGAGTGGATGCGTGAACCGGAACCGGCGGCGCGTCAGGGCCGCGACCGCCTGACATCGCGTGAGGATCTGATAGAAGACCGTCTCGTACAGTTGCCATGGGCGATGCGCATTGGCAGACGCGAGCGTCGAGCGGGTCGGCGTCCGTCGGACGCCCAAGTGGACCAACTTACCCAGCGCGGTGGCCAAGCCGCCGCAGATCTCCCGGAGCGAGTGCGCGCTGCCCATCTGACAAAAGAGCATGGCCACAAAATGGTCCCAGCAACTGAAGCCTTTGGCCGCTCGTTCAGCCTCATGGTGTCGCACCGCTCGTGCGAAGTCCGTGCGATCAATCAGGGCGAGAATTTGCGCAAAGCAACTGGCGACAGCTACCATACGGCACCTCCGGCTTGTGGGTGGCACGGCGCGGGTACGCCGTGAACGGATGTTGGTTGAACAACCCATCCTACTCACAAGCCGGAGGCATGTTGAAAACTTATTTTGGACAAGAGTGAGAATGTCCCCTTTTCTCTTTCATTCGAGCCGTACGCTCGCGGTGCGTCTTTCCATGGCAGGCCGTGCTTGATGACGTAAATGATCCCGCTGACCACGCGCAGATCGTCCACGCGCGAAACGCCGGGAGACAGGGGAACGTACGGTTTTATGCGGGCAAACTGCTTCTTCGACAACAGGAACAATTGGCTCATGGCGGCACCTCCCCTCACAAGTGAATCATATGTGGTCTGGTTGGTGAACCCTGAATTTAATAGGTCCTGAGCCTAGATCGGCTAAGCTGTCGAAAGAGTTATCCTGTCTCTCGCGAAGGAGGTGCCTGCCAAGTCGCCAGGCTGGTTCAGAGCAAATAGGGGCCTCCGATCACCATCGTGATCGTGAAAGGTTACAAAGATAACACCGTTCAGTAACACCGTCGTAACCTCAGTATGGGAAAGTCCTGTCTTGAGCGCTAGGCATTCCTGATTGTTCGTGTGTATGCGCTGAGTGGCGATGGGAGGAAACAACAATGCCGGATTATAAGACGCGCAAGATCAAGTTAGCTCCTGAACGGCGAGCCAACGGGCTCTGGCAGTGCCCGTATATGATCATTGAATTCAGACCAACCTGCTGGGCATACCGGAAAGGGTGCCCCGAGGGGAGCTTCGCGTCCCGCCAAGAAGCCGCAACGGCAGCCTTGGAAGAGGCAAAACGGCTCGTCGATTCACTCGAGCCCCCTCCACGGGTTCCGCTGGCCAGCCCCGGCGCGGGTCTAGCTACTTACGGGAACAGGATGAGAAGTCTGATATTCGGGTTCGTCCGAGGCCTTCTTTGTTTTTGGAAAACTGTCCCACGCCGCGTGTTGCCCCTTCTGAATGGTGCAGAATAGTGACCACCACCACTGTCGCTCGTGGGGAACGAAGTTAGCTGTGACTCTTCCGAGTCCGACGTTTTTTGGTGCCAAGCTGGTGCTAAAACAGGCTCACACACCATTAAGCCTGCGATCCGACTTAGGGCTGTAAGGACTTTTGACAGTTCGGAGCCCTATCTATATACAATGGGTGCTGCAACGTTCTTAGTCGATAAAGGTTGGCCTACCCTCCAAGAGTTTTACAGACTCAATCCGCGCGAGGCGGTTCAGCAGGTCAGTGATAGTCATTGTGTCACCGCGACGTTCAGTCCGCAAAGGACACCGGAGGGGTTTTCGTGCCGAATTTCCTGAGGACAAAGCCAGGAAATACACTGCCGTCTGTTTTTTTTTCAAAAGAGGTGATGAAATGTATATCCGCGACGAAGTTTTCGCCTTTAAGCATACCTATGAACAGTTGCTCGCCTCTGGGTTCGCGCTGACCGAGGATGAGCGAAGCTTCCTGCAGTACTACTTCCAAGAAATGGCTCAACACTTCGATCTGGTGTCGGATGGAAGTCCGACTCTGCTTTCACACATCTAAATGACGTTCGCACGGCCTGGCAGCATCGGGATCACTCGAAACCTTACGACTGGATATTCATGGCCAGGCGCATGTACTCCCAAGAGCCAGCAACGAGAGGAAATGGATTTTGATGTCAAGAACAACCACAATACGTGTGAAAGACACCAAACACGGCCAAAGGACTGCACCGCAAGGACAGAGCCTCATTGCGGATGATGCAACCACGAAGGGCTCACCCAACCCGCTTGAACAACCAGGCGATACACCAGAGAGGAGACCGGTGATGGCTACTGACACGAACACGGGCGCCGACAGACAGTTCGAGGTGATGGACATGGCTAAAATCTGGAAGGAGGGGTATCTCAAAGGACTGGAGACCTCCTTACAGTGGCAAGAGCAGAACCAACAGTTGGTTAAGGAAGCGGTGAGACAGGGATTGTCAGCGTATCAGCAATGGCTCACCTTGTATAAGAACTGGCTCGGAAAGCCCTGGGATCAAATCCAAGGGCAGACCACCGGGGTACCGAGTCAATTGTTGGCCTTCACGCGTGAGATCCTTCAAACGTCCCAAGACAAGGCTGAACCATTGCTCAAGAACGTGTGTGAGACGACCTTTGATTACTATGAGACCGCCGTAGCTCGTCCGGCCAGGAAGTATACGGTTGCGATCAACAAAACGGTCATGGACACCATTATCCCCAGTTAAGTCTCAAGAACACCAGGCCAAAGGCCAGAGCGAGTGTGAGGACTGAGAATAGAGGCCTACCCCTATTCTCAGTTCTCAGACCCACCTACAAACGAGCGAGTGTGTTAGCCTATTGTCCCCAATCGGAATTTAGCACCTTCAATGGCCTCGCTGGCCCACCTGGTCATCCCATTTTCAGGGGGAATGAGGATGGCAGCCTGAGAGAGAAAAACCCTCTTTTGTTAGAACTTGATGACCTGCGGTTTACGAATTTCAGATAGCCCTACCTCCGACAACCTAACCCCACAACAAACCGCAAAGCAGGTCTTACTGAAAAAGTAGAGCGACGCACTCTTGTCCAAAATAAGTTCTCAACAGGCCTCCGGCTTGTGAGTAGGATAGGTTGTTCAACGCACATCCATCCACGGCGTTCCCGCGCCGTGGCACCCACAAGCCGGAGGTGCAGTATGGTAACCGTCGCCAGTTGCTTTGCGCAAATGCTCGCCCTGATCGATCGCGCGGACTTCGCTCGGGCCGTTCGACAGCACGCCGCTGAGCGAGCAGCCAAGGGGTTCAGCTGCTGGGATCACTTGATAGCGATGCTGTTTTGTCAGATGGGTAGTGCGCACTCACTTCGAGAAATCTGTGGCGGCTTGGCCACCGCCCTTGGCAAACTCGTCCACCTTGGCATCCGTCGGACACCGACTCGGTCCACGCTGGCCTATGCCAATGCGCATCGGCCCTGGCAGCTGTACGAGACGCTCTTCTATCAAGTCCTCACCCGTTGCCAAGCCGTCGCGGCCTTGAAGCGCCGCCGGTTCCGGTTCAAGCACCCCTTGCGCACCCTCGACGCAACGATCATTGAACTCTGTGCCACGGTGTTCGATTGGGCCAGATTCCAGCGGACGAAGGGGGCGATCAAGCTCCATCTGCAGCTGGATCACCAGGGGTGTTTGCCCTGCTGGGCCCTCGTGACCGACGGCGACACCAACGACGTGCGGATCGCCCAACAGCTCACCTTTGCGCCAGGCACCATCGTGGTGATCGATCGCGGGTATCTCGACTATGCCCGCTATCATCGTTGGACGGTCGACGAGGTGGGATTTGTCACCCGTCCACGCACCAACATGCTCTACGAAGTGCTGGAGCAACGCTCCGTGCCGACACGCGGACCGGTGCTGGTCGATGAGGTGATCCGTCTCACCAGTTCCCATGCGGCTGACCGGTGCTCGGTCCCCCTGCGACAGGTGACGATCTGGGATGAGAGACAGCAGCGGCCGCTACGGTTCCTGACCACTCTCATGCAGCTTGCGGCCAGCACGATTGCCGCCATCTATCGGGAGCGCTGGCAGATCGAACTCCTCTTCAAGGCCTTGAAACAGCATCTCCGGATCAAGACGTTTGTGGGCACGAGTGAGAACGCCGTACAGGTCCAAATCTGGATCGCCCTGCTCGCGATGCTGCTGTTGAAATTTCTGCAGCTGAAGTCCACGTGGCCCTGGAGTCTCTCGAATCTGGCCGCGTTGCTCCGCTTCAATCTGTTGACCTATCGGGATCTGTGGGACTGGCTCAATGCGCCCTTTGAACGGCCGCTGCTCATACCAGCGCCGCCCCAACAGAGGCTATTCGCTACCTGATCTTGGACAGCAGACCGGACAACCTGAACTGGATGGGTGACCAGAGACCGTCTCATATGCCGCATTCACGGGGGAAGAACTCGAAACAGCCGACTATTTTGGACAGCAGTGAGAGCGACGTGTGACGCCAACCTCACGCGTCGCTCTCGTCTTCTTAGCTATTCCGAACGTTTTTTAGTTTCTCACAGTTTCAAAGCAAAAACCCCCCAGAGACTTCAATGTCCTGAGCGGTCATCCACCCGAAGTCATCCGCTAGCAGGCTCGCGATTACTTTGCTGAGGTCTTCAGGAGCTCCAATTCTGGCCAATGCCGTCTGCGCTTCCAATGGTTTAATGAATTCCGGATGTTTGTCGAATGCCCCACCTCCAAGATTGGTGTGAACAGGACCGGGAGAAACCGCATTGACGCGGATTTTTCGCGGTGCTAGTTCTTTGGCCAGGTAGCGAGTCCAGGACGACAAGGCGGCTTTTGAGGAGCCGTAGGCAGAATAGCCGACAAAGGAGCCGTTGCTGGATGAACTTGATATGTTCACGATCCGCCCGCCGTCTTCCATGAGCTTAACGAGTTGTTGCGTGAGAAAAAATGGTCCTTTGAAGTTTGTGTTGAGAATTTGATCGAAATATTTCTCGGTTATTTCTGCGAATGCCATGCCGCCCCCAATACCACCGTTATTAACCAAATAGTCGAAGGTCGTTCTGTGAAACATGTCCTGAAGGTACCTTTTCACCGTCTGAGTGAAATCATCGAAAGACGATTTGTGGCTCAGGTCTAATTTGAGCGCTACTGCCCGGACTCCCCTATTTTGCTCAATTTCTTTCACAACTGCTTCAGCCTGAACCTTGTTAGAATTGTATGTGAGGATGAGCCCGGTTCCGCGCTTTCCCAGTTCAAGCGCCGTCGCCCTTCCGATTCCGCTGCTTCCACCGGTAATGATCGCAATATTCGTCTTCATCGGATTCTCCTTTTTGGTTTCGCCGGTCGTGTGAAGTTCGCCGGTCGTGATGAGTCCATCTTCGTTTAATTTCCCGGAATAACCTAGATCAGATGGTGCCTTTCAATTGCCTAAAACCACCAGGAATGAGCAAATGTCTTCTCAAAAACATAGGTTTTTGGCACAACGACGTCCTAAAACTCCCCGAGTTGGTGAATTGAGGCTGGAAGCAAGACCTGCGATGCCATAAAATAAGCATATGAAGACAATTTTAAAGGAAATCGTTGACCTGACAAAGGGGGCAGGAACACGGCCACTTCAAACCGCGGTCCCGGGACTAGTCATGATCAAGGGAGACGTTCCCAACCATCAGCTGGCTGCGCTGTACAAACCGATGATCGGCTTTACAGTGCAAGGAACGAAGATTCTTTCAGTTGGTGGACGCGACACGCACCTGAAAGGTCCTTGTTACTACGTGTTACCGGTACACGTTCCCGCCACGGCGAGCGTGCATCCGAGCAGTGATGGCCGTCCGTACATGTCCCTAGGACTTGAGTTCAACCAGACTATTCTTCAAAGGTTGCTGCGAGATATTCCTCAAGATCTGATGCCAACGTCTTCACAACGTTTTGCCGCTTGCGCGTTCGATCTTGGACTCATGGAAGCATGGCTGCGGTTGTTGCGTCTAACAACGACTCCGAGAGATATTCCGGCGCTTGCGCCAGTTTATGAGCGCGAAATCCTTTATCGTGTACTGCTGGGCCCGCAAGGGTGGTATCTAAGGCAGCTGGGCTTGAGAGAAAGCAACCTCTCCAAGATTTCCCAGACCGTGAAATGGCTTCGTGATAACTATACGCAGCCGCTAGACATCGGAGAGGTCGCGGCACAATTCGGTATGGCCATAAATACCTTTCACCGTCAATTCAAACGGGCAACGGGTCTGAGTCCGATTCAGTTTCAAAAACAGTTGAGGATATTGGAGGCCAGAAACCTTATGGCTTTTGAAGGCTATTCAGTAGCCGGTGCCGCATATCAAGTGGGCTATCAGAGCCCTTCGCAGTTTAATCGGGAGTATTCCCGCTTCTTCGGAGCATCACCAGCGCGTGACACTACGGTGTTGAGACATATCGAATCCGCAAGAGTTGCTTAGAAATACATTTCAGGCGGCACTCTACGCCTGGAGCGCTCTGAAAACGTTACCAGAAGAGATCCGGAGCTGTAAGGAAGCTCAACTCGAGCTGAACTTGGCCGAGATCTTGGAATCCATGGGTGACAGCCTGACGCGACAAAACCTATTTCGATCATCATGCTGCCAGGCCACCGCTAGATGAATCGGGTAGGATCCGACCTGCGGTTTGTTAGTTCGCTGCGCTTGAAGATTTTGTCGCAACAAAAGAGAAGTGATGAAAGGCGAGATACCCCCGCATGGCGCTGGCTTGCACCAGAAAACGGCTCGGAGCCTCCGAACATGTTGCCTTGGAGATGGGTGACATGAGATTTCTCTGACATACGTATTTATACCTGGTGCCCCCAATCGGAGTGTGAACCTTTCAATGCCGTCTCTCAACCACCTCGTGATCCCGTTTGCAGGGCAAATTCAGGTCCGCGCGGCGTAACGTAGGGTGCTAGCCCTCATTCCCCTCCTATTACCTACCCTTTCACTACATTTCCCAACTAGCCTACTTCAAAAAGTGCTATACCTATCGCACTTTCCTATTCCGAAAGGCTGCGCATGCCTCCCAAGAAATTAGAAACTGTTTGGGACGATGTTCCTCACACAATTGCAAAAATCACGATTCTAAAATCCTACCTTAATGCCTGGTTCCGGATTATGGGACTGACGGAACATAATCAAGAGATTTTGTACATTGATGGTTTTGCTGGGCCTGGCAAGTATAAGAATTACGAAGAAGGCTCACCGGTTGCTGCACTAAAAGCTGGGCAAGGCGCAATAGACTCTCATGGACAGAACTGGAAAGCCGGTACAGTTCATTGTGCGTTCATTGAAGCTGATGAAAAAAGATTCGAGCACCTTCAACAAGAGATACGGCGTTGGGATGGCGCAAGGGGACTAAAAACGTATCCACTTTGTATGTCATTTCAGGAAGGATTGGCGGAGCTTCGATCACGATTGCCAAAGCCCTTTGAGAGGTCTCACCCCTTATTCGTTTTTATTGACCCGTTTGGGGCAACTGGTGCGCCATTTACTAGCGTTGCAGAAATCTTAAAGAGTCCTTGCTCAGAAGTTTTGATCAACCTTGACGCAGACGGTATAGCCCGTATCTTCCTGGCAGAAGAGAATGCAAACTCCGAAGAGACATTGACTTCGATCTTCGGCGACAGTTCATGGAAGAGGCTTCCTCCGAAGGGCACCACACCTTTCCCTGAACTCTGTCATGCCGTGCTTGATTTGTACAAAAAGAGGCTTCGAAGCTTGCCCAATATAGGGTATGTCTTCGCATTCGAAATGCAGACAACCAAAGGAGCTCTGAATTACTTTCTAGTTTTCGCAAGTCAACATCCACTTGGACTTGAGAAGATGAAAGAGGCGATGAAATCTATCGATCAAGATGGAACGTATCGTTTTGCCGATGGTAGCTCAAATCAAACCTCTCTTTTCCGCTTTAACGATCCAGAGGTAGACAGCGTTCGCCTATTAAATCGGTTCCGTGGCCAAACTGTCTCATATGAGACTCTCAAAGACTTTGCTTTAAATGAAACGGCTTTCGTAAACCCTAAAAGTATGTTGAAAGTCTTGGAAGGGAAAAACCGTATTAAGGTATTTAGCCACGATGCGAAACGTCGCAAGGGAACTTTTGGTCAGACGGACAATCTCCGGATACAATTCTTAGAAGGAGATGCTAATGGCTAGAAAGACGGATATAGAGTGGACCGAGATGACATGGAACCCTGTAACAGGCTGTTCCAAAATTAGCCCTGGTTGTAAGAATTGTTATGCGGAGCGGATGGCATATAGGCTCGCTGCCATGGGACAAGAACGTTATCGCAATGGCTTTGATGTCGCACTTCAGGAGGATATCGTTCAACTGCCCCTACACTGGGCAGAACCACGTGTGATCTTTGTGAATTCCATGAGTGATCTTTTCCATGAGGACATTCCCGACGCCTTTATTCAAAAGGTCTTCCGTACTATGGTGACTGCGCATTGGCACGTGTTTCAAATCCTGACTAAAAGAGCGGAGAGGTTGGCAGAGTTGGCCATGCATCTTCCTTGGCCTAAAAACGTCTGGATGGGAGTAAGTGTCGAGTCGCCACAGTATACGTACCGCATCGGACACCTACAGAAAGTTCCAGCAGCCGTGAGGTTTCTTTCTGTTGAGCCATTACTGGCTCCAATACCCAGACTTCCATTATCTGGTATCGACTGGGTAATCCTAGGCGGAGAATCTGGCCCAGGCAGTCGTTTGATGGAACTTGAATGGGTGCGAGAAATCCGTGATCGTTGCGTCGCGAAAAATGTACCGTTCTTTTTTAAACAGTGGGGTGGTGTACGAAAGAAACAGGCTGGAAGGATATTAGATGGCCTTGAATGGGATCAAATGCCTGAATCTAAGGCGAGACGAAGTAAGAGCGTATTGCTAGGGAAGGTCTGATTTATTCTCCTCGCGAGATGTGCTACGGATAGCGCAGCACTGAACGGGAGGCGCATCCGATGCAACAGCAGACATTTGCCGAGGTCACGTTTGAACCGTATCGCAAGCCCACTCGCCGCGAGCAGTTCCTGGATGAAATGAACCGTGTCGTGCCGTGGGCGGACCTGGTGGCGGCCATTGAGCCGGTCTATCCCAAGGCCGAAGGCCCCGGGCGGCCACCGGTGGGCGTCGAGCGCATGCTGCGCCTCCATTGTCTGCAACAGTGGTTCAACCTGTCGGATCCGGCC
Organism: Nitrospira sp.; assembly: GCA_029194675.1. Lineage (NCBI taxonomy): Bacteria > Pseudomonadati > Nitrospirota > Nitrospiria > Nitrospirales > Nitrospiraceae > Nitrospira > Nitrospira sp. The sequence continues at coordinate 565,446 of JARFXP010000003.1, read as the reverse complement.
GTGGAAGAGGCGCTGGACGACTCACGGGCGATGCGGCAGTTCGTGGGCATTGATCTGGGCCGCGAGCCCGTGCCCGATGAAACGACGATCTGCAAGTTTCGGCATCTCTTGGAAGCCCACCAACTGGGCGAGCGGCTCTTTGCACGGATCGGCGCGTATCTGGCAACCCACGGCATAAAAGTCAGTCGCGGGACCATCGTGGATGCCACCATCATCAGTGCGCCCAGTTCAACCAAGAATCGCCAGAAGGCGCGGGATCCGGAGATGCATCAGACGAAGAAGGGCAATCAGTGGTACTTCGGCATGAAAGCGCATATCGGTGTGGACAGCCAGACCAAGCTGATTCATTCAGTGGCCGCGACTGCCGCGAATGTGCATGACAGCCAGGGGTTACCGAAGTTGCTGCATGGACAGGAGACGCGGGTGGGGGGCGATGCCGCGTATAGCGGGCAGCGCGACGTGATTCGACACCACGCCCCCAGGGCTAAGAGCTTTGTGCAGACTAAAGCGCATCGCCATCGGCCCCTGAGTGAGACCGAGCGGGCCCGGAACCGCACGAAGTCGAAGGTGCGGGCGAAAGTCGAACATGCGTTCTTGGTGATCAAGCAGATCTTCGGGTGGGCCAACGTCCGCTACCGGGGGTTGGCGAAGAACACCCACTGGCTGTTCATCAGTTGCGGCTTGGCGAATCTCTATGTGACGCGCCGGCAGCTGCTGGCGGAAGCCTCGTGAGCCCGTGTGCGAACGGAGTCATGGGCAGCCTGACAGAGCGGGCGAGCCCCGAGAAAGACGATCCCGGACCAGCGGATTCCCACCTGATGGCCAGTAGTGATTCCCCCAGGGACAGATTGCTTCGTGCAACTGTGAATTAATCAGACGTTCCCTAGTGAAGAGGGAAGAAAAGCAGCGTTTGTGTGAAGTCTAATTTTTGGCCCATTACCAAATAGGCGTTGAACTCTCTATCAGTCGGTGATGCTGGACGACTCTACAATACGTGCCAGACTGTCAGAAAACATGCGCTCTTCTTCAGTGGTGAGAGTGTTGTGATATGCAGCGATAGGAAGACTACCGGACCTATATCTTATAAAACTTGAAGAATAGCACAATTCAATGGGGTCGGATCTTGTTCTGTGCAGCCACACACAACCAGCCACTTACAACACCGGCAAAACTTCAATGCGTCGACACGGCTCAGCACTGGTCCCACCACGACCAATTTTGTTTACGATGGATTGAATCCGGTAGAAGAGAGAACGGTAGGACGGTAACCGCTAATCTACTCACCGGTCTTGGCATCGACGAGTTTTTCGCTCTCGAAATTGTGGCCCTATCTTGACCATGGCATAATCCTCTGCCACAAAGGACACCGGTCCAGGATGGTTAAGAAGGAGTATGGCGATCCGAACGGCCAGTCGACGGATGGCGGATCTCGCCCAATCGAAAATTCGGGCGATGAGACAGGCTTGTGCGAGCGTGAAGGGGCTCAATATGGCGCAAGGTGTTTGTGATACGCCAGTGCCGCCGATCTTCCTGAAGGGGCAGAGAAGGCCATCAGGGACGGGTACAATGTCGACACTCGCTTCGACGGCGTGCCTGAATTACGGCAGGCCATAGCCAGGGCATCAGCGCCGCCTCGGCTGTCAGTCTCAAGGGGGCGTTCTGGTTTGCCACCTATGCCGGCGCTCTGAATAGCGAGCGGTTCATCACGCTGCTGCGCCGGATGATGCGCGGCCGTCGCAAGCCCCTCCGTCGGATCCTAGACAGCTTGCCGGTGTACAAGACCACGGCGGTCACGCGCTACGTCGCGGGGCTCAACTACACACTGACGCTGCATTACCTGCCGGGCTATGCCCCGACCTCAACCCAGACGAACTGGTCTGGAGCCACGCCAAGCGCACGGGCCCTGCCCTGCATCCACTGCAGAAGGGCGAGACGCTCGATGTGAGCGCGTGACCAGGCAGTTGGCTGAGATCGTTCACAGGGCTGCGCTGGTGCCATCATTCTTCAAGCATCCGAGTGGTGCCTAATATTACTGACTTCTGAGTAATTTAGTTCACTCACTGACGCTTCCGCGACTCGTTCGTCGAACGACGGATCTCGGCAGCATGCTGTATCGCCGATTTGTGCATAGCCGCAAGCACCGGCTCCAGCGACCACCTGAGCGACATCAGCCTATGCTCGATGTGAGGGAGGCACCTCGCCGAAGTCTTCTCGTCCATCAAGCCGTCGGCCTCCACCTCCTTGAGTCATCCGTGATGCAACGTGGCGCCAAGTCATAGAGACGACCGGAATGACCAGCAACTTCTCGCCTCGTAACACCTCCGCATCCCGCTCCACCTCTCCCCCTTGAACGTCGGGTGCTCCATTCAGATCACGGCACGTGATCTTCGACTTTGCCGTTGAAACACCTTTGGCAATTTTCTATAGTTGAGTACTCTCCCTTGAGAACAGAGTTACCCGCCTCATAAATAGAGGAGCATCACATGACGAAGCACCAGCAGGAGGAAGCACGAGCCGATGAAGGCGGCCGGCCCGCTGTCGAGGGCGAATCCCTTCTGGATCGCCGGAGCCTTCTGGCCGGAACGGCCGGCTTGGTGGGCGCGATGCTCATGGGATCGGTGACACCATCCGCTGAGGCGGCAACGGAGAATTCGCCCCAAGACCCCACGCGAGTGCCCGGTACGGCACCGACTGCCTATGGACAGCGATCAGCCTTCGAAAAAGCCGTCCGTGTCCCACGTTCCTGGTGGTCGTCGCTGACACCCCTGCAAGACTCGCACGGAATCCTGACTCCTTCCTCCTTGCATTTCGAGCGGCATCACAACGGCGTGCCGATCATCCAACCGGCACAGCACCACCTCCTCATTCATGGCATGGTGGAGCAGCCCTGGACATTCACCCTCGATGATTTGAAGCGATTTCCTTCCGTTTCGCGGTTGGCCTTCATCGAATGTTCGGGCAATTCTGCGCCCGAATGGCATAAACCAGCCGGGCAGACAGCGCAGCAGACCCACGGCCTGACAAGCACGAGTGAATGGACCGGCGTGGCCTTGAAGACCGTCCTGCAGGAAGTCGGAGTGCATCCCGACGCATCCTGGATGTTGGCCGAAGGCGGCGATGCGGCTGCCATGACGCGCAGCCTTCCACTGGCGTCCATTCAGGAGGAGGCGATGCTCTGCTATGCCCAAAACGGCGAACCGCTCCGTCCGGAACAGGGCTATCCGCTCCGCCTGCTCATTCCCGGCTGGGAAGGCAACACCTGCATCAAATGGTTGCGACGGCTGAAGCTCGGCAGGGCGCCCTTCATGACCCGCGAAGAAACGTCGCAATATACGGATCTGATGCCGGACGGCACGGCCCGCCAATTCACCATGGTCATGGAGGCCAAATCCATCATTACGTCTCCCTCGGGTGGACAACGGATCCAGCCCGGATTTGTGGAGATCCGCGGCTTGGCATGGAGCGGCAGGGGCCGCATCGCGCTGGTTGAGGTGAGCACGGACGGAGGACGATCCTGGCAGCAGGCGGCCTTACAAGAGCCGATCCTGCCCAAGTGCCATACCAGGTTTCACTTGCATTGGCGATGGAATGGAGAGGATGTGATTCTGCAGAGCCGCTGCCTGGACGACACAGGGTACCGGCAACCGGACCGCGCGACCTTGGTGGCTGTGCGCGGAGTGAACTCCGTTTATCATTACAATGCGATCCAGAGTTGGCACATTGCCGCAGACGGGCAGGTGAGCAATGTTCATGCGTAACATTTTTACAGTGGGACTCACCATCATCCTGGGCGCAGGAATCTTATGGGCCGGCGGCCAAGCGGACAGACCGGAACGGACGCACGGCTATGGATTGGGGCGGCCCGCCACAGATCAAGAAATCCAGGCATGGAACATCGATGTGGCCCCGACCGGCGAGGGATTGCCTGCAGGCCAAGGGACCGCCAAACAAGGGGCTGCCATCTTTGCCACACGTTGCGCAACTTGTCATGGACCGACGGGGCAGGAAGGCCCGATGGACCGCCTGGTCGGCGGTGCCGGCACCTTGGCGAGTCAACACCCGATCAAAACCATCGGCAGTTACTGGCCCTATGCAACGACGCTGTATGATTACGTGCATCGCGCCATGCCATTTCCTGCTCCACAAAGCCTCTCACCGGACGAAATCTATTCGGTCGTGGCTTGGTTGCTCTACCAGAACGGCATTATTGCCGAGGAGACCGTGCTCGATGCCCATTCACTGCCCGGCATCTCCATGCCCAACCGTCGAGGCTTCATTCCGGATCCCCGGCCGGACGTACCCAAACCCTGACGCGCGGGTCAGACGCCGTGCCGCGGCTCACGATTGTTCGCTTCCACAGCAGGTCTGGTACCGTTCTTCAGGAATCTCCTTCATGGCTTGATAGATCGCCGCGCGCTCTTCGTCACTGATGACCTGATCCATCGAGGGATAGAGAATCCGCTCTTCCTTCATGTTGTGCGATTTCAGCAGTTCCAACAACCGCTGCTCCTCTCGATCGCTCTCGGGACTCTGCTCCTGCACCTTGCGATGAATGGCCTCCAGGCAGTCGCCGATCAATCGGTGCTCCGTGCGCATGACCTGCGTGGGCCCCCCCTCCGCCATGCCGGAGTTCTCCTCCCATTTTGGGAACAACAGATCTTCCTCCCACACGATGTGACGCTGCAGCCCGAACTTGAACGCGACGAACGCCTCCTTGGCCTTAGCGAAATCCTTTCGCTTCTCTTCCTGGAAGGTCTGGAACAGATTGTCGAGCCGGTCGTGGTCCTGTTCAAACGTGACGCTGATCTTCGCTTCAGACATGGCTATCTCCTTTATTCTCCCTCTCCGGCATTTCCTTCTGGAACGATTCCTTTCCCACAGCCACCGCCGCAGCGATGGTGGTCTCCTCCCATTTCACAAAGCGCCCGGCCTCCTCTTCATACCATGCTTGATCCACACGACGCGACACATTCCTAGGGAGCAGGACTCGACATCGTGGAACTGAGCTGCACACGTCGCCACATGGAATAGAGAACCGGAATAACGATCAAGGTGAGCACCGTCGAGCTGACCATGCCACCGATCATGGGGGCGGCAATCCGCTTCATCACGTCGGCCCCGGTGCCGGTCGTCCACATGATCGGCAACAATCCGCCCATGATTGCGGCCACGGTCATCATCTTGGGCCGTACTCGTTGAACCGCACCCTCCATGATGGACTCGCGGAGGTCCTGCACCGTGGCCATACGACCTTCGCGCACACGTCGCTCATACGCTTCGTCGAGATAGACCAGCATGATCACGCCTGTCTCCGCCGCCACGCCGACCAACGCAATGATCCCCACCCACACAGCCACGCTGAGGTTATAGTCGAGGTAATAGAGGTACCAGATGGCTCCGATCACGGCGAAGGGGACGGACAAGAGCACGATCAGCGATTTCGCGAGCGATCGGAAATTGAGATACAGGAGCAACAGAATCACGGCTAGAGTCGCAGGGACCACCAGCTTCAACCGTTCTTCCGCCCGCACCAGATGTTCGTACTGACCGGTCCAAATCAGCCGGTACGCAGACGGGATCGTGACCTTCTCGCGGACGACTTGCTGGGCGTCTTGGACATAGCTGCGCAAGTCGCGACCACCGACCGACACCGACACCAGACCGGCCAGCGCTCCTGCTTCATCCGCGATCGACGGCGGCCCTTGCGTCATCACCAGCTCCGCGATTTGTCCAAGGGGGATCTGCGCGCCGGTCGGCGTGGGAATGAGCACGCGTTTGAGCCGGTCCGGATCGTCGCGCAACTCGCGCTTGTAGCGAACGTTGACCGGATACCGTTCCCGCCCCTCAACCGTGGTTGTCACGGTTTCTCCCCCGATGGCCGAGGTGATCACCGTTTGCACATCGCCCACCGTCAGGCCATAGCGGGCCGCTTCACGCCGATTGACGATCAGATCCAAGTAATAACCTTCGTTCAACCGTTCGGCGAAGGCACTCCTGGTACCGGGAACGGTCGCCAAGGCCTGTTCGATCTCTAGACCGATTCGTTCGATTGTCTTCAAATCCGGCCCCAGCACCTTGATCCCGACCGGGCTCCGGACACCTGTCGTGATCATCTCCGTGCGGGTCTGGATAGGCATCCACCAGATATTGGGAAACCCGGGAATGCGCAGTTTGGCATCCATCTCATCCAGCAACCGGTCCCAAGTCATGCCGGGCCGCCATTGTGCCTCCGGTTTCAGGGTAATGGTGATCTCCGCCATTCCCACGAAAGCGGGATCGGTGGCGGTCGGGGCCTTTCCCATCTTGCCGAATACCCGTTCCACTTCTGGGAAGGTCGTAAGCAACTGATCCTGGACCTGCAAGACCTTCGTCGCTTCTGGGATCGAAAGACCTGGAATGGTAGTCGGCATGTAGAGAATCGTCCCCTCGTTCAGCGGTGGCATGAACTCCGCGCCAAGTCGCATGAATGCCGACACCGTAAGTCCGAACGTCACCACTGCTATGCCGAGTGTGAGCCACCGAACGTGCAACGCGCCGGAGAGGATGGGGCGATAGAGGGCGATCAGCAACCGGTTCAAGGGATTCTTGGTTTCCGCCCGGATGTGGCCGCGAATGAGAACAACCATGAGCACGGGCGCCAATGTCACCGAGATTGCGGCGGCAAAAAGCATCGAAAAAGTTTTGGTGTAGGCCAGGGGCGTAAACAGCCGCCCTTCCTGGGATTCGAGCGCAAAGATCGGCAGGAATGACACGGCGATGACGAGCAATGAAAAGAACAGGGGCCGCCCGACCTCTCTCGCGGCGGCGATGATGATGTCCGCCCGGTTACTTTCACACCCGCCCGCCCCCGGCGTCGTCACACCCTCCCGCCCTGAGCCTGCAAGAGCAGGCTCCTTTCCCATAGAACGTGCCTCTTTCCCGGGGGGATTCTGCTCTAACCGTTTATGAGCATTCTCTACCATCACGATCGCGGCATCGACCATGGCTCCGATGGCGATAGCAATCCCGCCCAGCGACATGATGTTGGACGTAATCTTCAAGTAAGCCATCGGGATAAAGGCCAGCAATACCGCAACCGGGAGGATCAGGATGGCCACGAATGCGCTACGAACATGAAACAGAAAGACCGCCACGATCAGACTGACGATCACAGTTTCTTCAAGCAGTTTTTCGCGGAGGACGGCAATCGCGCGATGAATGAGATCGGACCGATCATAGGTGGGAACTATGCGCACTCCTTCAGGTAAAGCCGGGGTGATTTCTTGCAGCCGCCCCTTGATCCGCTCGATCACGGCGAGCGCATTCTCTCCGGCCCGCATGATCACGATCCCGCCGACGGTCTGGCCCTTGCCGTCCAATTCGGCGATGCCCCGACGCTGATCCGGCCCGAGTTGGACATGCGCGATGTCTCGCACAAGTATCGGCGTGCCTCGTCCATCCGTGCCGACCGGAATCAGCTCGATCTCGTCAGTCGAGCGCAGGTAGCCTCGCCCTCGGATCACGTATTCGGTGCCGGCCATCTCCAAAACGCGGCCGCTCACCTCCGCGTTGCTGTTGCGAACGGCTTCGATAACCCTCTGAATCGGCAGCCGGTAAGCAGCTAACGTGTTGGGGTCCACTTCAATTTGGTATTGTTTGACGAATCCACCGATCGCCGACACCTCTGCCACACCGGGCACACTCTCCAGTTGGTAACGCAAGTACCAGTCCTGAAGGCTCCGGAGCTGCGCCAGATCGTGCGCTCCGGACTCGTCCACCAATGCGTACTGATAGACCCACCCGACTCCAGTTGCATCAGGTCCGAGCGTCGGCGTGACACCAATCGGCAACTTGCCGGTGAGCTTCTGGAGATATTCGAGGACACGACTTCTTGCCCAGTAGAGATCGGTCCGATCTTCGAAAATCACATAGACGTAGGACACGCCGTATTCTGAAACACCTCGGACTCGCTTGACTCTGGGGCCTGCGAGCAGAGAGGTCACGACCGGGTAGGTAATCTGATCTTCAATGAGGGTCGGGCTCCGACCCTGCCACTCGGTATAGACGATCACCTGAACGTCCGAAAGGTCCGGAAGGGCATCCAGCGGGACATCAAACAGGGCCCAGCCACCCCAGACGACCGCCACCGAGACACACAGGATGACGAGGACCGGATTGCGGGCACTGACTTCGATGAGTCGCGCAATCATTTCATGCCGCCTTTCTCACGCTCCCGCTCGCCTCGCGGCGAAGCCGAGGGCCCTGGGGGCGCCGAGACGGCCTCCTTTCCCAGTTCCATGCCTTCCATGCCCTCCGTATCTCTTCCGCCTTGCATTTTGCCTTCGTGTGCGCCGCGCATCTGCCAGTCCGCCATGCCGATCCGACCCATCATGGCTTGCATGCTGGAAACCGACGTCAATTTGCTCTCTGCATCCAATAAGAAATTGGCCGAGGTGACGATCCGATCTCCTTCTTTGAGTCCTTCCATTACTTCCACTGAATCATGACTCCGGCGTCCCAACTTGACCAAAGCAGGCGCATACCGGCCTTGCCCCAGATCTATGAAGACGAGTTGACGAAGCCCCGTGTCCAACACGGCTTCCTTTGGCACCACTAAGGTCCTGACCGCATCCGTCTGTAGGATCACGTTCCCATACATGCCCGGCTTCAATTTCAGCTGAGGATTTAGTAATTCCAGCCGCACCCGTGCTGTGCGGGTTTCGGTATTCAGGGTCGGGTACACATGGGCCACCTTACCGCTGAACGTTTCTCCCGGATAGGCAGCAAAGGTCACCGTTGCCGGCTGCCCGACTTTCGTGGCCGCCACTTCTGATTCATAAATATCGGCGGAGATCCAGACCATGGAAAGATCCGCGATCTCGTACAGAATCGTGCCGGGCTCCACATATTTTCCCGGCAAAGCCTCACGTTTCATCACGATACCGGAAGACGGAGCGTAGACCGTGAGCATCAGGTCGGCCTGGCCTCGACGCCCAAGAGCCTCGACCTGTGAATCGGTCACATCCCAGAGCCGCAAACGCTCCCGCGCACTCGTCACGAGTGCGTCAGCGTTGGTTTTCACTTCGTCGAGCGGGCTCGCGGCCAGTTGCGCACGCATTTTCAGAGCGAGGAGATACTCGTCTTGCGTAGCCAAGAGATCCGGCGAGTAGACGGTGAAGAGTGGTTCACCCTTGCGAACCGGTCGACCGATGGAATTGACGAAGACCTTGCGAACCCACCCGGAGATTTTCAGCGTGACTTGCGCGAAGCTCCGTTCGTCGTAACCGACCGTGCCGACCGTACGAATCTCTTCATCCAACGTTGCGAGAGCAACCGGGACGCTGCGGACGCCGATCAACTGGCTCATCACAGCCGGAACAACCACAGCTCCGGATGAAGCGTCTGACATGCCGGGCCTTGGTTCCATGTCTCTAACGGATTTCGCACCTTCCATCGGCATCCCCTCCCTGACATCCATCCCTTTCATGGACATACTTTCCATCTCATGGCCCTGCCCCCCCTCACTGCTCTTCGTCCCCGACATGTCGCTCATCACTCGATGCGCGGCGAAGAACCCTGCGATGACTCCGACGAACAGGCCGGCTGCCGCGACACCGGCAACAAGACCTTTTCTGCGCAGGTCCTGACTCATGGCCGTTCCTCCTTTCTTAGCTGCTCCCATTCAGGTCAGTTCCGATTACCTGTTCGAGTTCCGCGAGACGACGCTCCCGCTCGACCAGCGCTCGGTAGTACTCCTCTTGATACCCTCGCCAGGCCCGCTGGGTATCGATAAGATCCAGGAACCCTCCCGTTCCCGCACGATATCCCGCTCGCGCCGATTCAAGGTTCTGTATGGCCTGAGGCAGGATCGTGGTGTGATACAACCTGGCCACCTGCTCACTCGCCCGGACCTTGGCCAAGAGGTCGTTGACCTGAAAACGAGTCAGATTTTCCAGTTGGTGCTGTTGTGCCCGCGCGGCTGCGACCGACGCGGCGGCTTCTTGCACGCCGGCGTCATACTTCGGTTTGGTCCAAAACGCGAAGGGGACGGTCATCGCCACGTAGGCTCCGAATCCGTCGTTGGCCTGAAAGTTTTGGAAACGCTGAAACATCACGTTGAAGTCCGGATAGTACTGACGCTGGGCGAGCGCGCGCGACTGTTCACCTTGTCGGACCGCCAGTTCTGCGGCTTTCAACTCCGGTCTGGCATTCAGGGCAAGACGGTGCAGATCGGTGATGGTGGTGTCGAGCGGTATCAGCGATGGCTCCTGAGGAATGCCGAATGGTGATCGAGGGTCTCGGTCCAGAATTGTATTCAGCAGCGCTGCGGCGGTCTCTCGACTCTGTTCCAGAACGGGAAGTTGCTGGTGCAACACAGACAGCTCGACCTGGGCCTTGAGCACATCAGCCTGTGATCCTTTTCCCGTCCGGAACTTCGCGTTCGCAATCTCGATGAACTGCCTGAGCAATTCGGCCTGTGCATGATGAATCTGGATCGTCTTGTGCGCGAGAAACAGTTCATAGTAGGTCTGCTTGAGACGGGCGACCAATTCTCGTTCCTTCGCACGCAACACCTGCTCGGTCATCTCGGCCGACCGACTCGCGATTTCGCTTTTCAGGGCCAGCTTGCCCGGGAATGGGAGATTCTGCGAGAGACCAAAGATACTATTCTGCGTCTGGATGACGTTGAAATTCTGAGGGAAATTCCACAAGTGGACAGACAAAGTGGGGTCATCCAGAGACCGAGCCTGGGCAATTCGATTCGTGGCCGCCTCCCATTGCTTGCGCGCGGCCACAAGTTCCGGGTTTCTGGCCAAGGCTTCCTGGATCAAATCTGGTAGCGCCATGGACGATTGTGCAGTCTGATCGGCGGCATGGACGACCTGGCGTCCATCCATCGCGAACGTCACGATCAAGATTGTTATCGCGGGTAGTAAGAATTGAATTGAACGAGTCATGGGATGGTCCTCCTCAAGAACTTTCCTGCCCACAACTGTCGCGGATCTCGGACCTCGTCTTGTTACAGAGGAAGCGGCGGGATGAACCGAGATCCAGCGCTGGGCAGATCACACGATGATGAAACGGAATAAGGAAGAACCGGGTAGATCAGATACGAAGCACTGTGCTTGGAAGCGACTGATGAGGAGGAGAACTCGATTCGAGAGAGTGATATGGACTCGAAATCCGTACGAGTCGACAGCTCACGGGTGAAAACGCAGCCGGCGCCTGGTCTGCCGCTGACCAATGATGGTCGATGCGCAACGAAGACGACTGAGGGGAAGACTCAACGCCTAGAGTTTTGAAGGCGTCGCACAACAGCCGGACCGGCTGCTCCGCGGGGGTTGAACAGCCGTTTGCCATCGAGACATCAGTGGTTCCCGAGAACGGCAGGAGACAGGCGTATGCATTGAAGCTGAACGCCAGCAGGAGTACCACGATGGTTACAGCGAGAACGGATCGGGAATGATACGAACTTAATCGCATGGGGTAAGTCTATGCTCCCGTCAACTTAACGTCAATGGCATTTCTCATACATCCGTACTCCAGTACTCGCATCAAACGTTACAGAGACACGTTCCGTAATCGCAGCGCATTCGCGATGACCGACACGGAACTGAACGTCATCGCCGCGCTCGCGATCATGGGACTCAAAAGGACTCCGACGAACGGATAGAGGACTCCAGCTGCGATCGGCACGCCCAGCGTATTGTAAATGAAGGCGAAGAACAGATTCTGGCGAATATTGCGCATCGTGGCGTGACTCAGTCGCCGCGCGCGTGCGATGGCTCGAAGATCGCCCTTCACGAGCGTGACCCCCGCGCTTTCCATCGCCACATCGGTTCCCGTCCCCATCGCAATCCCCACCTGCGCCTGCGCCAAGGCCGGTGCATCGTTGATCCCGTCTCCCGCCATGGCCACAACGTGCCCTTCGTCCTGGAACCGCTTGATGACCGCCGCCTTTTGCTCAGGTAAGACATCGGCCTGAACCTCGTCGATTTGGAGCCGGCGCGCCACAGCCTCAGCGGTCGTCCGATTGTCGCCGGTCAACATCACGAGGCGCAGGCCCTCACGGTGCAACAAGTCGATGGCTTCCGGCGTGGTGGACTTGACTGGATCCGCCACTCCCAGCAGCCCAGCCGGCTTACCGTCGATCGCCGCGAACATGACGGTCTGGCCCTCTTGCCTAAGTGGTTCGGCCTGGACCAGCAGCGGTTTCGTCTCGATCCCCAGCTCGTTAAGAAGCAACAGGGTACCGACGGCCACTGCACGATCTTCGATCATGCCGGTGATTCCCTTCCCCGTGACAGAACGAAAGTCCTCTACCTTCGATAGCAGAATCCCCTTGTCCCGAGCGCCGGATACAATGGCCGACGCCAACGGATGCTCACTGTTCTGTTCCAGGCCAGCGGTGAGCCGGAGCAGCTCCGCCTCACTAAAGTCAGGCACAGGGGCGACGGTGATTAAGCGCGGTTTGCCCTCCGTCAACGTCCCGGTCTTATCGACCACCAGAACATCGACCTTGGCCAAGGTCTCGAGCGCTTCGGCATTGCGGATCAGCACCCCTGCTGTTGCGCCACGACCAGTTCCGACCATGATCGACATCGGTGTCGCGAGCCCCAAGGCACAGGGGCAGGCGATGATCAACACCGCCACGGCATTCAAGAGAGCGTAGGCCATCCGAGGTTCCGGGCCGTACAGCGCCCACAGCACAAAAGTGATGGCGGCGACCAAGATGACCATCGGCACAAAGTAGGCGGCCACGACATCAGCCAATCGTTGAATCGGCGCGCGCGTGCGCTGCGCCTCACTGACCATGCGCACGATCTGCGAGAGCAGTGTCTCGCGGCCAACTCGCTCAGCCCGCATGACGAAGCTCCCCGTTCCATTGACGGTGGCTCCCACCACTTTCTGGCCCGGCTGTTTCTCCACAGGGATCGACTCGCCGGTCACCATCGATTCGTCGACAGCGCTCGCACCTTCCAGCACAACCCCATCGACGGGAATCTTCTCGCCCGGTCGCACGCGCAACCGATCGCCGACCTGAACCTGTTCCAACGGAATATCGTCTTCACGACCATCCAGTCGGACGACGCGAGCGGTTTTCGGAGCGAGCCCCAAAAGGGCCTTCAGGGCACTACTGGTTCGACTACGTGCCCGCAGCTCCAAGACTTGCCCTAATAAGACCAGGGCGATGATGGCGACGGCCGGCTCGAAGTAGACGGCTAGCTCACCGCCATACACACGGAACGAATCGGGGAACAACTCGGGGACAAGCGTGGCTGCAACGCTGTAGAGATAGGCCGCACCGGTGCCCAGACCGATTAAGGTAAACATATTCAGATGACGGTTGACGATGGAAGACCAGGCCCGTTCAAACAGCGGCCGACCGATCCAGAGCACAACGGGCGTGGCCAGCAGGAACTGAAACCAGATCAATGCTCCTCCGGAGAAGAGGTGTTGTAACGGTTGGCTCGGCAACATCTCGGAAATCATCAGGGCAAAAATTGGAGCGCCAAGAATGACGCTCTGCCAGAACCGGCGGGTCATATCGACCAGCTCCGGATTGGTTTCCTCCACCGTCACCGCGCGCGGCTCTAACGCCATCCCGCAAATCGGACAATTTCCAGGCTCGGCTTGCACGATCTCCGGATGCACCGGACAGGTGTATTCGGTTCGGGTATCAGGAGCGGTTACATCGGCCGGCTCCAATGCCATACCACACACAGGACAAGCCCCGGGTTTGTTTTCGAGCACCTCAGGGTCCATCGGGCAAACATACTTGACGGCTCCGCTGGCTGATATAGGTGCTAGTTTCGGAACACGCCGTTCCGGTGGACTGAGGTAATACTCGGGATCAGCTCGGAATTTCTCAAGACACCTGGCGGCGCAGAAATAGTATTTCTTCCCGCGATACTCGTACGAACCGGCGGCCGCGTCTGGTTGTATCGTCATCCCGCACACAGGGTCGATTTCACCGATTGCCGGCTCCGGCTGAGCCGGCATCATCATCGGCAATGGTTTTTTCTTGCTCAGTGAAATGAGGTCGGCCGGCGCCGGTTTCACGAACCGATCTGGATCGGCCTTGAATCTGGCGAGACAGGATACCGCACAAAAATGGTACGTCTTGCCTTCGTAGTCGTAATGCCCTGCCGCAGTAGTTGGGTCCACCGTCATCCCGCATACCGGGTCGATCTCCGATCCGGCGCGCGAAGGGATTTGGATCATCGGTATCTGGCCACTCATATCGTTCTCTCCTAGATGATGACTCCCACAACAGCCGCCTCTCGATCGATCGGCCATGGTCCGTCTCCTTTCATCTTATCCGGTCTGCTTGCTCAATGTCGCCTTCACCCTTAAGGACGGACCGAACCGCCAAATATTACAGAGCGCTGATGGGCACAATGAAATAGATCAGAAATAAGGCAGAAACAGGCGGGACAGTCAGCCGCAGGTACAGTTCAAACAGCCATGTCTACTGCAAATGCCGCAAGCGTCTTCCAAAGAAGCGCGTAAGGACTGACGAGCTCTGTGCAAGCGAACCGTAAGATTGTTCCGCGAGATCTTGAGCCCCTTCGCGACCTGTGCCGGTGATTCGCCATTGAGATCGACGCGTTTGATGAGTTCGGCATAGTTTCCATGGAGGCTGGGCAGAAGAGCGTGAAGGCAGGTGCAAGCGGTGGCCTGTAGTTCGTCCAATGGCGGCTCCTGATGACTGCTCGAAATGGTCAATTCCCGCTGTAAAGCCTCATTTCGACGAGCCTCGGCTCCGTGAGAGCGATAGTAATCGGCCACCGCGTGCCGGAGAATTCGATAAAACCAGGCGAGCACGCTGTGCTCGTTATTCAGCGAGTGGGAACGCTCGACCGCTCTGGTGAGGCTTTGTTGCAGGATATCGTCCACGATACCTTCATCGCCGACTCGACGGCGGACAAATTGCCTGAAGGCGGACTCGTGTTCCAAAAGTCGTTGAATGACCCCCCTCGTGGTTCCCTCCTCCATCCTAACTCCTCACGGATCACTTCTTTGCGTCGGCATCGAGGATGCTCCGGATGATGGTTACAACGTTTTCAGGCGTCATGTTGGCACCATCGACTTTGATGTTCCCGTCCAGCAGTAGCGACGGTGTAGACGACACCTTGATCCGCTCTCCCCATCGACGACCTTCTTCGAACAACCTGGCCGGCTTTCCACTCTCCAGCCCTGCTTCGAACGCCGCGACGTCCAAGCCGGCTTCTTTGATCAGCAAGGCACGTATGGAGCGATCCAGCACACCGTCAACCTTGTCCTTGTGGATCGTGCGGAACAAGATCGCCCGCATTTGGTCGCCTTTCCCCATCATCTTGGCCTGTTCATACATATCAAACGCGGTCGGCAGCTTCCCCGGGATGACGGGGAATCCGACCATCGTGATGTCCACCTTGTTTCCGAACTCTTTCAGGAGGAGCGGCACCCCGGTTTCCTCGAAATGATGGCAATGCGGGCAGTAGAAGTCCGCAAACTCGACGACCTTCACCTTCCCCGGCTGATGCGTCGACGGCTCGTCCTTGAGTATTTCGAATTTTCCCTTCAATTCTGGTTTGGCCGCCATCGCGTTGAACGGCACGGTCAGCAACCATACGGCTCCGACCAGCACGACAAGTCTCCTCATCCACTTCTGCGAACGATTCATCTGATTCTCCTTTCCCGGTAATTGCCCGCTGTCATTATAGCGGATGATGAGGTTCATTGCCGTTTGTTATAATCGCGCCATGCTGAAACTTCGGTATGCGTTGATGACGTCGATGCTGTTGATCGCGCTCGGCTGTGCATCGAAGGGCAAGCAGGCCGACCAACAGTCTGCCGGCACTCCTCAAATCACCTATACGCAGGTGAAAGCGGCGCCGAAAACATTCAACGGGCAGTCAGTACCTTTCCGGGGGGAAGGTATTGGGTGCGAGACGATTGAAGAGGGGAACCAGGATCGAAATTCTGCAACTGCCCCTACCCCTTCATCTCAGCCAACGATGGGCCTTAGCAAGTCTGAAGGCCGTTCGTGGCCCTGCAGAGAGAATTTCTTGACCCGGCGACGGTCCCGCCCGGCACATTTATGACCGTTACAGGAGAGCTGGATGGCTCAGTAACCTTTTCTGGAACGCATTGATCGTCCACTAGGGTTGGAGATCCTACCGCCTCACGCGACCTCGGTTCTGCGGCGCCAGTGACTATCCAGCCTCGCTGGCTACCGCCGCTGGGGGTCACGGACAGTGGTGTCGTGCTCGGAACGGTCGACAATCCTCACCCGACCTGGCCTTCACAGGAAGCCTATCGACAGGCGCTGACGCGTTGCTTGATCGCGCGCGGTTATCAGATCCGCGGTTGGCAGTAATAAGTCTTCGCTTCCACCAATGCTATGTCCCACTGAAACATATCCTCGTGCAAGGCGGGTTTGACCTGAGCGACAAACGCAAGCGCCAAGCTGACCACCACTGCATACATGCGCAATGAATGTCACCGACGGGAGAGAGGAGGCGATCACCATCCGGCAATGTCATAGCTCATTTATGACCGTTCGTATGCCGCCAAGCAACCCTCCATCTCGCCAGCATGAAAAAAGTGCGGGGCGAAGGAGGAGGCAGCAACCTTCACCCCGCGCTTGGTCCGAGCCGGAGGGTCGCCTGCTCGGACAACACACAACGATTTTCGTTGTTACGTGGATGCGCCGAAGCTCAATAAGCAGAAGCGTGTAGAGTGAACCTATTGGCTATCGCTTATCCAAGCCTGGCGAAGAGAGTGGATGGAGGGGCACGAGTCTGAGCGCCGGACAATGGTTGCAAAAGACACAATCGACTGAAAGTGATATCGCCAGGCCCGCCCATCAGGTCCGTGGCAGTCGGCGGAGACCCGCTTCCTTCGGCAGCATCTGTTGTTGCCTGGCAAGCCCATGCGCAGAGTAAGTTCTTATCGGATGATCCTTCCTCACTATGATGGTGCTGATGACTCTGAGACCGGTCCGCATGAGTCAGTGTGCACCATGTAGCCATCACGAGCAACGCGCCATAAACCATGGTCATGAGCCCGGCAAGGCTCAGACAACATCGGGATGCACTGGAATGAATACACCTCACTACTCTGTTATCTCCCTTGCATGGCTGATGACGTGCCGTTTACCGATGTTTGCTCACCAAGGCGACAATCAGATCAATAAGAGTGGCGGATGGCTCATGAGAGCTATGAGCGTTTTGTGCTCAAGCTGATGACCTTATCACGCACACTCCCAGCGACACTTCTTGTCTATTTCTGCTTCTCCTTCGACTGCTTTGCCCCCATCTCAGCATGAGCGATGGATTCTTCTGCGTGTTTGATGGCTTCTTTGGCATGCTCCAACGCCTCCTTGGCATGCGCATCGCCGGTCCCCTTGACGGACTCTTCGATGTGGTGGATTGCTTCCTTCGTATGCGCGATTCCTTCCTTGGCGTGCTTGATCACTTCCTGAGAATGCTCATCGCCTTTCCCGGCCAGCGACAACGCCGGCATCAAGGTCAATCCACATACGAGCACAAATACGCCGATCATGTTGCCCGTTCTTGTCCGTGTCATGAAACATTCCTCCTTGGCAAGATATGAATGATAGTCGCCCCGCTCTCTTTCCTCTCGACTCGCCTCTCATAGCCCGGTTCCGGTTGAACGCTCAACGCGCGCGCCGTATCCGACAACACCATCGACGCACCTTGCGACAGAAAAATGCGGGGTAGAGGTTGAGGGTGCAAACCCGCGCCCCGCGATGGTCCAAGAGAGGAGGCCGTCAAACTCGGACCCTGCTCTTGATCGACAATGAACGCCCGGCCTCTCATCCGCACACTTTACTGCTACGTCTTTGATGCTCAGCCGTCTACTGATCGTTGCCGACCGATGCTACAGAATATCCCGACCCGGCAGAGAGCGGTCGGCACCGCGATCGGCTCACATAGCATAAGGCCAAGCATATTGGACGACTTCTTTGCGCCCTTCCATAAATCACATCTCCTCAGCCTTTAGGTCCGATGACGGGCGTCCCTCGGGCCGACGGATGGCAATGGTGTGTCACGGCGTACGGTGACGGATGGAGCCAGACAACGTGCCGTCACTGAGGACCTCGGTCTTCTGGATCAAGCATTGAACCGACTCATTAAAAATGCGCAGACTGCCCTTCCCGATCTTGGCCCCCCGCAACTTGCCCTCTTCCACCCATCGGTAGATCGTCCATCGGCTTACACTCAAATATTCTGCCGCCTCGTCTACGCGCAAGAGTGATTTGTTCATAACGACACCTCCGTTGAGTTGGTCATCCCGCCCATGGAAACCCCGTCTCTGTCCCGCGCTGCACCACAATCGCAAGCACATATGCTCATGGAGAAACAGCTGTCAGTTCAGACATGATTGCCCACTCCTCACTCAAGCAGATTATTGAAGGGACACAGTACGACGCACAGCCCTGCTGGGCTGCCGACGCCGGTAACTGCATACGACCGATTCGAATCTAGAGGAGGGTCACTGAGGAGGCGCTCGGGAACGAGAAACATCGGACAAGAGAAGGGCTTGTGATAGTGCAGTCACCAACCGCTGCATCGCCACCAAAATAAAGCCTGCGAGCACTGGCGCAGCAGTCGGAAGACTGACCGTCGGGTTGACTTGGCAAGCCCAGGCACAAAGCGTGGAGTGCCCGGCATGAGACGGAGCGTGGTGAGCATGCCCGTGCTCTTCTCTGGGCATGAAGAGACAACCTGCTGCCCCCAATGCGAGGGCGGTGTAGAGCAGAACTATCCCAACGACACATGGTGCGAACCAACGTTTCATTTCATACCTTCAAGAACATCCCGCACCGGGGCGACCGATCCTTCACTATCTATAATGAGTTTCAGCTTCACTCCATGCACTAATTGGCTAGACTATACACGATCGGAAGACTCACGACGATCTGCGGCTTTCCGATGGCATGCTTCATATGGAGTGGACAGGCCAATTTCACCGTCTCGATCGCCGCGTCATCAAGTACGCTATGTCCAGAACTCTTCTGGACGGATACGTCGGCCAAATGGCCGTCCGATCGAATGATGGCTTTCAAGACCACTTTCCCTTCTTGGCCGTTCATGCGAGCCTGATTCGGATAGCGCTTGAGCTCGGCCACCCGCCGCCACAGCGACTCGGCCAACCACCGATGATCCACCTTCGTTTCCGGACCGGGCGCCGGAGCCTTAGCCACCTCCACCGGCGCGGTATCCACGCGAGCTTCCTGTGACGAGGATTCTGCAGGTGCCTCTTGTTGGGTGACAGCCTCATGCGATGGCGTAGGAGCTGCTGCAACCGCAACTGGTTCCTTCGTCTCTACGGCAGGCTCGACCTTCGATTCAGCGCTCTCGACAATACGTTGTTCCATCGGTTCTTCGCGAGGCTGAGGGCTTTCCACCTTCTGTTCGAGCGTTTGTACCGGTTCGATCGTCGGTGGCGGCGGCTCGATTTTCTGCTCCAATGGTCTTACCGCCTGAGATGCCTCTGTCACTCGTTTGAGACGTGGCTGAGGCATGACCTTCGCCGATAGCTGTTCCGGCGTCACGACTGATTGAGCTTGTTCCGGGATGGATTCAGACTTCGCCGACTCCACCAACGCCACGTCCCACTGGAACAAGTCCTTCTGCAAGACTGGTTTGACCTGTGCGGCAAAAGCCAGTGCTAAGGCAACCACCACTCCATGCAGGGCCAGCGAAATGCCCCAGGCTGGAACAAAGAATCGGTTTTCATCTGTCGATGTCATGCTTTTCCTTTGTGGAATACGCTCATAGGTTTGATGGAACGAAGCCTGACCAGCGGCTTGACCACGCCCAATCTGGGCTGTTGATTCCACTTCAGCTGTCCCTCGAACACCCGCTGACTTTTGATCATGTCTCCTGAGAAGTAGTTATTAGGGGGCGTTTACGGTTAACAGGCCCTTTGGCGAGGCCCATTGTTCAGAGCCGACGATGACAACATAGGTGACCGATCCACACGACACATCTGTCGTCCAAACGCCGGACATCGAGAAGAAGACCCCTGTGAGACCGAGAATCAACCTGAACATGAACCGTTTCATCTCCGCAAGGGACTGCGGATCCTTTCTGCAGATTCACCCATGTTTCCGGTTCTACAACCTACGAATGAGTTGTAGACGGACCAGGATGCTGCTTTGGGCCGGTCACCAATAAAAACTAGGGAGAGTCTGCCTGAATTAAAACGACAGCACGGTCGAGAACCGTACAGGCGGTACACATCCAAGAACAGAGCAGCGTCCCGTGTGTTGCAGATTGATGTTGCGCATGGTGTCCGGCGTGTTCAGCTGCTTGAGCTTGGGCCAAACCGCCGATTGCAAGAAAGCAGAGTACGAGTGTGATTGAGAAGAACTTCCTAAAAGCGTCAGTCATCGAAGGCCTGCTCACAAGACCGAGGCAATAAATACAATGGATACAAGAAGAACAGATACTAGGTGAGCAGGACAATACCTGTCAAGCGTCCCTATTCTCCGGCTAAGCGGAGCTGAGAGCCAAGATTTTGCTCCGCGCCAGAGCCATGAGGGCCTGCTGGACTGTGGACGTGAGCCGTAACAGCGTGCGCCGGGCATGATGAACGACTGTCCCGACCGTATTGAACACCAGAAACCGCAACCGCTTCGGCCGCGCCTCCGACAAATCTCTGGGTAAGGCCAGGCGCTTCAACGCGCTGAGCAGGTTGTAGGTCAGGATGTTGAGCCGGAACCAGGCGGCGTTGGCGCCGAACTTCTGGCTGGGGAGCGCCGCAGCCGCCAACTCGTTCTTCAAGACATGATGCACATGTTCGACGGTGCCGGCTTTCTCCCGGTGCCAACGGATCAGGACGAGTCCGTCCCCCTCCCGGTTCGTCACGATCGCGAAATGCTTCACGGTGCTGCCATCGGCAAACAGGTCGCTCTGCCGCTTGCGGACCCGCACGGCTAGATACCGGCGCACACAGGGCCGATCCTTCCGATAGTCCTTGTCATCAGGCACGTACGGCACCTCGGCCCACTCGCGGATCACGTCCGGCTCGTCGCGGTCTGACTGCCAGGCGCACTCTGGTAGCCGCGTGATCTCGGCGTGTAGTGGCGGACTCATGTCGGCACTGATCGCATAGCCGATTCTGCGCGCGGGCTGCTCACACCACGCGAGCACCTCTTGCTCATACAAGGCGCTATCGCCTCGGACGAAGGTCTGCGTGATCCCCGCTGGTAGGCTCGCGACGGCCCGCTCCAGGACCCGCACGTTGCCGCACCCCGCCGGCACATTCCCATCTCGGAATTCATCGTGCACGATCAGGTCCTGCTCGGCCCAGACGACGATGACAGGTTGATAGCCCCGCGAGCCCTCATACGTCACTGCCGCCGTGCGCTTGTGGGCTTCCAGAATCGTGGCATCCACATCCAGCGTCGCCGTGCGTTGCGGCGCCTGGTGCTGGACAGCAGCGAGGACTCGCCGATTCGCGGCCCCGACGCCCGCCAGGGGCGCCGACTCCTCAGGGATGGCCGTCTTCTCGCCGGTGCGCCACAACGGAGGATGCTCCCCATGAAACGCCTCCAAGAAGTCCCGTATCGTAGTGGCCGCAGGCAACTCGTAGCCCAGCAACGTCGCCAGCGCGACATCCGTACGCAGCGTCTTGAGGTCCTGGCAACGATCCCCGCCCGCCGTCCATAGCGCGAGCAGCGTTTCCACCAACTGCGCGGGCGCCAAGCCGCGCTGGCGCTGCTTGATCCGGACCTGGGCATTGATGCTCTGCGCCACTCCCATGCGGCGAAACAGTTCGATCACCAGCGGCACCCCCGCATGCGCAGTGACCAGCGTCGGATCAATCCGGTCATCAATCTCGAACGGTAGCCGAGGACGTTCAGACGGCAGCTCAGGCATCGGCCTCCTCCTTGGTTGGTGATGCACCCACTGGGTGAACCATCACGCAATGTCGATGCCATACAGTTTCTCGCTCGTGAGGCGCTCAAAAACAATATTGGGAATTCTGGTCTCGTGCTTAGCTGGAGATTAGGGAGCGTGCCGTCACGCCGACAGAGAGTCGAGTGTAGTCGCCGCCATTGCGACCAGTCAGGTCAAGGGATAGAATACATTCAGGAATCATGTGGATACCACTTCGATTCACAACGCTCACTTGTCTTTCCTTGATTGCGGCCTGCACCTCAGTCCACCATCAACCACAGCCGATTCTTGAACGCAGTGATCGTACACTAGCGGTCGGAGATGCTACTGCCTCACGTGATCTCAGCGCCTGCCGCGCCGAGGTCCGTCAAGCGGCGCCCGTGAGTATCCAGCCTCGCTGGCTACCGCCGCTGGGGACCACGGACAGTGGTGTCGTGCTCGGAACGGTCGACAATCCTCACCCGACCTGGCCTTCACAGGAAGCCTATCGACAGGCGCTGACGCGTTGCTTGATCGCGCGCGGTTACCAGATCCGCGGTTGGCAGTAACCACATCGTGCAACCCCTGACCTCACCAGCATGAAAAAAGAGCGGGGCGAAGGAGGAGGCAAGCAACCTTCACCCCGCGCTTGGTCCGAGCCGGAGGCAGCCTGCTCGGACAAAATCCATACCCAAATCAACCAACGCTTCGTGTTGCTGCTGATGGGCGATCCATCGATGAAGCCTCGATAGACCGCCCCATCCGCACCAAAACTAGTTACTTGCCTGGTTGCCCGATGTGGCAGCACCAGGCTGATACACCAATACTGCTCCCGGATTTGTCCCGACAGTCACGTTCTCTTTGATCGCATTATCTGTCGCATTGATGATGGACACCGAACCAGGAGCACCAAAATTTGACACCACAACGTATTTGGCTTGACCTGCTCCTTGTGCCAACACATCCATGCTATGCCGCCCTGTTTGCAACAGGGAAATCTCTCCGTTAGGAAGGAGCGTCAGAGCCGGAGGTGTCGCGCTGAGGGTCGACGAATCATACGCAAAGAGGCGATCTTTCTTCGTCACTGTCGCCGCTGTGGAATTTCCGACTAAGAGGTAGAAGCGGCTTCCGTCGGGGGAGAATTTGAACAACGAACCCCCAGTTAGAAATGTCCCGGTCGATGTCCCATCCAGTTCCGGAGCGTTCAAGTCTGCTACGACCGGGTTCGTGGTGCTGAGATCGATGACGCCCAGCTTCAACGCCTGTGGAGCTATCGTCTCTCCGCGCAGCATGAGAAACCTTCCATCAGGGCTGATTCCATACGACGTGTACGGTGTGCCGGCGAGATCGAAGGTTTTTGTGATGGCACGTGTCGTTGGATCGATTTCTGCGATTTGTCCATATCCTTCTTGAATGCTGTAGACCTTCTTCGTGAGTTTCGACCAGCGAATCCCATGGGGTCCAGAGCTATTGGGTGTGAACGGAGTCGTCAAAGGAGTGAGCGACTCATCATTACAAGGGGTCGTCTCCTTGGTTGAATTGCATAAATCTATGCGCGCGATCATCTTAAGGTAATCCGCCGATGACTCCTCATCATCGATCACGGCGATTTCACCACCGACTTCGCTGGAAACGAAGGCCCGCTTGGGAAGTCCTGCCCCTGACGAAAATGCCGTGACCTTGTGGCCGTCGGCCAACACACAAATCGTTCGCTGTACCGCGGGTGGGTTTGCACCAGGCCCAAGATGGGAGTTGTGCATGACGGTCACGGATCCACCTGTTTGCGTCCCACAGTTCACCAGATCGTCACCGGGCGTCGTGGCTCCTGGGACATTGTCGCCATCGTTCATGCTCCAAATCACCTCGCCGTCGTTCGTATCTCGGTAGATATGGACCGGTCTGGTGCCGGCCGGCAGATTGACTTCATGGACCGGCGTCGCCGCCGTCAAGGGATCGATCGTCGCAACCTTGTTGGCGGCTGTGAGATTGACGAAGAGCCATTCTCCGTCTGAGTACTGCATATCCCCCAAGGCGACATTCTCGAATTCCGCCGCGGGAATTGTGTTAACCACGGCATTCCCTGAGTCGCCTTTCAACGCAACACTGGTCAATGTCTTGTCACCTGTGTTGTTCACGAACGCAATCGGCCCGCTGCTAAGTCCGGCACCGCCGCTTGGCGCCGGTGTTCCCGTGGTCGGAGTGGATTCCCCTGAACTGCACGCAGCAAGGCCGATCAACGCGAGTCCCAACGCGCCAGTTGTGACACTGGGTAGATAACTGCCTCTCTTCATAGCTTCCATGGACCGTTCCTTTCTCGTTAGTGTCGCTTACTAAATAATGACGGGAGCGCATCCGGCTCCCTGAGTGAACATGTTCTATACGGTCTGAAGCACATCTTGCGGCGGGCCACGAGGCGGGAATTCCTCTTCAGGAACAGTATCCCGTAGAGAAATGTGACCGAGGCTCCAGACGCGGCTCACGCGAATATCGGCAGAGACTTCCCCCTGTCCACCGCCGCCCTGGATCTCGAGCCCGCCACAGTGCCAGACACAATGACTGGCAGCGGACGCCGCATCATGGGGACAATGAGATGCTATCGCCCTCTCTTCATGGGCATGGGCAAGCGGAGCCAGGCACAAGGTCAACGCAGCAACAAGCGCAGCGCATCGGGACTGATAACCCCATGCGCGTACGGTCCTCAGCCTGCCATTCGTCTCACGGTTCATACGCGGTACTCGGCTTACGACCCACCCAGGACTCGAAAGCTCCTCGTCACCCCTGCCACGAAGCTCGTGTCCTGTTGCAGGTTGCCGTTGAAATCTCGGTAGATCGGAATCTGCGCGATGAAATAGGCCTGGGCATAGTCCCACAGATTGACCAGCACGCCGGTCGAAAACCCGACAAACGTGAAGTTCGTCGTCGGGACAGAACGGCTGATTACGGTCAAATCAACCGGTAACGCCCGATCGATCGGTGGTCCGTAGAACTGGTACAGCGCCGCGTCCATACTGTCCTGAGTCTTGTACCGGAAGTTGATCTGTTCGGTCAGAACCAGCCAGGGAACCGTCACAATGTTGAAACCCGCGTTGAGCGAGAATTCCTGCCCGAACTGATAGCCGTCAGAATTGCGGAGGCTATAGCGCCAAGCCCCCTGCGAAAACTGATTCAGCCGATGGGGGAGAATTTCGTAGGTCTGGTAGAAGCCTGGTTGGAAACCGAACGCGCCGCGGCCGAGCTGGAGCGTGGATTCCGCATATTGACCGTTCGGTCCCGTCTGCTGATATGTGCCCGTCGGAAAATAGACGGCCATATCCAGC
This sequence comes from Nitrospira sp., assembly GCA_029194675.1. Lineage (NCBI taxonomy): Bacteria > Pseudomonadati > Nitrospirota > Nitrospiria > Nitrospirales > Nitrospiraceae > Nitrospira > Nitrospira sp. Next base: position 540,248 of record JARFXP010000003.1, on the reverse strand, counting down.
ACGAACATGCTCCGTAGGGTCGGGAGCATGTTGTATTTCAGCTTCGCCATCACATCGCCCAGTCCGTTGTTGTCATAGTTCGAGACCGTGCCCGGTCCAAACTGGCCGATGGACTGCACCCACTTATACGGCAGCATCACTTCGAATCCAAAACGTTCCGTAAGGCCATAGTTCAGATTCAGCGCCGCCGTTTGCACGAGCGTTTCCAGATTGTCGACCTGGGTATTGCCCAAAATGAGTTGTTTGGTTTGCTGGTTCGCAAAGGGGATCGTGTTCGCCCCATCCGGTCCGGGAGAGGCGGGCGTGTAGTTGTACACGAGGTTCGTGGTGAGCATCCCCGCAGGCGAAACCTGCTGTTGCGACCCGATGACGACAAAGCAAGTGACCGCGCCGCAAGACGCCTCGACCCTGGATGGACTGAGCATCGAAAGCACCATTCCAACTACACCACCGAGAGCGAGAGCACAGCACAAGAGCTTGCGCGTCATGATTCCATGATCCTTCTGTTGATCGCACGGCAAGATCCGCACATCGGACCCCACCGCAAGACTCGGTTGTTAAGAAAACTGCTACAGACTGCGAACGCTACGAAAGAAAGGCGGGAGGCCCACGGAAGAAGTACGGCAACGAGACCACACTGAGGACTACGTCAAAGGAAGGAATGCTGACCCATTCAAGGAGCTGGAGTGCTGAATTCAACTGCACTGTCGACGACTCGATCCCCACGCCGCCCGCACACAGCCATGCACAGAGACCGGATGAGTGGGTCCCTGCCTGATGGTCGGCATGATGCTCGGCATGGCCCACACTAGGGGCGGCCATCAACCCGTTCATCAACACAATGACGAGCAACAATCCCCAGACTAGGGCCGGTCGTTTTGCGTTCATCGTCATGCGCATGGCTATCGCAGAGAGGCAGCCTTCATCGATTCCGGTTTCTGGATGCGCGCTACCGTGTCGAGGATCACTTGCTCGGTCAGCAGCCCGCCCTTGATGTATTCTTGGACCACGCCCTTTTCATCGATAAACACGCTGACCGGGAGGCCGAAGACCCCGAATTGGTTCGCGACCTTGTTGTCTCGATCCATGAGCACCGGGAACGTATGGCCATGTTGCTTGATGTGCTCTCGCACCTGGGCATCGTCTTCCAGTTCATTGATGGCCAACACCACGAATCCCTTCTCACGGAGCTTGTCATAGATAGCCTGCATGGCGGGCATTTCCGTCGTGCAGGGCTTACACCAGGTGGCCCAGAAGTTCACCAGCACAACCCGGCCTCGATATTGGCTCAAGCTCTGCTCCTTACCCGTCAGGTCAGGTAAGCGAAAATCCTCTGCGGTTGTCCCCACCGCCGGCACTCGTGAACCCATTCCCCACACCATGCCGCTAGAGATGGCCAGCACAAGACTCAGGATCATCATTCTTAAGAGAGTCATGTTGTAGGTTCTCTTCATCGTAGTCTCCTCATCATCACCGTAGCTTTCTTATGAACTACCTTTCAGTAACTGAAACGACCTGGGTAACTGAAACGACCTGGTCACCCCGAAAATGAAGCTGGTACCCTGAGCAAGGCTGTTGTTGGAATCTCGGACCATCGGGATCTGCGAATAGAAATAGATCGATGTCATTTCCGTCCAGGCAGAGCTGATGACGCCGTCCAAACTCATTTGAAATCCAGGAGTAAACGCGAGGAACGTTGAGCCGGTGGTCGGGACCGATCGATTCTGGATGTTCGGATCAATCACAACTGGTTCACCGGGAAAGTCCGGCGCGTCTGCGGGCGTTGCGGAACGCAGTAACGAACTATTGAAGCTATCGTGCAACATATATCGGTAATTGAGCTGCGCGGACAGCACGAGCCATGGAACGGTCACGAGGTTGAACCCGCCATTGATATCCCACTGATCCCCGAACTGGTATCCCTTATTGTTTTGAAACGTGTGCCGATAACTCGCAAAGACGAACTGACTCAACCGATGCGGAATCACTTCGAAGGTTTGGTAGATCGTGGGATTCAAGCCGACTTGCCCGCGCCCCAGCTGGGTGGTCGGCTCCATCAAAGCCCCGGTACTGTCGGGTGCATCCGTGACGCCAGTTGGAAGATACACGCCGAATCCCAACACCGCCATGCTTCTCAAAGTAGGCAAAAAATTGTATTTGACGCCGACACGCATATCTCCGAGTCCGTCCGACGAAAAAGTGGTGGGCTCGCCTTCGCCATTTGGACCGTCTTCGCCTAGACCATCGATGTGATGATGTGTACGCCACATGTAGGGCATGGTGATTTGCACTCCCCACCGTTCTGTCAGTCCGTAGTTGAGATCGAAGGTTCCCGTTTGAGTAATGGTCCTAGTCTCTTGATGATGGTCCAGAATCAGCTGTCGTTCTGTCGTATCGATGCCGGGAATGATGCCGTTTGTTCCGGGGAGCAGACGCATCGGTGTGTAACTGTAAATGCCGTTGATTGTCAGCAGCCCCTCCATTGCAACCTGTTGCTGAGAACCGATCGTGACAAAACACGACACCGCTCCGCAGGATGCCTCTGCAGTTCGAACAGCGGGCCATGCGAGGATGATCGCAAACCCGAGCAAGCACGTGAGTATGGAACGCTTGACCACGATCTAAGGCGCAGCCTCCTTCTCTTAAGGAATCTTCTTGATCCACACGCCGTCGGACCATTCACGGGTCCTTGTACGACGAAATAGCTCCGACGGAATAGCAAAGATTACAGCGAGAAGGACGGGGGAGCTCGGCTGGGAGAAGTCCAGGGGGCATCGATTGAAGGGGGCGATGACTGAGTGAGAGGGATAAACGCGTTTGGACTTTGTTCAACCTGAATCAGAACGACGGCACTATCGAGCACCGTGCCGGCGGCACACATCCAGGAACAGAGGAGCGTCCCGTGTGTCGCCGATTGATGTTGCGCATGGTGTCCGGCGTGTTCAGCTGCTTGAGCTTGGGCCAAACCGCCGACCGCAAGAATGCAGAGTATTAGTGAAATCGACAGGACTTTTCGGAACGGGCACTTCATCGCAGGCACTTCTAAAAAAGCTCACGCGTAGCTGGACAGACAACAAGATGCTAGAAATGCAACTAGATTGAATCCTAGGTGACTCGGATGACGCTTGTCAAGGCAGCGCTGAGGTCGCTGGAGGTTCGAGTAGGATTCATCGGAAAGATCCTGTATACTGGGCAGATCTTTTCGACATCAAATTCATCTACAGAACGACGAATGCCTTTCTTACTCCTATGGTCACGCAAGTACTCAATCTGATCTTCGGCAGTAAAAACGACCGCGAAATCAAGACCCTCCGGCCGATCGTGGAGCAGATCAACGGCTTGGAGGCCGGACTCACGCCGCTCTCCGATCAAGCCCTTGCGGACAAGACACAGGACTTCAAGAAGCGGCTTGAAGCAGGTCAGACGCTGGACGACATCTTGCCCGAAGCGTTTGCCGTGTGCCGAGAAATGTCCCGGCGCAAGCTCAACATGCGGCATTTCGACGTGCAACTGATCGGCGGGATGATTCTCCACCGTGGCCGCATCGCTGAAATGAAAACCGGTGAAGGGAAGACCTTGGTGGCAACGCTCCCCATCTATCTGAATGCGCTCGAAGGTAAAGGCGCCCATCTCGTCACCGTCAACGATTATCTCGCCAAGCGTGACGCCCAGTGGATGGGGCAGCTCTACCATGCGTTGGGTCTATCCACCGGCATCATTCAACACGACGCGTCGTTCATCTATGACCCAACCTACGATGCGTCCGATAAGCGACTGCAACACCTTCGCCCTTGCACAAGACCTGAGGCGTATCGCGCCGACATCACCTACGGCACCAACAACGAATATGGGTTCGACTATCTCCGCGACAACCTCGTGGTCACCGACTTGAATCAATGCGTCCAACGCGAGTTGAACTTCGCCATCGTCGACGAAGTCGACAGCATTTTGATCGATGAAGCGCGGACGCCGTTGATCATCTCAGGCCCGACCGACCAGACCACCGACCTCTATTACCGAATCAACGCGATCATTCCGCAACTCAAAGCCGAGGCGGACTACACCATCGAAGAAAAGACCAAAACCGCTGCGCTCACCGAAGACGGCAACGCGCGCGTTGAAAAACTTCTCGGCGTCGACAATCTGTACGATCCGGCCCACATGGACATGGTCCATCACGTGGTGAAAGCCTTGCAAGCCTACACGCTCTATAAACGAGACGTGGACTACGTCGTAAAGGATGGCGAAGTCATCATCGTGGATGAATTTACCGGCCGCTTAATGCCGGGTCGGCGGTGGAGCGACGGGCTGCATCAAGCCGTCGAGGCCAAAGAGGGCGTGAAGATCGCCAACGAGAATCAGACGCTCGCGTCGGTGACCTTTCAAAATTACTTCCGCATGTACAAGAAACTGAGCGGCATGACCGGTACAGCGGACACGGAAGCCGCCGAATTCGCCAAGATCTATAACCTCGACGTCAACGTCGTGCCGACCAACCGCCAAATGATTCGGCAAGATTATGCCGACGTCGTGTATCGAACCGAGAAGGAAAAGTTCGCAGCGATCGTCGAAGAGATCAAAGAATGCCATGAGCGCGGACAGCCGGTATTGGTCGGAACCATTTCGATCGAAAAGTCGGAGAGACTCGCCGGACTCTTGAATCGCAACGGGGTCAAGCACAACGTCCTCAACGCCAAGCAGCACGAACGCGAAGCCGAAATCGTCGCGCAAGCCGGCGGTAAAGGCGCGGTCACCATTGCCACGAACATGGCGGGTCGAGGCACCGATATTCTATTAGGCGGCAATCCGGACTTCATGTACAAGCAAGTGCTCTATCGGGAAGAGAACCTCCCGGAGAACCGCAAGCTTGAAATCTATGAGGGCATCAGATCCGATTGCGACAAGAACAAGCAGGAAGTCCTCGCGGCCGGCGGCCTCCATATCCTCGGTACGGAACGACACGAGAGCCGCCGCATCGACAACCAGCTCCGAGGACGGGCAGGCCGCCAGGGCGATCCAGGAACATCGAGATTCTACCTATCGTTGGAAGACGACCTGATGCGGATCTTCGCTTCGGAACGGGTGTCACAGCTGATGCTCAAGCTCGGCATGGAGGAAGGCATCCCCATCGAACACGGGATGGTGACTCGCGCGATCGCGAACGCCCAAAAGAAAGTTGAAGCGCATAACTTTGAAATCCGCAAACAGCTGCTTGAATACGACGACGTCATGAACAAGCAGCGCGAAGTGATCTATCGACATCGCCGGGCCGTGCTGAACGGAGACAACCTCACCAATGACCTTCATGACATGATGGCCGGTTCCGTGGAATCGTCCCTCAATGTGTATTGTCCCCCCGATCAATACCCTGAGGAATGGGACGTCAAAGGTTTAACTGAGGTCATGCAGAGTCAGTTCGGGTTGGATATCACCCAGGGTAAGCACGACGGGGGAGACTCGCTGCGCGACGTCGGACGTGACGCATTACAGGAAGACCTTCGAGCCCACGTGCGGGACGCCTATACTAGAAAAGAACAAGAACTAAGCTCAGACCTGATGCGTTTTCTTGAGAAGACGTTCATGCTCCAGGTGATCGATCATCATTGGAAGGATCATCTGCTTGCGATGGACCACCTGCGCGACGGTATCGGTCTCCGCGGCTACGGACAGAAAGATCCACTGATTGAGTATAAACGTGAAGGGTTTGACCTCTTCGCCGGCATGATGGAACGAATCAAATCCGATACGCTCGATCGACTGTTTCATGTGCAGGCGGTCCGCCACGAAGGAGAACAACCGGCGCACTCACCGCAACCGGTCATCTCGCGTCCGCAGCCCAGGCTCACCTTGAATCGTGGCGACGAGCCGGCGGCTGCGCCGGCTCCCGTCCACCGAGCCGAAAACAAGGTCGGCCGCAATGATCCATGCCCTTGCGGCAGCGGGAAAAAATACAAAAAGTGCCACGGGGCGTGAAGAGAGTGCTCGGTGGAGGAGTGCGATGTGTTGCTCACAATCCTTTGGGCCAGCCGCAGTGCCTCGGCAAGAACGGTTGGCGTTCCTTTTGGCGAGCGAAGCAAAGATCTAAAACTCGTACGTACGCGCAGAGGAACGTACCAACCCATTCTCCCTGACCTCGTCTTGACTTAACGCACTTCAGAAGGCTACTCTAGCCCCCCCTTCAGCACCCAGCGATGGGCAGGCGCTGCCCACAGGCTCGGGGTGTCGCTTTTTTCCGTCTTGGAAGGTGAAGAATTGGAGCTTTCCGTGAGCTTAGGCCATCCGGAACTCGTTGCTGCCATTGCCGCTGAGATCGCCGCTTCCGGCCCGATTCCGTTTGTTCGTTTCATGGAGTTGGCTCTCTATCACCCGCAATTCGGCTATTACATGCGTAGCCCTGAACCAAAGCAAGAACGGATCGGCCGGCGGGGTGATTTTTACACGAGTTCAGATGTCCATCCTATCCTTGGGCAAGCTCTGGCCAAACAAGCCGAACAGATGTACCGATTACTCGGTCAACCCCATCCCTTTACCATCGTTGAGATGGGGCCCGGCAAAGGTTTGCTGGCGAACCACGTCTTGACGACATGCGCGCATCGCTATCATTCGCTTTTTCAGCATCTTCGGTATGTCCTGATAGACCGAAGCCCGGCCATGCGTGAGTTGCAGCGCAGGAACCTGGCTCCTTGGTTGGATCGAGCAGCCCTACTGACATGGGTGAACGACCTAGAGACTGTGGCCCCTCAAGGTCTGACCGGTCTGTTCTTCAGCAATGAACTCGTGGACTCGTTTCCGGTCCACCGCATTGAGGTCACGGCAAAGGGAATCGAGGAACTCTGGGTGGATTATCGAGACGGGAGATTCGTTGAATGTCTGATGCCGCTGTCGTCGGACAGACTGGCCCAGCGGCTTCACCGCGTGAGCGCCGATTGGCCGGAAGGCTATCGAACCGAGATCAATCTCCGCGCATCGGATTGGATGAAGCAAGTCGCTCAGCATCTGGATCGTGGCTTCGTGCTCACCATCGATTACGGCCACACGGCACAGGACCTCTATCGATCCGACAGAAAACACGGCACGTTCCTTTGCTATTTCCAACAAACGATAAACGAAGACCCGTTTGTGCGCGTGGGCGAACAGGACATGACAGCCCATGTGGATTTTTCGAGCTTGGCGGCGGCCGGTGAAGGGTGGAAACTCCAGACGACCGGCTTCACGAACCAGATGAGTTTTCTCATGGGACTCGGCGTCGAGCAAATGATAGCGGAATTGGAGCAGGACGGCCCGCAGTTCAAAGAGGCGATTCATCTGCTGAGACCAAACGGGATGGGCACGACGTTCAAGGTCCTCATCCAACACAAGGGAATCCGGCAGCCTGAACTCGACGGTTTGCAGTACAAACCGTTCTTTGGTTCCGCGCTCACAACGCAATCAGCTGCGTGAGGAATTTCGGATGGCGGCGGCACCGACGTTCGGTCACCTGTTCTGAGGTTTATATGGGCGATTCACCCGTACCGGAAAACTATCTCCCGATCCTCATTTTTATCGGGGTGGGTATCGCGCTCGGAACGCTGATTCTCTTGCTCGGGAAGTTTGTCCGTCCGAACCAGCCCTATCGGGCAAAGCTGGCCCCGTATGAAAGCGGAAGTCCGCTCTTCCAGGATGCTCGGGTACAGTTTCCGATGCGGTACTACATCATCGCGATGTTGTTCGTCATCTTCGATGTCGAGGTGGTCTTTCTCTACCCGTGGGCGGTTGCATTCAACAGTCTTGGGCTGGTTGGATTAGTGGAGATGGTCCTGTTCATTGCTATCCTCGTGGTTGGGTTCTGGTACGCATGGAAGAAAGGAGCGCTCGAATGGGACTGAGCGGGTCCTGTCGTCGTCCGACCCATTCGTCCTCGCTCCACCCATCCCCCAGTGGGTCCCTTTCGCTGCGGGCGAATGGGTCCTGGTGCCGACGCCACCCGCTCACCATTCTCGCTGTGAGGGAGGCAAAAAGAGGATGAGTTTACTTGAGCGACAGTTTGACGCGAATATCGTGACGACGAATCTGGACGCGGTCGTCAACTGGGCGAGGAAGTCGGCACTGTGGCCCATGACTTTTGGGCTGGCCTGCTGCGCCATTGAAATGATCGCCAGCGTCTCCTCCCGTTATGACCTGGACCGCTTCGGCGCCGGTGTCTTTCGCGCATCCCCCAGGCAATCTGACCTCATGATTGTCGCGGGAACGGTTTCTCGCAAGATGGCGCCGGTCATTCGACGGATCTACGACCAAATGCCTGAGCCTCGATATGTAATGTGCATGGGCTCGTGCGCGACATCCGGCAATCACTACAACAGCTATGCGGTCGTCCAGGGTGTGGATCAGATCGTGCCGGTTGATGTCTATGTGCCCGGTTGCCCGCCGAGACCGGAAGCCTTACTGGACGGACTGTTGAAGTTACAGGAAAAGATCCAGCGAGAGAGAGTATTCGTGAAATAGATTCAGGGGGACGTACGAAACAAAGTGGGAAAGTGCTAAAGCATGAAAGTATCGAGCCTTTGCGAAGGCCTTCGCCTTGCGGGCTTTCCAATTTTCACACTTTGCGATTGAAGAAACTATGCAATCCCTCACTGAAACATTGCTCAAAAAGTTCCCGGCGGCTGTGCTTTCCATCGATGTCGACACGGCGCGATCGGAAGTGACCATTCATGTCGCTGCGCCGAGGATCTTGGAGGTCGCTCGTTTTTTGCACGATGACCAGGAGGCTTGTTTCGACCATATCACCGATATCTGCTCCGCCGACTATCCGGTCGATCAGCAGCGGTTTGAGGTCATCTATCTCTTGTTGTCGCTCCCGCACGGCAGGCGGATTCGCCTGAAAACGCGGGTCACCGAAGACAACCCGTCGCTGGATTCAGTAACAAGCATCTGGCGCGGCGCGACATTCTTGGAACGCGAAGTCTACGACATGATGGGAATCCGGTTTTCAGGGCATCCGGACCTACGCCGCATCCTCCTTCCGGAAGACTATGCGGAAGGGTATCCGTTGCGGAAGGACTTCCCGGCGGAGGGCCGAGGGTGGCGGAGTCAGTTCGACTTTATCCCGCGCCTCGATGAACCGCCGGTCGACCACATCGAAGGCGAGGTTCCCGAGGCTGAGAAGAAGTTGTTCCTTTCCGAGCCGACCGGGTCCTCATCGAACCGGCGGGAAGAACTGTTGCTGAATATGGGCCCACAACATCCGAGCACGCACGGCGTGGTCCGAGTCGTTCTCGAACTGGATGGAGAGAGGATCGTCAAGGCGACGCCGGATCTGGGGTACCTCCATCGAGGCGTCGAGAAATTGGCTGAGGGTCTCGCCTACATGCAGATCATTCCCCATACCGACCGGCTCGACTATGTCTGCGCGATGGCCAATAATTATGCCTATGTGCGCGCCGTTGAGAAGCTCATCGGAATCACCGTGCCTGAACGAGCCGAGTATATTCGCACCATCGTCGCGGAGATGCAGCGCATTCTGGGACATCTGTTCTGGTTGGGTGCTCAGGCGCTGGATATCGGAGCCATGACGATCTTCTTCTGGACCTTTCGCGAGCGGGAAACCTTGCTCGATATGTTCGAACGGCTGTGTGGAGCCAGGCTGACCTTGAATTACTATCGGATCGGCGGCGTGGACAGCGACTTCACTCCCGAATTGATCACCCGCCTCAAAACATTCTTGGAAACGTTTCCGGAGAAGGTCAACGAGTATGATTCGCTGCTCGCAGGCAACCGGATTTGGTTGGGGCGGACGAAACATGTCGCCGTCATCTCCGGGGAAGATGCGATCAATTTCGGCATGACCGGCCCCGCGTTACGGGGATCCGGGGTGGCCTATGACGTCCGCAAACTCGAACCCTATGGGGTTTACAATAAGGTGGACTGGGAAGTGCCGGTCGGGAAAAACGGCGACACCTACGATCGCTATTGGATTCGCGTTGAAGAGATGCGTCAGAGCGCCCGGATCATTTCACAATGTCTCGATCAGATGCCGCCCGGGCCGATCATCGCCGATATGCCGCAATACATTCCTCCGCCCAAGCAGCAAGTCATGCGCGACATGGAGAGCTTGATCCATCATTTCATCATCTTCACCCAAGGGTTCAAGCCGCCGAAGGGGGAAACCTATTGCGCGACCGAAGCGCCCAAGGGGGAACTGGGATTTTTTATCATTAGTGATGGATCTCCACGCCCTTATCGATTGAAAATTCGCTCGCCCTCGTTCATTCATATGGGTGCGTTCGACCATATGGCGCGTGGATACTTGATCTCCGACATCATCACGATTTTCGGCACATACGACGTCGTCATGGGGGAGTGCGATAGATGAGGCGTACGGCCACCTCGGTAAAGGGATGTGCGGAGGAACCGTGCTGAAGGACAAGTACGGGAAAGAAATCGAAGAGATTCTGAGCCGCTACCCGATCAAGCGTTCTGCCTTGATTCCGCTGCTCTATGTCGCCCAGCGCGATCAAGGCTATGTATCCGAGTCGGCGATGCAGGAAATTGCGCATCTTCTTAGGCTGACGCCTCCGCAAGTTTATGAGACGATCACGTTTTACACGATGTTTAACCTGAAACCAGTGGGCAAGTTCCACATTCAGGTGTGCAAGTCCCTCATGTGCGCCCTCGTCGGCTCAGATACCGTCATCGAATGGATCAGGGCGAAGCTAGGGATTGCCCCGGGTGAGTCGACCGTCGACGGCCTGTTCAGCCTCAGCTTAGTGGAGTGCTTGGCCGCATGCGGGACCGGCCCCATGATGCAGATCAACGATGACTACTATGAGCAGCTGACTGAGGACAAACTGGACCGAATTTTGGCCGATCTACGATCGACAGGAACCAGTCGGCTGAAAAGCGGACCCTTTATGTGGCCGGAACCGGTTGCCGTGAAAGGTGAGAGTTGAAACGCTGACATTATGCCCAAGCACGAACTCGTCCTTCTGAAGAATATGATGCACCCTGGATATACCGGGTCGCTGACGGATTATGAGCAGGCCGGTGGCTATCAAGCCTTGCGCAACACGCTCGGGAAAATCGGCCCGCCGGATGTGACGGCGATGGTCCGCCAGTCCGGATTACGCGGCCGAGGCGGCGCAGGCTTCCCGACCGGTGTGAAATGGGGATTTCTGCCGAAAGATTATCAAGGCCCCCGTTATCTGTGCTGCAATGCCGATGAGAGCGAGCCCGGTACGTTTAAGGATCGTCAACTCATGGAGCGAGACCCCCATCAAGTATTGGAAGGCATCGTGTTGGCCTGCTATGCCATCGGTGCGGAAACCGCCTACATCTACATCCGCGGGGAAATGGTGCTGGGCTCGAGGATTTTGGAACAGGCCATCGGCGAAGCAAGAGCCGCCGGGTATATCGGAAAGAACATTCTCGGCACCGGCATCAACGCAGACGTGTGGGTGCATCGGGGAGCGGGGGCCTATATCTGCGGCGAGGAAACAGCCCTCTTGGAATCGCTCGAAGGCAAACGCGGGCTCCCTCGCATCAAGCCTCCGTTTCCAGCCACGCATGGCCTCTACAACAAGCCGACCGTGGTCAATAACGTCGAGACGCTGGCGAACCTCCCCCATATCATCAACCGAGGCCCCGAATGGTTTGCCGCAATCGGCTCGCCGCCGAAGAGCACCGGCACCAGAGTCTTCTGCGTCAGCGGGCATGTGAAACGACCAGGTAATTATGAAGTTCCGATGGGGGTGACGGTCCGCGAGTTGGTCTACGAACATGCCGGCGGCATGCGTTCGGATAAGCCGATCAAAGCATTCATTCCCGGTGGAGCGTCTGCGCCGTTTCTGACTCCGGCCCATCTGGACGTCAAGTTGGATTTTGAACACGTTGCGGCGGCGGGATCGATGCTGGGGTCCGGCGGCGTGACGGTCATGGAGGAAGGCACCAGCATGGTCTGGGCCGCCCTTCGGCTGATGGAATTTTTCTACCATGAGTCCTGTGGGAAATGTACCCCCTGTCGAGAGGGCAGTTCTTGGCTCGTACAGACTCTGCGCAGAATCTTAGCGAAGCGTGGCCGGATGGAGGATCTTGAAACCTTGTCGGATCTATGCAAAAACATCGCAGGCCGAACGGTCTGTGCCTTCGGTGACGCGGAAGTCGCTCCGATTCAAAGTACGCTGAATCATTGGCGGCAGGAGTATGTCGACCTCATCAACGAAGCGGAGACGGCGAATTTGATCCGACCCGAGCCGGTGGGACTAAGACGTTAATCGTGAATCGTTATTCGTCAGATCATTGCGTTTGACGCTTAACGAATAACGGAGAGCATGACCGAGACTACACCCCAGATGGTTCACGTCACGATCGACGGAATGACGGTCCACGTCCCGAAGGGGACGTTGGTGATCGAAGCAGCCCGTCGCGTCGGCGTCATGATTCCACATTTCTGCTACCATCCGAAGCTCAAACCGGACGCCAATTGCCGTATGTGCCTGGTTGAAATCGAAAAGATGCCCAAGCTTCAAACGGCCTGCAGCACACCGGCCGACGAAGGGATGAACATACGCACCGCTACCACCGTGGTCGACGACGCCCATAAATCGGTGCTCGAGTTTATCCTTGCCAATCATCCGCTGGACTGTCCGGTCTGCGATCAAGGGGGCAAGTGCGACCTTCAAGACTTTTCGCACCAGTACACGGCGTCCAGCCGGTTCGTTGAAACCAAGCGCATCTTCCAAAAGGAATATTTCAGTCCGCTGATCGAAACGCAGATGAATCGTTGCGTGCAGTGTCTGCGCTGTGTCCGATACTGCGACGAAGTGATGGACGTCAAGGCGCTGGCGCCGGTCGGTCGCGGCACGATGACGGAAATCAAGTACTTCGGCGCCCATCCTCTGAATTGCGAGTTCTGCGGCGGCTGTGTGCAAATCTGTCCGGTTGGAGCGATTACCAGCCGACTGTCCATGTATGAGTATCGGCCATGGATGCTGAAACGAGCCGACACTATCTGTGGTTACTGCGGAGATGGGTGCCAGATCACCGTGCAGACGAAGGGGCAGGAACTCATTGAAGTGAACTCCGCGCATGGAGCGGGCCGCAACAACGGCGACCTGTGCGCTCGGGGATTTTTTGGGTTCCATGCAGCCGGCCATCCGGATCGTCTGACGCATCCGCTCATTCGTCGCGATGGCGTGCTTGTGCGGGCGACGTGGGAAGAAGCGCTGGAGTACGTCGCCGCCCGCGTCGGCGAGATTAAAGCCGCTCACGGAGGACAGAGTTTCGGAGGATTGATCTCGGGCCGCTGCACCAACGAGGAACTGTACCTCTTTCAGAAATTTATGCGCCTGGCCGTCGGCACCAACAACATCGACAGCAGCGCGCGCTACGGTCATATCAACGGCCTGCATGCCATGCAACTCGTGCAGGGGACGCATCGGTGGACCGTGACCTTCGACGACATCCTGGATGCGGATGTCCTGATCCTCGTCGGCACGAATATCACCGAGACGAATCCCATCACGGGCCTCAAGGTCAAAGAGGCGGTGAAGAAACGGCGGGCGACACTGATGACGATCGAATCGCTGGAGCCGGTCGTCGACACGATCAGTAATATCGCTAACCTCTCTGAGCATCACTTCTGTCTCCCACCCAGCGAGATGCAGAACGCCATCCTGGGTCTGGTGAAGGGCGTCGTAGAACAGAATTTGATACAGCCGGAGCTCGCACAACGGCAGCCGGCATATGTCGACGCCATTACGAGCGCGCTGCAACAGACCTCTTGGCGGGACCTACAGGCGGCGACCGGAATTGAGCCGGATTCTTTTATGAGGGCGGCCAAGGTGGCGGCAGGAGCACGCCGGGTCGTCATCTTGGCTGGACAGCTCTTGCTGCGGAGCGAACATGGTTACAGCGGATGTGTGACCCTCCTCGATCTGCTGCTTCTGACAGGAAAGTTGGATCAGCCCGGCTGTGGTTTTTCGCCGCTTGCCGAAGAAAACAACGACCAGGGCGCGGTCGAAATGGGAACCGTCACTGAATTTCTTCCCGGTGCCGGCCTCCTCGCCGACAGCACGGATCGCGAGAGGATCGCGACGCAATGGAAAGCCGAACTTCCGACCGACAGAGGAGCGTCCCTCATCGAGATGTTGAAGCGAGCCAACGAGGGATCCCTCAAGGCGATGTTCATCGTCGGAGAGAATCCTGTCGGAAGTCTCCCCGCGACGATACATGCCGAGCAATCACTGCGCAACCTCGATCTCTTGGTGTGCCAGGAACTGTTTTTAACCGAGACGGCCGCCTTGGCCCACGTCGTGTTGCCGGCCGCCTCTTCGATGGAAAAACAGGGGACGTTTACCAATACCGAGGGACATGTTCAGGCCGTTCGTCCGTCGATCGAACCTGTCGGAGAAAGCCGCCCCGACTGGGAAGTCTTTTCTGCGCTTTCCATCCTGTTGAACTCACCCATGGAGTATGCCGAAAGCAAAGAGATCCTCAAGGAAATCCGGGGCCTTATTCCTGGCTACGGCTCACTGGGGCCCACACCGTCGCCTCAAAAGGTCGACCGTACCGCCATAGATCACTATCTCGCCGAGGGGTATCAGCGTGATCTTGCGACGCGATACCGGATCATGACGCCGAAATCCAGGCCGGATGGAACCCTGCGGTTGGATCTAGGTCAAAGCCTGTTCCATTCCGGAAAGTTATCCACTCGCTCCAAAGGGCTGTTACAGGTGGAAGGGAGTGGCCGGTTGCGTATCAGTCCACCTGACGCGGCACGCTTTGCCTTGTCGGATGGGGATCGGGTCCGCCTCTCCAGCACGTCAGGGGAAATGACGACCGAGGTCAAGATTATGGAGCGGATCCCACAAGGAACGGCATGGTTCCCGTATCACTTTGGTCAAGCTGCCGTCCAACTGTTTGAATGCGCCATCGATCCGATCACCCAAGCGCCGTCGTTTCGGACAGCGACGGTGTCTATCATGAAGGTGGCGTGATGACGCGCTTCATCACAGATGACTATGCTCATCGAGGAGTCCAATTGTGACTGAATTCGGATTGCGTCTCGCCATCTCCCTTACGCAGATCGCCGCGGTCATGGGCATCGTGGTCATCACAGTCCTCATCCTCACTCTTGCGGAACGCAAAGTCCTGGGCTGGATGCAGGACCGCATGGGTCCGATGGAGGTGGGGCCCTACGGCATTCTCCAACCGTTTGCGGACGCCATCAAGCTGTTTTTCAAGGAAGACATTGTCCCCGCCGGTGCCAACAAGTTCCTCTTCACCATGGCGCCGATTCTTTGTTTGATTCCGACATTCATCGGATTCGCGGTTATTCCTTGGGGCCCGAACTGGACGTTCGAGATCGGCGGCATCACCGTGAAGCCGTTCATCATCACTGACATCAACATCGGCATTCTGTACATCTTAGCCTTCGCCTCGATCAGTGCCTATGGCATCATCCTGGGAGGATGGGCGTCCAACAGCAAATACTCCTTGCTCGGCGGGCTACGATCGGCTGCTCAGATCATCAGCTACGAGCTCAACGTCGGACTGTCCATTGTCGGGGTGTTGATTCTGGCCGGCTCGCTCAGCCTCGTGAAAATCACCGATGCCCAGGCCGGAGGTTTTTGGAATTGGTACCTCTTCGCGTTACCGGCACCGCAAATTTTTGCGTTCGTCGTCTACGTGATCTCCGTCGTGGCCGAAACCAATCGTGTCCCGTTCGATCTGCCGGAAGCGGAGAGCGAGCTTGTCGCCGGCTTCTTCACTGAATACAGCGGCCTCAGATTCGCGTTCTTTTTCCTCGCCGAGTACGCCAACATGATGTTAGTGTCCTGTGTAGCCGCCGCCCTGTTTCTCGGCGGATGGAATGCACCGTACCCTGGAACGATTCTGGCGCTCATCGGTTTGCCGTCCTTGGCTTGGGTCGAGAACATCATGTGGTTTGCGGTCAAGACATACTCCTTCTTGTTCCTCTTCTTCTGGCTCCGGGCCACGTTGCCAAGGCTGCGATACGATCAGCTCATGAGGTTCGGCTGGAAGGTGATGCTGCCCATCGCATTGGGTAACATTGTCGTGACATCTATTGCAGTATTCGTCTACCAACAGATGAAGTAGCGTACGGGACCACCATGGCATCGACGACAACCACCAGGCGTCTGAGTCTGTCCGAATGGTTCAAGACCATCACGTTCTACGAGATCCTCGTCGGCATGAAGGCGACGTTGTCGCATCTGCTCAATTATCGTCCGGTGACCTTGCAATACCCTCACGAAAAACGCACCCTGCCGGACAACTATCGTGGCATGCTCGCGCTGCTCCGATACGACGATGGGACCGAGAAGTGCGTGGGATGCGATCTCTGTGAAGCAGCCTGTCCCTCGCGCGTTATCCGGGTCGTCAGCGCGGAAGTGCCGGGTGAGCCGACGAAGCGTTACTCTAAAGAATATTACATGGACATGACCCGTTGCTTGTTCTGTGGGATGTGTGTGGATGCCTGCCCTGTCGATGCACTGGGCATGACGAGAGAATTTGAGTGGGCGGTATACGACAAGCGCCAACTCCACCTGAACAAACAGCAATTGCTCGCAATCGGCGACCGTTCATTCCCGACCCGCGAGAAACGCCTGGAGCTACAGCATCCCAACGTCGCGTTCTTCAACGTGGCATTCAAGCACGTGCCGTCAAAACCGGACTGACTCTCAAAGAGTACTCATCGGACGAGCGATGACTGGAACACCGTTGCGTTAGTCGGGCCCAGGTCGAACCTCTAACCCAGGAACCGTCTCATGGCCCAGATGTTTTTTGGTTACTTCGCCGGGATAATCGCCATAACTTCCATGCTGGTGGTCGCGCTGAGAAACCCCGTCTACAGCGCGCTTTCCTTACTGGTTATGTTGTTCCATATGGCTGGGCTCTTCGTCATACTCCATGCCGAATTCCTCGCGGCCGTGCAGGTCATCGTCTATGCGGGAGCCATTCTCGTGCTGTATCTCTTCGTCGTCATGTTGCTCAATGTCAAACAAGACGACCGTTACCACAGCCAATGGCGGGTCGCCGCCGTTGTCTGTGTGCCGTTGGTGATCGAGTCCATCGTGCTGCTCTCCGGCGGAGCGGGATCGACCGATCCGGACAGTCCATCGCTCCGGTCCGGACCGCATGATGCCATCGCCGCCGACAATACGTTGGCCATCGGTAAGACGCTTTTTTCAACCTATTTATTCCCCTTCGAGGTGGCCTCTTTGGTTCTCTTAGTGGCCATGATCGGCGCCATCGTCCTCGCGAAACGAGACTTTTCTGAAAGCCGTGAAATATGAGAGTGAAATGTTAGACGGTCGTTCATGGAAGAGTCTGCCGGCTGCCGCCTTTTCCTCTCAACCGTTTACTTTTCACGTTTTACGTTTCACGAGGCAAGGATGATTCCCATCTCTTACTACCTCATTTTGAGCGCCATCGTCTTCCTGACCGGCGTTGTGGGTGTGCTCATCCGGCGCAACATCATCGTCATCCTGCTGTCCGTGGAGCTGATGCTGAATGCAACCAACATTAACTTTGTCGCGTTTTCCGACCATCTTCAGGATCTTGGCGGTCAAGTGTTCGTTTTTTTTGCTTTGACGGTGGCGGCTGCGGAGGTTGCAGTCGGACTTGCGATCATCATCGCCTTGCACCGATCCAGATCCACGATCAACGTGGAAGAGTTCAATCTGTTGAAATGGTAACCAACTCCCAGATGGCTTATAGCGAACGGCGAATGGCACGGACAGAGGTCCGAAGCTCGTGCTATCAGCCATCTGCTATCAGCTCCTGAGCTTATGCTGTATTCCCTCATCCCACTTCTTCCGCTGGGCGCTTTTCTCATCTTAGGCCTGGCCGGCTGGCACATTAAAGACCGCGCCCACCTTGTCGCGGTTCCGGCGGTCGTGTTGTCGCTCGTCTTGTCGGTGGCGGCCTTTTTAGAAGTGACTTCCGGCTCCGTCATTTCAGTTCCGCTGTATACCTGGCTTACATCCGGGAATCTCGACATTCACATCGGTCTCCATATCGACCGGCTGACCGCCGTGATGCTCTTGCTGGTCACCGGTGTCAGCTCGCTCGTGCATGTCTATACGATCGGCTACATGCACGGCGAGCCGGGCTATGCCCGTTTCTTCAGCTACATCGCCCTGTTCACCTTTTCCATGTTGATGTTGGTTTTGGCCGATAACCTGCTGCAGCTCTTCGTGTTCTGGGAAGCCGTGGGGCTGTGTTCCTACCTGCTGATCGGCCATTGGTACGAACGTGCTTCCGCCTGTGCAGCTGCGACCAAGGCTTTCTTGGTGAATCGCGTGGGCGATTTCGGGTTCATGCTGGGCCTTCTGCTCGTCTGGTACAGTTTCGGATCGCTCAACTATCACGAGATTTTCCCCGCCGCTCACGAAGCGAAGGATCTCACGATGAACCTTCTCGGACCTTTCGGTGGAACCTGGGAGGTTTCCGTCTTTACTCTTATCGCACTCTTGCTCTTCACCGGTGCGGTAGGCAAATCCGCCCAAGTTCCGCTTCATGTCTGGCTGCCTGACGCGATGGAGGGGCCCACGCCGATTTCGGCACTCATTCATGCCGCTACGATGGTCACAGCCGGCGTCTTCATGGTGGCACGTCTCGCCCCGATCTATAACCTTTCTCCGACCGCGATGAGCGTGGTCGCTATTACAGGCGCGACGACGATGGTCCTCGGCGCCACGATTGCGTTGACTCAAACCGACATCAAACGTGTGGTCGCGTATTCGACGGTCAGTCAGCTCGGTTACATGATGATGGCTTGCGGGCTCGGAGCTTACGCCTCCGGCATGTATCACTTATTGACACATGGCGCGTTCAAAGCCTTGCTTTTCCTGGGCTGTGGCTCTGTCATTATCGCTCTGCATCATGAACAGGACATGCGACACATGGGTGGCCTCAAAGACAAGTTACCGATTACCTACTGGACGTTTGTGATCGGTTCGCTGGCGCTCGCCGGCTTTCCTTTAACGGCAGGATTCTTCAGTAAGGATGACATCCTCGTGTCCGCCTGGTCGTCGGGTACACTTGGCCAGGTACTGGCGATCTTCGGGCTGCTGACGGCTCTCCTGACAGCCTTCTACAGCTTCAGGCTCGTGTTCGTGACGTTCTGGGGCACGTCCCATGTTGATCCGCACCATGCGGAACATCTCCATGAACCCTCGCAAACGATCACCACACCGCTCATCATTCTGGCATTCTTCAGTATTTTGACCGGTTATCTCGGCATCCCATCGTTCCTGGAGCCGGTCTTTTCAACCGGAACTGAAGCGGCTATTCACCATGGCTCGGATGGGCTCATGATTATGGCTGCGGCGACAGCGATGGGTCTGATCGGCATTGCCGCCGCCTATTACGTCTATGTGCTCAACCCGGATCTCCCGGAGCGCTTGGCCAAACAGTTGGGCAGCCTGTATCGTGGCTCGTTGAATAAATGGTATGTCGACGAAGCCTACGACCAGCTGTTTGTCAGACCAACATGTACGACCGCTTCAGAGCTCTGGAAACGGGTCGACGTCAATCTCATCGACGGAGCGGTCAACGGCGTCGCGCGCGGTGTTGCCTGGGGTGGATGGTTATTGAGACTGATCCAGAGCGGGCAGACCCAGCATTACGCGCTGGCGATGGCGGTCGGGATTGTTGTGATCATGACGGTCTTTCTGATTTCCTAGGAGGAAAGTCAATGATCACTGTTCATTAGTCATCGGAGAGGACAATGCATGGAGAGCATGTGCCTCACTCCGATGACCACTGACCGATGATGAACGACCCGCCTGTGGCGAGGTCTGAAAGACTATTAACCGATGACACATTCCTTTCCTTGGCTTACGGCACTGATCTGTCTCCCGCTGATCGGAGCGGCTGCGGTCTTTTTCGTGAAGGACTCCTCGGCTCGGCTCATCGCCCTCGCCGCCACCGTCGCTGACTTACTGATTTCACTCCCGCTCTGGTGGTTGTTCGATGCCTCCTCCAGCCACATGCAGTTCATGGAATCGGCCCTGTGGATCTCGTCGCCGCCGATTCATTATCGGCTGGGTCTCGATGGCATCAGTCTGCCGTTGGTCCTCATGACGACGGTCCTGATGCCGCTCTGCGTCCTGATTTCTTGGCACTCCATCGAATCGAGAGTCCAGAGCTTCATGGCCATGCTGCTGATCATGGAAGGCGCCATGATCGGAGTGTTCGCGGCTCTCGATTTCGTACTGTTCTATGTGTTCTGGGAGGCGATGCTGATCCCCATGTACCTCCTGATAGGAGTTTGGGGAGGA
This sequence comes from Nitrospira sp., assembly GCA_029194675.1. Taxonomy (NCBI): domain Bacteria; kingdom Pseudomonadati; phylum Nitrospirota; class Nitrospiria; order Nitrospirales; family Nitrospiraceae; genus Nitrospira; species Nitrospira sp. Next base: position 519,963 of record JARFXP010000003.1, on the reverse strand, counting down.
CCCAATCGACTCTATGCCGCGATTAAATTCTTTCTCTATACCTTCACCGGCAGCGTCTTGCTGCTGGTCGCGATTTTGGTGTTGTATTTTCAGGGTGGCCATACATTCGACATTCTTCAATTGAGTCAGGCCACCTATTCCAAGTCAATGCAGTTCTGGCTCTTTCTCGCGTTCTTCGCCGCATTCGCCGTCAAGGTTCCCATGTTTCCTCTCCATACCTGGTTGCCCGATGCGCACGTAGAAGCGCCGACGGCAGGCAGCGTGATTCTCGCCAGCGTTCTGCTCAAGATGGGCGCCTATGGATTCGTGCGCTTCAGTTTGCCGATGTTGCCGGACGCATCCCAAACCTTTACGCCCTTGATGGTGGTCCTCTCGATTATCGCCATCATCTATGGCGCCTACATGGCGCTGGCCCAAGCCGACCTGAAAAAGCTCATCGCCTATTCGAGCGTGAGCCACATGGGGTTCGTCACGCTCGGCCTATTCATGTTTAACATTCAAGGAATCGAAGGCGCTGTGATGCAGATGGTAAATCACGGGATCACGACCGGGGGGCTCTTTCTCTGCGTGGGGGTGATTTACGAACGCACCCACAGCCGCCAGATCGCGGACAATATAGGGCTGACTAGGCCCATGCCGCGGTATGCGACGTTCCTGGTCATTTTTGCATTGTCTTCGTTGGGATTGCCCGGCACGAACAGTTTTGTCGGGGAGTTTATGGTTCTGATAGGCACCTTCCTCTGGAGCAAGATCGCCACAGCCTTCGCCTCATTGGGAATCATCCTCGCCGCCGCCTACTTGCTCTGGATGGTTCAACGTGTCGCATTCGGCGTGCCGGCTCCGCACATGCTTCCGAAACTACGTGATGTCAACCTGCGCGAGACGGTTACCCTGGTGCCGCTCGTCGTATTGATCTTTGCGATCGGGTTGTTCCCTAACCCCATCCTGACCCGCATGCACCCAAGCGTCGAGAAGGTCATCGCTCGCGTCTTGCCGCCGGCTTCTGAGCAGGTTTCAACCCTAAGCCAAGGGCTTCACACGCCTCGCACGCCTCGCGGAGTCGGCGATGCGGGCAGACTCGTCGATGCGGGCGGCGAAGCGGACTTCACGAGTACCGAGGCGGAGGGCAGACAGCCATGACCTTCTCTGTCGGAGACCTGTTCCTCGTTCTGCCGGAGCTGTTGGTCATCACCGCTGCCTGCATTGTGCTTGTGCTCGATCCGGTACTGCGCCCATCCGACAAAGACGGGCTGGTGTGGCTGAGTCTGGGAACCCTCGCCATTTGCATGGGGTTGACGGCCTCGCAGATGCGAGCTCCCGTCGAGGCTTTCAGCGGGCTGGTGGTCATCGACACCTATGGAGCCTTTTGGAAGCTGCTGCTTTATTTTGTCACCGGCCTCACGATTCTCCTGTCGCATTCGTACCTCAAGGAAGAGCGGCTGTACTTCGGCGAATACTATGGCTTTGTCCTGCTTGCTCTCGCAGGGATGATGGTGATGGTATCGGCAGCCGACTTGCTGACGATCTATCTCGGTAGTGAACTTATGTCCCTCGCGCTCTACGTGATGGCGGGGCTGAAGCGATCGGAACCTCGTTCGCTTGAAGCCTCCGCCAAATACTTCGTACTAGGCGCCTTTTCATCCGGTATCCTCTTGTACGGCATCTCACTCCTCTATGGAGCTACCGGAAGCACCAGGCTTCCGGCCATTGCCACAGCGATCGCGGGGCAGAGCCTGGACGATCCCTTACTGTTATTCGCAACGATCCTCCTCGCGGTTGGATTCGGCTTCAAACTCGCCGTCGTGCCGTTTCATATGTGGACGCCGGACGTCTATCAAGGCGCCCCAACCTCGGTCACCGCCTTCATGGCCGTGGCATCCAAAGCCGCCAGCTTCGGCGCCTTTCTCCGGGTATTTATTGAGGGGCTCGGCGGCTTGAAGGCCAACTGGTCCGCCATTTTCCTCCTGATCTGCCTCGCCACCCTGGTGTTGGGAAATGTCGTTGCGTTGGTGCAGACGAACATCAAGCGGATGCTCGCGTACTCGAGCATTGCCCATGCCGGCTATGCCTTGATCGGCGTGGTGGCGGCCGGACGGTTAGAAAACTCTTCGGGTATCGCAAGCGTGTTGCTCTATCTTGCGCTCTACACATTCATGACCTTCGGCGCATTCGCCATCGCCGCCATGCTTCGCAAAGACGGGATGGAAGGAGATGAGATCGAGGACTTCACCGGTCTGTCCAAACGTCATCCTGTGGCGGCGTTGCTCATGTTGATCTTCATGGTCTCCCTGGCGGGCATTCCTCCCACCGCAGGATTCATCGGAAAATTTTACGTCTTTATGTCTGCCGTGGAAGCCGGCATGACGTGGCTGGCGGTCATCGCGCTGATTTTTGCCGCCGTGTCGGCCTATTACTATCTCCGAGTGGTGATGGTCATGTACATGCGTGAGCCGAGTGACGTCACGGATAGCGCTCCTCAGTTGGTCATGTCGCCGACCTTCTCCATCGTGCTGGCCTGCGCAGTGGCTGGAGTGGTGATCTTCGGGATCTACCCCAATCCGGTCGTGCAGCTCGCCATGCGGGCGGTATCGACATTAAGATGAAGCCGCTACAATAGCCCTCCAGCTCCGTTCTCGCGTCACTCCTATTATGCGAATGACTCACATGTGCATGTGAGACCTCATGAATATCCTCCGTTTCCTTCTTGACGTCCTGAAGTCCTTTTTGCAGCAGGGCTGCGCCAGCCTCGCCGCATCTTTGGCCTTCTTTTCGCTGCTCTCGCTGTTTCCGCTCGCGTTTCTCCTCCTGTATGGAATCAGTTTTCTCGTCAGTCAGAATGCCATCGGCGAACAGTTCATGCTGAGCTTCCTCAAGGGATTCCTCCCCTCTTTAGGCGAGCGGCTGGCCGAAGAGCTTCATCGGATCAGTGCATTGGAACACGTGCGGTGGCTCGTGTTTCTCTCGTTCTTCTGGTTTGGAGGCCTCGTCTTTTATGAACTCGACTATGCGCTCAACGTGGTGTTTGAGAGCACTCAAAAGCGTCACCCATTGATTTCAACCGCAATTTCCATCGCGCTCTTGTGGTCCACCGGGCTGCTGCTGCTTATGGCGTATGTGGGCACGCAAATCATCGCCTTTTTAACCACCTACGCGCCTCGGTTCTGGGGACTCGATCTCGTTGCCCTGGCCGCCCATGATTTTCATCTGACCTACACTCTGCCCTTTGCCCTCGCATTCCTGACCGTCAGCCTATTGTACCGCCTTGTTCCTCGCCGCCGTCCTCGCTGGCGAGCCGCAATGGCTGGAGCCCTGATCTTTAGCCTACTTTGGGTCGCAGCCAAGTTGCTGTTCGTCAGCTATAGCGAGTATGCCACAGTCTATGCTCGGCTCTATGGATCGTTGCTGGAAGTCGTCCTCTTGCTGTTGTGGGTCTATTATTCCGCCGGGCTCTTCCTCTTCGGGGGCATCATCGCCCACAAGCTGCAACAAGCCGCCCGCGTCTCGCCGACAACGAAGGCTTATGAGGCCTAGGAGAGTCGGTCCAGCTGGCACCATCGAGGAGATACTTCCGTGGCTCGGGAGGACGGGTGATCGGTCGATCGGAAAGGGAAAGAGTCACTGGTCATCGGTCAATAGTCATTGGATATGGGCAAGACATGAGAAGAGCAATGAATTGATTATCGGCCGGAAGAATTTCTTAGCTGCAGAAAATGCACGATGGCTGAATGGGTAACGAGTCCGACAATTTCCCCATTCTGCATGACGACCAATCGATCCCATCTTTCATGGGCCATGCGCTCCATGGCATGAATCACAGGAATATCCGGCTCGATCACCAACGACTCCGAATGTGGGCGCATCACCTGTTCGACCCGGCGCCAGGGCCACAGCGACGGCGGCAGGTTCTGAATTTCAAGAACGGTGATGAGTCCCACCAGGCGTCCATCCTCCAATACCGGAAAGCCGCCGTAGCCATAGGACTGGAAGTACTGGTTTACCGCCTCATCCAGGGTGCAATGCGACGGGATTGAGACAACCGTCGTCACCATTAAATCTCGAATAGGGACCGTCGCCAGTGACTGACGGATGGCGGCTTGGCGACGACTCGCCAGAGCCGCGGCGAAGAGAAACATACCGATGATGAGAATCCACCCGCCGTTCGATGCCATCGAAGCGGGCAATCCGCCGCTCACGGCTCCGTACATCACAACAAGGCCGACCAGTCCAAGCACTAATCCAAACGCAAGACCGACCACTGCGGCTTGTTTGGTGGCCCGATAAAAATCGTTTCCCCAGGCCCACAATCCTGCACGTAACACCCGCCCACCGTCCAGCGGAAAACCCGGAATCATATTGAAGAGGCCGAGTTGCATATTGACGAAGCCCAACAGGGCTCCGAGCATGATCCAACCCTGAAGGCCATGTTGCCGTTGAATCGCCTGGGCCAGCTCCACAAAGACAAAACAAAGCCCGCCGATCACAAAGCTTACCGCCGGACCGGCCAACGCAATGAGGAATTCGGCAAGGGGTGTCGGAGCTTCTTTCCGCATGTGAGCCACACCGCCGAATATGAAGAGCGTGATCTTTTCAATAGGGATGCGATAGTACAACGCAACGTAAGAATGGCCGAGCTCATGCAAGAGGACGGAGAGGAATAACAGTACCGCCGCGAGGCCGCCCATCGCCCAGTAACGCTCGGGAGTGAGGCCCGGTAAACTTTCGGGCAGATAGCTGGTCGAGAGAGACCATGTGACCAGGAGAAAGACCAGAAACCATGAGGCATGGATGCGGATCGGAATTCCCAACGCTCGGCCGATTTCCCAGGAAGGCATCCGCATAGATCACACCGTACCAGCCGAATACGCAAAGGGTCAATTCTTCTCCACCGGTTCAGGTATACTGACCATTATGCGGCGACACGTACGGTTACGCCTTCTGCTAGGCCTCCTGTTAGTGACGACCTCTGGGCCATTCGTTCCACCGGACGGTCTTGCCCAAGTTGTCAAGTCCGGCCCACCGACATGCCCGGGCGTGGCATTGACGTTCGATCTCTGTCCCGTGCGTAAGGGGTCCGGTTACGATCAGCCGTTGATGGACTATCTGATCACGCATCGTATCCCCGCCACCTTCTTCATGTCCGGCACGTGGATGGCAAAACACCAACCGGAAGTGACCCATCTATTAGGTCTAGGATTTTTTGAAGTGGGCACGCACGGTGAGGTGCATGCCCACCTTCCCATGCACGATGCCGACGAACAGCGCAGGGAGATTCTCGGCCCCGTCAAACTGTTGCAGGAACGTTATGCCCATGAAGCGACGTTGTTTCGACCACCGTATGGAGAATACAACGACGTGACCATCGCCGTGGTGAAGCTGCTCCGCCTGCGATTCATCCAATGGAATATCGAATCGGGCGATCCGGACCCCACACTCTCCGCCGAGCAAATTCTCACCGGAGTTGCCGCTCGTGCCAAACCGGGAAGCATCATCGTCTTCCACGCGAACGGCAAAGGTAAGCAAACCCGACAGGTGATTGAACAACTGGCAACGGACGTCCTTCCTCGTAAAGGCCTCCAACCCATGACCGTCAGCGAGTTGTTGACCTGCAAGCCCCAAACCCATGACTGACCCGGTTATCAGGGACATGGACCCGGACGATCGCAATGCCGTCGTCCACCTGCTGGGGGAATCCGACCCTTGGAAGACACTCGGTTATTCAAAGAACGATTGGAATCGCATTTTTTGCCCGACTCCGCAGGGGCGAGACTGTTATGTCGCTCTCCTTGAAGAGAAAGTGGCAGGCGTCGCCATCGTGAAGCAGAAGTTTCTCTTGGGCGACTATCTGGAGCTCTTGGGGGTGGCGATATGGGCTCGCCAAAAGGGAATCGGCGGTCAACTGCTGCGGCACATCGAGGAGCTGGTCTTCAAGAGGACCAAGAATCTCTTCGCTTGTGTATCGGATTTCAACGAATCAGCACGAGCCTTTTACAAGAAACATGGCTATCAGGAAATCGGCCCCATGCCCAATTTTCTGATTCCGGGTAGTGCTGAGATCCTGCTTCGCAAGACGGCGGGCCCAACAAGGAGTTAGCTAAGCAATGGTTCAAGCGCTGTTGGAATCGCTTTACGAATTTTTTGTCTCTGTCGTTTGTTTAAGAACAGGACGCTTGATCCTACGCCCGCCGGGTTTCCGTAATCTTGAGCGCCATGTGGTAAGCGTTGAGATCGTCGGATTCCTGTTTTGGTTCTTTGTTTCACTGGCGATTTGGCAACTATTTCACATATAGGAAAGAGTTGATGAAGGTAAGAAAGTTTTTACATACAAGGATGCGGGTCAGCGATTTGGATGAGACCATCCAGTTTTACACGACCGTATTGGGCCTTGAGGTGCTCGAGCGAAAGACCTCTCCTCGCGGATCCCAGCTTGCCTTTCTGAGAGTGCCCAACAGTGACGAACTGATCGAATTGACCAGTTTCCCTCCAAGTGGGCCGGTGAAAGTTCAGGAGGATCTCGTCCATCTGGCCTTTCAAGTCGAAAGCCTCGACGAAACGATCGCATCGCTCAATGCGCAGGAGGTCACGATCACCGATGGCCCGACGACTACCTCTTCGGGCAGCCGGTTCGTCTTCATCGACGCGCCCGACGGCTATGAAATCGAGCTGATCGAACGGCCCGGCGGCGTGAAAATCGTCTAATAGGTCCCGGAAAACCCTCCGTTCACCCTTCGATGGCCTCAGGACGAACGGAGTGATCATTGAATATACTGAGGTTTTCCGTTCGTGCTGAGTCCTTCGACTAACTCAGGACAGGCCTGTCGAAACACATAAATCGACTATTCCACAGCCTGCTAACCTCGTCCATGTCATGTGGTTCCGGCATTGTGTGGCTGGTGCTCACGGATAAGAGTGCCGCAACGATGATGTCAGGATCGCGAGGCGGATGTCCGTCAACTGCTTTTCCAGGAGAACAGTTCAGAAATAAATGATTGGCGGTTGAACCGACTTTTGGTACATTGCGGAGCCCATTGTCGATGCCCGTTCCATTAATCTCAAGAGGTTATCCTAAGAATGAGGACAAAACCTGGGTGGAGGCCGGTCTGCTTCAGGCGAGGTGAATATGCGGTTGTTTTTGCCGTCTCGTTGATCCTACTCTCCGGTTGCGCCGTTCAAAAAGGCTCGACAAGCTCGCTCACCCCCAACATCGAGCAGAACGCCCCACCAGTTCTGATTGCCGATGCTTCTCACAAGACCAACCCCTCAGCTGTACCAACTCACGAGGTTTCTGCTGAAGAACCGTTCGATCCGTTTGCCAAGCCTGGCGAAGAGACGATCGAAGAGTATGATCCGTGGGAACCGTTCAACTCGAAGATGTTCCACTTTAACCAAGAGTTCGATCGTTTGGCGCTGAAGCCGGTAGCTAAAGGCTATAACTCCATTGTCCCCAATTTCGCTCAGATAGGTATCAGCAATTTCTTCTACAACACTCGTGTGACGCCGCGCTTAATGAACAATATTTTCCAGGGAAAGTTCAAAGGCGCCGGTATAGAGATTGGGCGATTCCTCATCAACACAACGGCCGGAATCGGGGGACTTATCGATGTGGCCAATCGGTTGAATCTTACGACGCCGGAAGAAGATACCGGCCAGACGCTCGGGTTCTACGGGGTGAGGCCGGGGCCCTATATCGTACTCCCCTTTCTGCCGCCGTTTACGGCTCGTGACCTGGTCGGTTATGCTGGAGATATTGTGCTCAATCCTATTTACTGGTTGGTCTTTCCGATTATCGGGACTGATGCCATTCCTTCGCTCCTCGAGGCGAATACTGCCAAAAGTTCTCTGATACTCATTGGCGTCCGTGGAATGGAAATTGTGAACAGCCGCTCGTTGAATCTAGAGAAGTATGAGGGTGTCGAAGAATCCACCCTGGATCTCTACGCTGCAGTCCGTAATGCCTACCTACAAACGCGAGCCAAGATGATTCAAGAATAGTTCATCGGATTCGCCGTCGCTTCATTCGCCTGCCGCTCGAAGAAGATAACCAATTGGAAGGACGAAGGGTGCCGATCAGATCGCGAGCAGCACACCCGTAAATACTAAGAAGGTACTATCCATGGTTGCTCCTTTCGTTTGAACCCGTCATGCAACGAAGTGGAAAGCCAGAGCACACCTCCCAAGGATGAGACCGAATAGACATCATTATTCTCGGGACAAAACGGCAACAACTAACACCAGTCGATTTGATGTCAGGGAGCAACTCGGCTCCTGTCACCCTTGGGAACCTACGATACTGTTAATTTAGTCCGATCAATACGTTTCATATTAAGGAGGCAGGACGGATCTTGTGAGCTCGGAAACTACCCAGAAATACGAGGGGAGATTACTAGCGCTGAATGGTGGGGTCTCTGTATGGTTTCATGATGTTGTATCAGGTATCTCCGACCATCCCTCTGGTGGTATGCAGTGGGCCCGCCTACGATGACACGCTCACAAGGCCTTCGGCGATTGCGTATTTGATCAGCTCGGCGGTCGAGTGGAGATCGAGCTCGCCCATAATGCGAAACTTGTGAAATTCCACCGTCTTCACCGAAATATTCAGGATCGAAGCAATGACCTTGGTACCTTTTCCCTCGGCAACAAGCTGTAACACCTCCCGTTGCCGCTGTGTGAGGGAGTGCACCAATGTCTTGCTGGGTTGGCTCTCCGTAGAGCGGAGTGTCGCTGCCAAGACTTCTTTCGTGATAAGCGGGGTCATATAGTGTTGTCCCTCCATCACCGCCTGAATGGCTTGCTTGAGCTCCGCTGCCGCAGACCGTTTTATCAAATACCCGGAGGCCCCGGCCTTGAAGGCTTCGGTCGCATAGGTGGGACTGGCATGCATGGTGAGGAAGATAAGCTTGCTCTCCGGCACCAGTTTACTTATCTGGCGTGCAGCATCTAACCCATTGAGCAACGGCATCGAGATGTCAAGCAACACGATATCGGGGCGTAACCGCTGGGCAGCCTCGATCAGTGACTGTCCGTCCTCCACCATACCGACCACCTCGCCCTCGGCTTCCACCAGCTTCCGAAGCCCAGCCAGGACAATGGCGTGATCATCTGCCATCAAAATTCGAGGCCGTTTCATGCCGCCTCCACCTCGTACGGCACCCAAGCACAGACCTTTGTGCCATGGGATGGCCGAGATTGGATTCGAAAGAATCCATGCAGTTGTCGAAGCCGTTCCTCCATACTGCACAAACCCAGGCCCCGGTGATGGGCACGCAGGTCTAGTGGATCAAATCCCTTCCCATTGTCGATAATGGACAGACCGACCCCCTTTGACGACCCGCGGAGCTGGACCGTCACGGTCGTCGCCTGGGCATGTTTCACCACATTCTGGACGCTTTCCTGCATGACGCGGAAGAGACAGGTCGCCTGATCGAGCCGTACCGCATTCGGAACATCAAGAAGTTTTAGATGAATGGGCAAGCCCGTTCGTCGGGAAACCTGATGGACATGGTCTTCGACCGCCGGACGCAATCCGGCATGTTCCAATAGCGAGGGATGAAGTCGGTATGCAAGCTGGTGCACATCGTCAGAAAGCTGTTCCAACCGTTCGCGCAGAGGTCTCAGGCATCGAGCTAGTTTAGCGGATACAGCGGAAGGGTGCTGTTCCAACGACGCCACTTCCAGGACCAAAGCGGCCAATCGCTGGCTCACATCGTCGTGCAGATCACGGGCTATTCGCTTCCGCTCATGCTCTTGTGCCGCCAGGAGCTTGGACGTCAGCTCTTCCAATTGCACTTGCTTCTGATGCAATTCCAGCTGGTTGCGATGAAGCGCCTCTTCCGCCTGCTTGCGTTCGGTGATGTCGACCGCGACACCTCCCAACAACACCGGCGCTCCCTGGTGATCGACGATGGGGAATTTGCTCACAATCGCGTGCCGAACCTCTCCATTCTGGATGAACGGCGCCACCGTGTGGAGTGGCACCCGACTCTCCCGCACCTGCGTATCGTTTAACTCGTACTGTTCGGCGACTGCCTCCGGCCACAACTCGAAGGCAGTCTTCTCTTTCCAGTCCAATCCCTTCAGTATCGATTCTTGGAAGAGTCGATTGACGTAGAGATACCGTCCCTCGGCATCTTTGATCCATGCAAAGCCATGCAAATTATCCATAAAGGAGGCGAATCGTCGCTCGCTGACTTTCAGCGCCTCCTCGGCATGTTTGCGTTTCGTGATGTCGATCATCGCGCCCAATGTTCGGATAGGGCGACGCTCAGGTCCATCATGATCGAACAACGCCCATGAACGGAAGCTGACCCACCGGACGCTACCATCAGGATACAAAAGGCGATGCTCCATTGAGAACTGATCATCGCCGGAAGGATCGTGGGCCTGCTTGATCGCCATGACAACCGCCTCGCGGTCTTCCGGATGAATCAACTGGATATATCCTTCCAGCGAGGCTGGTTCATTAGGTCCCACGCCGTAGATTTCCCTCATGACCGGCGACCAGTAGACTTTCCCGGTGCGGTGATCATGATCGAAAATGCCGAAATTGGCCAAGCGTATGACCTGATCGGACCGTTCCTCTCTTTCATACAGTGCGCTCTTTGCCTCCACGCGAGCCGTCACATCTTCCGTGGCAATTACAATTCCGCCTACTTCGCCGCCGCAGAACCAGGGGCGAACATCCCAGGTGATCCACTGCGTTGAGCCATCCCATCGAACAAACCTGTCTTCATGTGCTCTCAGAATTTCTCCGGCTAGTCCGCGACGATGGACCTCCTTCCATCGTGATGGAATCTCGGGAAACACATCATAGTGCGATCGGCCAAGGATATCCCCTGCGAGCCGATAATCCTCCATCCAACGGCGACTGGCCGCCAAATAACACATGTGACGGTCAAACATCGCAATCGCAGCCGGTACGTGCTCGATGAACAATCGGAATCGCTCCTCACTATCCCGCATCGCTGCATTGGTTCGATCGAGGTCCGCGGTCCTCTCTCGGACGCGTTGTTCCAACTCTTCATGGGTCCGGCACAACGCCTCCTCAGCCCTCTTGCGCTCAGTAATGTCATTGCCGATCGTCAGGAGGCAGGGTTTCCCCCTGAGCGTGATTACATCCGTGGAGATGAGGAACTGCCGCAATCCACCGCTCTTCATCCGCATCGACACTTCATGATTTCGGACGGACCCTTCAGATTTCAATCGATCGATGAGCCGAGCCCGCTCATCAGGATCAGGCCAGATCCCCAACATCAACGTCGTCGTTCCGATCACCTCGTCCCGGCGAAAGCCGAATGTTGTGAGGCAGGCGTCGTTGATTTCCAGACAGGTCCCGGTCTCCAGTTCAGTGATACCGATCGGGTGAGGGCTTAGGTGGAACGCCTCGACGAAGAAATCGTCCTGTTGTAGTTCGGCCGCAGAGCGCCCCTCAGACTCGGAAGAGCGAGTCTGCGAAACCAGCCGCGCCCTGGCCCGGCGCCTTTTCTTGCCGGCTTTAGGTATCATTACCAGAGTGAACCCATTCTAGGCTTCTTACACAACCACCGCAAGACCGAACTTCGTATAATGTCTATTTAGGTTTACAAACTAGTGTGTGCGATTCAGGATTGAGCGATTCCTCGGCTGGATGGAACTTTCCACGTGCTCCAATTCAACCAGGTAACTCCGAAATAGTCTGTGACCTGAGTCGGGAGCGAAGGAGGACTATACTGAACGCCATTTGTCGGGCCGATTTATTCATCGACCGAGTATGCACATTATTGCTACAGACCATCTTCATGAGATGTAGCAAAGTTCCCCAATCCTGTTCGTCTTCATTCCCAAGCTTCTCCATGATCCCTGAAATCTCTTGAGATATCGCGTAAGTGCCGGACTGCTGACCGATCACGGTCTGGCGTCGACCTTGCTGAACACTCGATCATGGATTCCGGTCATCTTGATCAAAGAATTGGTGGGGCACTAGCCGCGCGTATGCGCATGACATGAAAGGAGGAGTTCTATGTCTGTTGCCAAAATCATCGAGATCAGCACTGAATCATCAGTGAGCTTCGAAGATGCCATCGTCCAAGGAATAGCGAAGGCATCCAAGTCTATCCACGGCATCAAATCGGCTTGGGTGAAGGAGCAGCATGTCGTGGTTGAAAACGGCAAGGTTGTTTTGTATCGTGTAGATCTAAAGGTGACGTTCCTCTTGGATTGACGAGTTACGAAGATCCTTCTCCTCATGATTCAGTGGCTCGGAAGGAGTCGGCGAACTGCAAGGTGCTTAGTGTGCCTTGCGGCCTTTGCATACGCTTTTCTTTGGTGCTTTGCTGTCACCGCCTCCACGCGGGGCATGGAAACTCCGATGGAAGCGGTGCGCGAGACAGTCACTCAGATACTCCGCATCCTCGAAGACCCTTCCCTGAAAAACCCGGCTAAAGAGGCACAGCGTCGTCGGATGCTCGAAGAGATTGCCGCTGACAGGTTCGACTATGCAGAAATGTCCAAGCGAGTGTTGGGCAGTTATTGGAAGCCGCTGACCGGGACTCAGCGGAATGAGTTCGTCGAGGTCTACAAGAGTTTTCTCTCCGATAAATACGCCGGAAGAATCGAAGACTATACCGGGAAAAAACAAGAAGTGAGTTACTTAACCGAACGGATCGAAGGGTCGTATGCGGAGGTGAGAACCGAGTTGCGGTCGGACAAGACGACGCTTCCGATGGATTACCGCCTCTTGTTGAAGGATGGTCGGTGGTCCGCCTACGACATCATCATAGACGGCGTAAGTTTGGTGAGTAACTATCGGAGCCAGTTTCAGAAGATCATTCGCGAGAGCTCTCACGAGGAGTTGGTCAGAAAGCTCCGGGAGCGTACCGTCACCGAGGAGACGAAAACGAAGCGAGCCTCGTAATCCGAGGGACGGTCTCCTCGAGCCGCCGCGCAGGGGGCCGTAGGCGAATGACCGATACAGCATAAGGGGCTGAAATGCGTCTGGCTCCTTGTCTCTTCCAACGACTGTCGGACCTTGGCACAGCGCATGTCTTCGGCATCCCAGGCGATCACGTGCTCCCGCTCTATGAAGCCCTGGCAGACAGTCCTATCCGCTCGATTCTGACCACGCATGAACCTTCGGCCGGTTTTGCCGCCAACGCCTACGCCCGCCTCAAAGGGATCGGGGTGGCGATGGGCACCTATGGGGCCGGCGTGCTCAACATGGTCAATCCGATTGCGCAGGCCTACGCGGAAAAAGCGCCGGTACTGGTCATCAGCGGCGCGCCCGACCTGGCCGGCCGAGACCCGGAACTGTTGATCCATCACAAGGTGAAGGGGTTCGACACACAGCGTCGCATCTACGAGGAGATGACCGCGGCCTGCGCGACACTCGAAGATCCGAAGACCGCATCGCGCGAGATCACCAGGGTGCTCGATGCGGTGCGGCGCGAAAAGCGGCCGGGCTATCTGGAAATCCCGCGCGACCTGACCTGGGCTGAAATCGATGAGGCCGAAGCATGGACGCCCGTCGCTCCTCATCGGGATCGGGCCGCATTGACCGAGGCCATGCAGGAGATGGACGACCGCCTCAACCGAAGCCGGACTCCCGTGATCCTGGCAGGGATCGACATCATGAGACTGGGTCTTCGGGATCAGGTCATCCGGCTCACTGAGCGTTACAACATCCCGGTCGCCACCTCGTTCATGGGGAAGGCAGTCTTTCCTGAGCACCATCCGAACTTTATCGGGACCTACATCGACGCTACACCTTCACGATCGATACCGGCGATTGTTTGTTCGGCGCGGTTGCGTTGAACGCCGAAACGATCCTGAATCCGGGCTACTACGCCAGCATGGGGTTCGGCGTGCCTGCCGCTCTGGGCGCGGGGCTGGCCGCGCCCGATCGTCGACCAATTGCACTGGTCGGCGACGGCGGATTCCAGATAACGGGCATGGAGATCGGAACCTTGGTGCGTTATGGGGTGAACGCTGTGGTCGTGGTCCTCAACAACGGAGGGTACCGCAGTCTGGAGGCGTTGGCGGGAACACGAGCGGTTTGGGATATCCATCCCTGGGACTATGTGGCGGTGGCCTGAGCCTTGGGAGCCGAGGGCAGGCGCGCACGCACGCCGGAGGAGTTCAGGATCGCACTGCAGCAGGCATGCGATCGGACCGAGGTGTCACTCATTGAGGTGGTATTAGAACCGGGAGACATTTCACCCACCCTCCGAAGGGTGAGCAAGACGGCCCGGTCCTCAAGGTGAGGACGACGGACCATTACGCGGGCAGGCCCATGGATGAGGACCGTCAGATCCTTGCGGTGGATATCCTCTTCGTAGGGGGAGGGCCGGCCAACCTCTCGGCGGCACTTCGCCTGACTCAGCTCATTGCGAACCATAACGATCAGGTCTCCGCCGGCAACACATCGAGTCCTCGACTTGAGCCGCAAATTGCGCTGATCGAGAAGGGGTACGACGTCGGGGCACATGCGATTTCGGGCGCCATCTTCGACCCGATCGCGCTGGAAGAATTGCTGCCTGATTATCGCGATCGCGGTTTTCCCTTCTCGCTCCGCGTGACTCAACACAGCCTGCGGTATCTTACAACCGAAGGGAATGTTCGGCTGCCCAATGTGCTGGTTCCACCTTCCTATCGGCAGGATCGTTGCTACCTCGGCTCCCTCCAGAAGCTGAACCTCTGGCTTGCCGCGCAGGTAGAAGCCTCCGGCGTCTACCTGTTTCACGAGACTTGTGGAGTCAAGATCCTCTACGACGGCGCGTGAGTCTGCGGCGTTCAAACAGGGGACAAGGGACTCGATGCCGATGGCGGCAGGAAAGCCAATTACCAACCAGGCACGAACATCCACGCCAAGATCACGGTCTTCGGCGAAGGCCCCTATGGGACCCTGGCTGAGGATTTGATCCATCACTTCAAGCTACGTGAGGGCCGCAACCCGCAATCCTACGCCCTGGGTGTCAAAGAGGTGATTCATGTGAAGTCGAGAAGGTCGCCGGGTCTCGCGGTTCATACGGTCGGCTACCCGCTTGGCTCTCGCGTCTTCGGTGGAGGATTCTGCTACGGCCTCGATAATAATCTCTTCGCGGTGGGAATGGTCTGCGGGCTGGAGTGGGATGATCCGCAAATGGACGCCCACGCCCAGCTTCAGCGACTCAAGAAGCACCCCTTCATTCAGCGGTTCATCCAGGGCGGCGAGGTGACCGCGTACGGAGCCAAGACGCTTCCCGAGGGCGGCTACTTTGCCGTTCCTCGACCGTACGTCGACGGCGCATTGCTCGTGGGCGACTCGGCTGGTTTGCTGAATGTTCCCTATCTGAAGGGCATCCACTATGCGATGAAAAGCGGGATGTTGGCGGCCGAGACGATGTTCGACGCCCTGCTGTAAAACGACACCTCCGCCTCAAAGCTCTCGTCCTATGAAGCCCGATTGGTCTCGTCCTATATCATGCAGGATTTGTATCAGGTGCGGAACTTCAGGCGCGCCTTTGCCTACGGTCGCCTGCCGGGCCTTCTCCTCGGAGGACTGACGATGTGGACTGGACTCGGTCCGGCCAAACCAGGAGGTGTCCTGGAGGATTTCAGACACTTGCGGCCGCTTGACCAAGCCGTTCGAGGCCGTTGGGCTGAGGAGCCGGCACAGTATGACGCCGGAGTGCTGGTTGACAAGCTGACCGATGTCTATCATTCCGGCACGCAACATCGAGAGGATCAGCCTTCGCACATCCGGATCCTCGATCCAGCGCGTTGTCTGACAGACTGCATCGCTCGATTCGGGGATGCGCCCTGCACGCATTTTTGCCCGGCAAGGGTCTATGAGTTAGTCGGCGAAGGAGCCGCCCGCCGCATTCAGATCAACTTCGTTAACTGCGTGCACTGCAAGACCTGCGTGATCAAGGATCCCATCGACATCATCTTGGGTGACCACATACAGAACATCGCTTGGCGGGCTCCTGCTGAGAGAGGACCGCGTTATCGGGGTCTATGACGCCGAACGAGATGAAGCTCATCGTCTGTATCAAACAAGTACCGGCCACTGAGTCCAAGCTCGCTCTGACGCAAGATGGGGCGGACATCGAACGGGCAGGCCTCAGCTTTGTCATGAATCCATACGATGAGTTCGCCGTTGAAGAGGCGCTGCAGATCAAGGAACGGCTCGAAGCCGGAGACGTGACCGTGCTGTCGCTTCGCCCGCATGCGGCTCAGAAGCCGGACCATCCTCGCCGACGATCGCGGCGAGCCGCCTGATGTCTCGCCCATGTGCATAGAAGGCATAGAGTTGATCAGCCACCGACCGATGGTCCTCGCGGGTCTTGCCGGGCCCGATCCCGAGGTTCATCAGCCGCGACAGACAGGGCAGCACATCGATAGGAGGAAAGATGCCTTTGCGATGCAGCTCCCGGGACAGCACAATCTGTCCCTCCGTGATGTACCCGGTCAGATCGGGAATGGGATGTGTCATATCATCATCCGGCATGGTGACGATGGGAAGCTGCGTGACCGAGCCGACCCTGCCCTTGATCCGGCCCGCCCGCGAACCTGTAACTCAATGCTGCTAGAGGCCGGAGGAAAGCCATCCTCCCTCATTCATGATCCGGCGTTTCATCACCAGCGCTTCCGCGTAGATCACATTCTTGCAATGATCGCACACCTTACCCGCTGACCCCCTTTCCCGGCCACCAATACTTGGCCGTCGCCTTCAAGTAGCCGAAAACGACATCCCGTCTCGAAGCAATGCCGACCAGGGTTCTCCCCCTCACAACAGGAGCCCGGATGAGATGCCGTTCCTGAAGCAGATGGGTCAAATCCGTGACCAGCATCTCTTCGGTGACCGTGACAACATTTCTGGTCATTATCTCTTCCGCTGTGGTTTGACGAAGGTCTTTCCCCTCCTCCATGACCCGTAACAGGTCGAATTCGGACACGAGACCGACAAGCGTGAAATCCTTTTCCACGACGGGCACGGCCCCAAAGTTCTGGTCGGTCATAGTTTCCGCGATGGCGATCCCTTTGGTATCCGGGCTCACTGTATAAACGTCATTTTCCATCACTTGTCGAACAGTCAATGTCTTTGGATCATGCGCGTTCACAAAATGTTCTGCCGCTCTCATAACGCCTCCCTCCCCATTGCTAGCTCGGTCGTTGCCATCCACCTTCCCTTGGTATCCCACGCTAATCCCCTCTTTCATCTATCGTTGCATCGAACGGCCGGTCGGCTTTTGCAACCATGTACACATCGCGGTCGGTCGATCCGACGATCTTGTGGTGATCCTCTGCTTCCGCGCAGGCGCGTACCTTCATGTAAGCCCGCGCCATGCAGGATGATCATGAACATATGCGGTCCTCATCCCAAGGGAATCGTCGGAAAAGCATCCATCAGGAAGCGATGTATCGTTCCAGGTGCTGAATCAGCTCTTCCTTCTCATCGATCATCAGCGTCACCAGGTCCCGGAGTGAAAGGATGCCGACGAACTTGTCTCCCTCGAACACCAAAAGATGCCGACAGCGGTGTTCCTTCATCAGATCCAAGCAGCGACTAGCTGTATCGTTCGGACTGACCCTGATCGGGTTTCTGGTCATCACATCCTTGATTTTGACCTTTTCCGGGTCTTTCCCCCTACCGACTACGTTCATCATCAGCTCACGCTCCGTGAACAGACCTCGAATCCCGGAAGCATTCGTGACAACCACGGAACCAATGAATTCCTCTGTCATGAGTTCGGCCGCCTCGAGAACGGATTTGTTCTCATCGATGGTGGCGACTCGCCGCACGATTTTCGACGCGATAGTTCTGGCCACACCAGCCTCCCTCCCCGGCCTATACAGGCGGGGTCAATCCACACCGTGAAGGAGAACCACGGGTACCTGAACTGCCGGCTTGCGTTGAACTCCTCTGCCATTCACGGCCGGCTGCTGCGAAGGCATAGCGCGGTGGCTTCTTCCTATGCGGTGGGGATCTCCAGCACATACAATTCCCCCTTCATGCGCTCATGGATATCACAGTGAAAAGAAAAGCTCCCCGGCCTTTCAGCGGTGAACCTGATCACCAGGGTCTTCCCAGGATTCACGTAGAATCCTTCCACGCCTTTCCCATACGTCACGATCTGATCGTCTTCCCCGGAGACGAGGAGCCCGGTCAGCATCGATGACGCAATGCCGTGTCGGACATTGTCACGATTCTCCACGACGATCTCGATGGGCGTCCCTATCTGGATGGGGCCGCCTTTGGCTAGAAAGAAGGTACGATCCTCAATGACAATCTCAATCCGTTGTTCGCGGCTTCCTTGGATCTTGGATTGAGCCTCTGTCGAGATTGGTGTCAGGGCCGTACCGAACAGCGCCATCATGCTGACAGATGCACAAAGGAAGGGAATATGGATTCTCATGATGCACCTCACCCCTGGAGGACGTCGGCCTCATCGTTCATGTTCTGCATCCCGAGCCTCATCGCCCGAGAACCCGTCGAACCGCCCGGTCGACATGACCGTTTTCGACACAATCGTTATCGAGAGCACCTTCACTATGCTCCCCCCCGCCGACGATCAATGGGGACATAGACTCGGCCATGTGATCCGTCATAAATTTGGTCCGGGCGAAAGAGCTTATTGTCCTTGATCTGCTCCAGCCAATGAGCCAACCACCCTGAAACACGGGCCATCGCAAATATGGTGGTGAAGAAGTCAGGATCAATGCCCATGGTCTTGTAAAGCACTCCTGAGTAGAAATCGACATTGGGGTGGATACCCTTTGCGTGGAGCAGTTCCTCTCCCACTCGTTCAACCTCTTCGGCGAGATCCAAGAGTGGTGATGGTCCACAGTCTTCGGCGAGACCTCTGGCCACCTTCTGAAGGATGGTAGCCCTGGGATCCTTAACCTTGTAGATACGATGGCCGAACCCCATCAGCTTCTGCTTAGCGGCCAGCTTTTTCTCAAGATAGGTCCGGACCCGCTCGCGCGAGCCGATTTCCTCCAGCATGTGCACGACCTCTTCCGTGGCCCCTCCATGCAGAGGACCCTTGAGCGTCCCGATGGCAGAGGCGACGACGCTGAACGGGTCAGCCAAGGTTGAGGCCGTCACCATGCCGCTGAAGGTGGAGGCGTTCATGGTATGCTCTGCGTGGAGAATGAGACAGGTGTCCAGCGCTTTCGCCAATGAGGGGTGGGGAACCTTTTCCGTCAGCATGTAGAGAAAGTTGCTCGCATGGTAGACATCGTCCCGGGGATGAACCTCGTGATCTCCACGTCTGAGCCGGTGATAGGCGGCAATGATAGTCGGGACCTTGGCGATCAGGCGCACGACCGACCAATATTGAACCTCTGGGTCTAAGACCTGTCGGGCGGGGTAATACATGCCCAGTGCTGCCACAGCCGCCTGCAGCGCATCCATCGGATGCCCTTGTTCCGGAAGACACTTGATGAGATCCGTCATCCTGTACTTGATGCGTCGGTGGTGACTAATGTCTTGTGAAAACCGGTGGAGTTCGTCTGGAATGGGCAAATGACCGAACAAGAGGAGAAACGAAGTTTCCAGGAATGTGCTGTGAGCGGTCATATCTGCGATGCGAATACCGCGGTACTCCAACAAGCCGGCCTGGCCGTCCACGTAACTGATCGAGGATTTGGCCGCAGGAACGCCGGCGAGCCCCGGTGAAAATTCGTGCAAGCTGGTCGGTTCCGTCATGACGTCACGTCCTCGATTGCCGCACCGTTAGAGTTTTCTGGTCATAGGTACGATCGAAATGGAGTCGGCCAACCTCATAGCGGCTCCTCCCGCATCACCACCTCATGTTGATGTAAAACAGCAAGGCCAATGCCATTGGCCGGTTCGATTGTTATGTGGAAATCTCTCCAATTCAGCTTGAGTTGTCGGTCAAGATCTCAAGCCAGGCCCCTCAACAGGCAGAAAGCCGTAGCAGAAGGCGGCAGCAGGATGAACGGCATTGTCCCGAATCGCTACAAACGCCTTGTCACTGCCTGAGACAGTCTCAGGCATCGCCCCGCCGGCCATTCACTCTGGGCATCACCCTTCTTGTCCCTGCGGAGCCGACAGAGGAACGGGAACTCTGTGGCACCTAATCTGCACCAATTACGACTCATAAGCAGAGGAGGGCATTTGACCATGGAGGAACGGCGGGGGTGGCTCATGGCATTCCTGCAGGAGGTCCTTGCAATGCCCCGCAAACACGTACTCGTCTTTCTGGTCGCAACCGTTTTGTTGATTATCGTGCAGGTAGAAGTGATCGAGGGGTGGCACCTCATTCATCTCCTCGAGCTGCTGGGCCTCATGTTGTTCCTGTATATGGGATGGGTGACGTGGCGTGTCGCGCGCATGCTGAGGAAACAGGGGAAGCCATAGGTTCTCTTGGTGAGGAACTCTAAGGGATATGCATGTTCTGACGCAGTTTCAAGGCGACCCAGGTTTCCCCGCCCACTCAGATGATATTCCGTCCGTTTGATCTTGTCCCATCCGCGACATCTTGGACCCTACTGTGTTGGCCGATAAGGCGTAGACGCCTAGGGATTCGAGTGTCTGCTGCAGGAGTTGGACCTCCGGACTCCTTGGCTCCCCTGATCCTCATCGATGAAATCGGTGAGATGAAGTGCTTCTCCAGGCGACCTGTCGAGAATGATAGGCTGTTGTTAGACGGACCAAAAACCCTTGTCGCAACGATTGCACCGAAGGGCGAGGGACTGATCAAACAGGTAAAGGGGGGGGCCGACTGCCGTCTCGTAACAGTTAAGAGGGAGAATCGCGACTGCCTCCTGAACGAGCTTGCGAGCGAGTTGCAGGGGAAGTTGCAGAGACGCGCCTGTTACAATGTTGCAGGAAAGGGGAGGCTTATGACACAGCTATCGCTGGAGCCGAACGAACAGGACATCTTGATCTGGGCGCTTCAGGGCGCCGTATCTGATCTCGGCGGAGAAATAGCGGACACGGAGAATCAGGAATTCCGCGAAGACCTTAAGCAACGGAAAACCGTGTTACAGAATATCCTGCGCCGCTTGCGCTAAGGCCGGATGCTGGTTCGCCGGTGACACCTCGATCTCGGGATCGATGCGCGACACAGAAGCATGCGGCCTGTATAACGCCATGGGAACTCCCCCAATGCTGTCGCCACTGCCCGATTGCGAGGTTCATCCACGTACCTCATGACCGTGATCTCTGAGAACTCCGTCGCTTAACATCATTCCCGCGATTAATTATTTGAGGTTCGATTTTGGTCTTCATCGTCACGGCCCGTCCCCTTCCCACCACACTGTCCCCTCTCTACCCGTTGATCTCGTCGATGTACTCCTCCTCGTCCCATGCCTTACCGATTGCTTGGTCGAGGCGATCCATGAGTGCATCGAGGGACTCCCTGGGTCGGCGTACAAGCATCGCCAGCGACTGGCTTTCATCGGCTGCGGTCGCAGCGCAGGGTACCGGACCGACTCTCCCGATCGTGATATCGCCGCCGCTCTTCACCAGGGCATCGATGTTCCCGAAGCGCGTCGGCCTCTTCGCCTTATTCATCGATGTCGAGCGAACAATGTTCAGGGCGATCCGCATAAGAGCCGGATGTGCCGATTTCTGCCCGTAACACACCATCGAATGGTATGAGCATAACGCCAGAATTGTCGGCGTTTCAATGAGACCGACTGTGGGGATTTTTATCATGGATTCTCATGATTCCCATATGGATCGGCATAACATCTTTCGCAGAACGTGTTCACCTCCGAGGCAGTCGGCTGAGTGCAACGAACGGCTTGTCGATCCATGAGTGCTACCCCGAAAAGCGGAGCTAACCGGCGTGCGCTAGTTTTGGGCGCGTTCCAGTCCAGCGTGAGGTGAGAGATTTCGGATGAAGAAGAGAGTAACGGGTCGGACCGCATAGCCTCTCACTAGGCGGCCTCTGCCCCCGCGCTGGATTTGGCATGCAGGACAGTGACGCCGACCAGTTGATTTCCATCGTAATGATAGATGAAGCGCCCTACCATGTCGCTGTCGGTCGCGCGTTGTGGCTTTCTCAAGCTGATATACAGCACATCCGCTTCGTCGTCGTAATCGAACCACAGATGGTTGGAACGCAGGTGCAAGGATTGCGGGACCAGGCTCAGGATGGCTATGACTTCTGCCATGGGATGCCTCTCTTGAGCAGCGTTGAACCCTGGCCTACTTGTTCGAGGCGTCGAGGAACTGCTCGATTGTCAGTCCTGCTTTTGCAATAAGACTGCGCAACGTGCCTCGTGCCACTTCCGGGTGATTTGGTATCGAAAGAGTGACAATGTGGCCTGGTTTCGTCATGATGATATGACTGCCTTTCTGACGAACTATCTGCCAGCCACGGCGCTGAAACATCTTGATGACGTCGGAAGGGGAAAGAAGAGGAACCGGCAGCATTATGCGATGACTTCCACTTGGCGAGTGAGGATGGTCAGCGGCATCCCCATCTCGGAACGCACTTCAAGACATTGCTTGATGGCGTCCTGCACATTGGCTTGTGCCTCTGCTTCCGTCTTGCCTTGGCTGACACATCCTGGAATAGCCGGGCACTCAGCGATGTACATTCCATCCTCGTCGCGCGTGATGGTAATCGTAAACTTCATGGCAACCCCTCTTATGTTCTTCAATATCTCTTAACAGAGGAACTACCGCACGGACCGGCAGCTTCCGGCTCGCGCAGAAGTCTCGGCGAACGAACTGTCCAGCCTATCGGCGAAAAGACAATTATCCGGACGGCTTGTCGCAACCAAGTTTACTGAAAAGTCCGGTGTTTATCTACAGTTTGGTATCGCATACCCTTCACCGTTCCTTCTTAAGCCCAGCTTGCTTGAACGCACTATTTAACGTACCGGGCGGAATGTCAACGTTGGGCTTTCGCGCAACCGTCATGGTCCCTTTCTTCGTCGGATGATGAAATTGGCGGTGACTTCCTTTCATTCTCACCTGACCCCACCCATTGGACTCAGCAATCTTTGCGGCGCGCTGCAGTTGCCAGGCGAAGCTCGTTCGGTTGAAGGCCCAAAATGGCGAGAGCGGCAAACCAGCCTCTCGCAAGGCATGAGCTGCGTACTGGTGACAGGTATGAAACAGATGGTACGAACGCTTCGCGGGATAAAACACAGATTGTCCAAAGGAGGCCACTGGCTCCTCCCTCAGCAGAGTCGCATGCAAATGCCGATGTAGGCGCTGATAGCCCTCTTCGGTCAGACGAAAAGTGAAAAGCGTGGAAGGTGGCTGGGGCGTGCGTTCCGCCCAGAGCCGATCATAGTGTCCGACCTCCACGACACCCTCGGTCGGCCAGAACAGTGCTCGCCCAACGCCGCTCATGCCCGTCTTTCCCTCCAGGTACCAGGCGCGCTCCGCATAGCCCCACTCTTCATAATATGTGTGTTGAGACCCGAGTGCTGATTCGTCAGTTCCGTTTTTACGAGGAAAGGCGATCACCGCATGCCATGTGTCAAGCGATACCGCGATGGTCTTAGTTTCAGACTCCAGAGGAGGAGGCCACAAGCCCTCGACAGGTGAAGCGCAGGCCGAGAGCAGCACTATCGCTGTAAAGACAATCACGACGGCAACGACTGATGTCATGGCCCGTTCACGACACCAACTCACAGAGACTCGTCCCAGAAAGGTTCTGGCGCAGCATCGTCGGCATCAACGGAGTTTTTCTGCAGCCTGCTAAAAGTCGTGAAAGAGGATCTGCTCCGCCCGTCGACAGATTTCACGCCCGTAGTCTGTCCACAGCCCTTGTCCCCAGTAGCGATAACAGCTGGTCTGAGAGGCCATCAAATGGAACAGCGCGTTGCGATAGCGAGGGTCGCGCGAGGGGACACCCTTCCTAATGACTTTGTCGTAGAAGAGCGCGCTGACTTTTTCCATCGGCCCGATCAGGCTTTCATAGCCCTGAACCCAGGAGATGTTGTTGGTCCAACTACCTCCTTCCATATGGAAGCGTTGGTCTTCTCTTTCCAGGTTCTTGATGATTTCAGCCAACCGCTGAGGCCCGCCGCCCGGCTCGAAACGATCCCAAATGCGCTTCTGGAACAGCGGCTGCAGCAGGGGCAACGCCTCATCCGTGACTCCGGAGGCGAAGAGGTGCTCCAAGTACTCGGTGCCGTTCATCAGAGGCCGGTCCGTGCCTGAACTCTCGCGTACGACCTCCTGGTACTTGGGAGGAAACTCGTTCATCATGACACCGCCGTTCTCCCCGTCGGCGATTTGAGTCACCAACGGCGGAACAGACACCCCGCCGATCGTCCATCGGGACAAGCCCTTGGCTTCGTAATAGGGCTGCATCTGCCCGACCAGTTTGGTATCGCTGCCTTGGGTCTTGATGAGGACGACGATGCTCTCGCTCTCTCCGTGAGAATTCCGGCAGACGAGCCGATGAGGGATGTGCTTGCGCTCCGGTCCGGCGCCGGTCGCAGGCTGCTCCACCGTGTGCTCCTGAACAAGCAGCCAGGTGAAGCCGCAATCCTTCAAGATCTTGATAAATTCGTAGGCGACGTCTGGATGGTTGGGTAAGGCCATCTCAGACGGAGAAAAACCACGGACACGGGACAGGGCCTCAAGACCAAAAATGGCGGCAAAATGATGTTGCCAGGCCTTGACGTGCAATCGGTAATCTTGGACCGGTGTCGAAGGGGCGACCGCGTGGCCCCACGGACATCCGAGCCATTCGACCGCATGGCGATAGAGGGGATCACAAGTGATCCGCTTCAGGTTGTCGAACACCTCATGCAGTCCCATCTGACGCATGCCGTGGAGCAGCGTGCCCGAATACTCGAGCATGACGCGCGGTTCTTTGCCTTCATGGATGAGTTGCGGAATGATCTCCCCCATGCGTTTGTAGCACCAGACGAATACGGGCGCATTATGGTTATCGCCAATACCCTGGTGATCCATCATGTACTTGAGATTGCTGATGATCTCGGCGCTGCGGATCTCGTCACCGCCGGCGGGAATCAGTGGCTGATGCATATGCAGCGCCACAGCAGCGGCGCTCTTAATGCGCTTGAAGTCGAGTCGACTCTCGGGAAGGTACCTCGACCTCACGGCAGCGTCCATCAAAGCACGTTCGGTCAACTGTTCCCACCCGGAGATGTTGGGCAAACCATCGACATATTCCTGAAGTTCAGTCATAGGCCGTATCCTCCTGCCGGCCCGATCTCACCACTTGTGCCGGATATGATTGTAGATGTTGATGTAATCCATGCCCGGTCGGCTCCATGAAAAGTCGTGGCGCATGCCATTGACCATCAGTCGGCGAAATTCTTCCGGATAGCGGTACCACAGCCCTATGGCTCGACGTAAGGCCGACTCGACCCCGCCATGGTCCGCCTGATGGAAAACGTAGCCGTTGCGCTCCTCGGCCGGCTTGTCGCTATAGTCGCGATCGACCACGCTGTTGAGCAACCCTCCAATCGCCCGCACGATTGGGACAGTCCCGTACTTCTGCGCAATCATCGGCGTGAGCCCGCAAGGCTCGAAGAGACTGGGCACAACGACTATGTCCGCGCCGGCATAGATCAGATGGGCCAGGTCTTCGCTGAATCCTATTTCCAGGTGACAGTCCGGGTGATCGTTCAAGTGGTGCTTCAACTGCCAGAAATGTTCGTGTACCCCGTGTTCCGAGCTCGGGCCTAGGAGCACAAACTGTGCGCCATTCGCCAATGAATAGAACAACGCATGTCGGATCAGATCGACCCCCTTTTGGGCATCTAGACGTCCCACGTAAGCGATGATCGGCTTATAGTCTTTGCGCAACCAGAATCGGTCGCGTAGCGCCTCCTTGTTCGCGTATTTTCTCTCCAAGCTGTTCTCGCCGTATCGATGGGGAATCAACCTCTCGATCTCGGGATTCCAGGTCTCGTAATCCACCCCATTGAGCACGCCGCCGAATTTGCCTTGGTGTACAGACAGCGAGTGCCCAAGCCCGAATCCCTGGTCTGTGTGGCGAGCCTCCCAAGCATGCTGCGGCGAGACGGTTGTGATGAAGTTCGAGTACAGGATTGCGCCCTTCGTCAAATTCACTGCCGCGTGGTTGAAGTCGTCCCTCATCCGGTAAGGATGGAAATAGTACTGAGGACGGCAGAGGCCCGTCGCCCAAAGGATGTTCTCCCCGGCAATCCCCTGGTGCCGGAAATTATGCACGGTGTAACACACCCGCTGATCGTGCATGCCGGCGCGCTGGTAAATTTCATACAACAGCACCGGAACAAGCGCCGTGTGCCAGTCGTGACAATGAATCACGTCAGGCCGTTTGTTGGTCCGCAACAGGAATTCGAGGGCGGCCTTGCTGAAGAAAGCCCACCGCATATACTCGTCCGGAAACCCGTAGTAAGAAGCACGATTGAAAAAATGGTCCTGCGAGTGCGGCTCGATAAAGAAGCACTTGCGGCCATGCACGTAGCCGAACCACACCGAGCAATGCACCGCACCGCCGTACCACGGCACCCATAAGTCTGCCAAAGTCACGCGCAGCCCCCAGATGTGGTCGTATCGCATGCAATCGTACTTCGGCAGAACAATTTCCACCGCGTGACCGCGAAGTTCCACTTCCCGGCTCAGACCGAACACAACATCACCCAACCCGCCGGCTTGGGCCACCGGAGCGCATTCTGTCGCCACCATGACGATATACATATGCCGACCTCGAACGAGACCTGTTAACGGTGGTTAGGGGATTCCATCGCCCACACAACATGGGTAGTCGCGATGGGGCGTTCTATGTGCTTGACTCCGATGTTCGAGGCAGGTAGAAGGCATGCCTGATCTGCCGAAATCGACTTCGAGAATTCTCCGATCCCTAATTCTTCCAACGAGAAGGTCGAATTGATGAGGACCGAGCCCTTCGCGATCAAGCCGGCGAAGAGTTCAACTTGATGGAGCAAGGTCAGATCCTGCACGATCATAACATTAAGATTCGTCACCACCTTGTGGGTACGGATGGTTGTTCATCGATGCTGCAGAAAGTATGACCGGTGCACGATTACCTTCTAAGGTCCGGCGCGACAGAGTGAACAACATGGACAAAACTATAGATCGTGATGGCATAACCCTTCCACTGCTGATAACCCTAGGAGTACTAACGAGTAGCCATTGCTGTCAAGTCTGAACATAGTAAAAGTGCTGGTCTTCGTAGTGTCTACGGTTCGGTTCTGTGTCGAACTTGAGAGAAAATCCACTGAATCTCACTGCATACTGTCACGGAATGCTACGGTCGAAATGGAGGTGTCAAACTTTGAGATCGGATTTCAGTAAAGGTACCAACAACTACAGAAGACGACTGGAAGTTAGTGTGGCCATAAGGAGCAGTTTCCCGTCCCACTTCACAGCTCAACAGATTCGCGGCAGTTGCTCACCCGATAACAGATCGAGTACACGATGCGTGCCAACCACAGTCCGCAGGACCACCATCGGAGGATCGCGGTCTGTCACAACGCCGATGTGAGCAGCTAGGCGCGCTGCCTCATGTCGGTGCATCACGGTCAGCGCGACATCAACTTGTGGAGCCGGTATGATCGCAACAAAGCGACCCTCATTCGCCACATAGAGTGGATCGAGCCCTAATAGCTCGCAGACTCCACGCACAGGCTCACGAACAGGAATTGTAGGCTCTTCGACCACCATACCGACCTTCGCCGCAACAGCCAGTTCATTCAGCACGCTAGACAGGCCACCGCGTGTGAGATCGCGCAGACAATGGATTTCGATGCCGCTGTCGATCAGATCAGCAATGATATTATGCACCGGCGCCGAATCGCTTTCGATATTGCCGGAAAACGTCAATCCTTCCCTTACACTCAGCACGGCCACACCATGGGAACCAAGATCGCCGCTCACAAGAATCGCATCACCCGGTTGTATCAACGTCGGCAACACGCGAACACCGGGCTGCACTAAACCAACACCGGCTGTATTGATGAAAATTTCGTCACCTTTGCCCCGATCTACAACCTTCGTATCGCCGGTGACAATCGGCACACCCGCAGCTCGTGCAGCTTCAGCCATCGCGTTCACGACTCGTTGCAGTACGTCCAGACGCAGTCCTTCCTCCAGAATGAATCCCGCACTCAGATACAGCGGCTTGGCGCCGCACATGGCCAGATCGTTAATTGTCCCGTTTACCGCCAAACTTCCGATGTTGCCGCCGGGGAAAAACAGCGGACGCACAACGTAGGAATCTGTGGTGAAGGCGAGCGTTCCTTTTCCCACAGGCCAGGTCGCGCCGTCGTGTAGGGGTTCCAGCATGGGATTGTGAAAGGCTCGCAGGAATACATCGTGAATCAGCTCCTGCATGAGCCGCCCGCCCCCGCCATGCGCAAGCTGTATGGTCTTTTTTGATTCGATCGGCAAGGGGCAAGCCAGCTCAAAGGATTTGTTGTCACTCACAGTCATTCGCTCGCTCTTCCCGTCTAGGCTTTAGCTGTGGCGCGGGAACGGTATCGATAGTAGGCGGCACAGGCCCCTTCGCTCGACACCATTGGCGCGCCTAACGGCTGCTCCGGTGTGCAGCGAGTCCCGAACGCTGGACAGTCCATTGGTTTGAGCAGTCCTTGAAGAATCAGCCCGCTCCGGCACTCTGGATCTTCAATGCCTTCGGTGAGCTGTGCAAGTTCCCGCTGAAACTTTACCTCGGCATCATAAGCACGGTAAGCAGATTTGAGACGGAGGCCGCTCGCGGGAATCTCGCCGATGCCTCGCCAAGCACGAGGAGTCGGTTCAAACACCTGTCCGACGATCGTTTTGGCCTGTCGGTTCCCTTCCCGGCTGACCGATCGTGCGTATTGATTCTCAACCCCGACGCGTCCCTCCTCCAACTGACTCACCAACATGGCCACCCCTTCGAGAACATCGAGCGGCTCGAACCCGGTCACGATGATCGGGACTCGATATCGCTGCGCGATGGATTCATACTCCTCATAGCCCATCACGGTACAAACGTGACCTGCGGCCAGGAAGCCTTGAATCCGATTCTGTGGCGACGAGAGGATTGCCTCCA
This sequence comes from Nitrospira sp., assembly GCA_029194675.1. NCBI lineage: Bacteria > Pseudomonadati > Nitrospirota > Nitrospiria > Nitrospirales > Nitrospiraceae > Nitrospira > Nitrospira sp. The sequence continues at coordinate 490,993 of JARFXP010000003.1, read as the reverse complement.
TCGCCGGTGGCACCAGCACGTGAGCAATCACCAGACTGAAGTTCGTGATGCTCAACTGCTTCGCCTGCGTGACCACCATGGCCCAGGCCGGCGCAGTGGTCTCGAAGCCTACGGCAAAACAGACAACCTCGCGATCGGAATTTTTGCAAGCCAGTTCGAGCGCATCCAGCGGGGAGTAGATGATCCGGACATCTCCGCCTGCCGCCTTTACTCCAAACAGATCCCCACGGGAGCCGGGAACACGCAACATGTCGCCGAACGAGCAGAAGATCACTCCCGGCAATGATGCGATGCAGACGGCCTGGTCGATCAACGACACTGAAGTCACGCAGACCGGACAGCCAGGTCCATGAACGAGCTCAAGGTTCTTCGGCAACAGGCTGTCGAGCCCAAACCGCACAATCGCATGGGTCTGCCCCCCGCAGACCTCCATGATCGTCCAAGGCCGGCGCACCGTCTTCTTGATCCACTCCGCCAACGCAGTCGCCACAGCGCGATCGCGAAATTCATCCACGTACTTCATGATCGTGATTCCTTACATCACCATTATTAAGAATCTAATCGAGCTCAATCAGCCAAGAAGTACCAGAACGGTAATTCAGGGCCACACGGGAATCTCAACTTTGCCTTGCAATATACATGTCCGCCGGACGACCAAGCCCACCGGCGGCTTTCGAGCACAGCGAAGATGGAACCCACCAGTGGGCAAAAATCTCCTGTGTAGGAGCTCCCACTCAAACCGCTATTTAGAACGCTCAACTCGCATACTCTCTCGCTTTGGCCAGCGTAGTGTCGACCAAGTCTTGATCACCAGCCATGGTGGAGAGTTGCGTTGCCGCAAGTAGTGCAAAAGTCCCCGCCAGGCTGAGAGCGGAGATCACCTCATCTGCAGGATAGTTTATGGGACCTGTGTGCGTCTGCGTGACTCTGCGAACAAGCGCCTGATATCCGGTATGCGTGAAGCTGCAGAAGATCGACCAGTGCTTGGACTTGAGTGTGGACAACGGACCGTTCGGCAAGCCAACCTGGGATTCCACCAGACTAAGTAAGGTGCCGAATCCAATATCCAGTTCGTCCTTCTCGTACCGGTTAGCATCCTCGTCCGTGGCAACGTGAGATGGCCATAGGCCCCTTCCGAGCGCCTCAAATTCAACTCTTAAGAGGGCATACAGTGGGCCGTACAGCTTGGATGTGCAAAGCAAGCATATTCCTGCATGATGTTCAATCGCGAGGTCGAAGCATGCAAGCGCAAGCTGGCGTTTCCGATCCACAGAGAAGGGGCGAGCGAGGTGATTGTTGATCCACCTTACGATCTCTGTCTGCTTCTTCAGATATGAATCAATAGTCATTAAAGTTCTAACGTTGAAGATCAGCACCGGTAGACGAAGAGGGAGGCAACGAGACCGACATCGGCTGAAGCGACTTGTTAGCCAGCACCCTTCTCAGTGATCTCCGACCGAACTGCTTGCCCGCACTTCCGACAGCGCCCTTCCAGATAAACGCGACCATTCTCGTCGTACTCCTGGGGCGAGCTCATTCCCAGGTCAGCCTCGCCACATGCATCGCACCAAGTGTTATCGAGCATCCACTCTCGCTCTTCAGCTGACCGAGCCGCAAAGTCTCGTTGAGTTCTGGACATCACTTTACCTGGCTAACACTGTTTAGGCCGATCCGCGTAAGAGACGGATGGGCCGTGTTCCGACCTTACAACACGCCACCGACTGTTTCGAGCATAACGCCATAATTGTTGGCGTTTCAATGAGGTACGACGTGGGGCTATTTATCGTGGGTTCTTATACGGACGCGGGGCATTAGGCTGCGTCGGTTTCGATCTTGCCGGGAAGTTTACTGAGGATCAGTTTTTGTAGTTCGACCTTGTTGGTGGCATTGTCGATATCTATACCGACCAGCCGTCCACTCGAATCGTAATCGAGCACGACGCCCTCGGACACTTCGCGACTTTCTACGCTCGGTCTTTCAGAAAGATCGATATAAAGCGAATCAGTGTCCGGATTATAGTTGAGCTTCATGGTTGAAACCCCGGATCCTTTCAGTTGCTTGCCGACTCGGCTGCAAAGTTCTTCTACGCCGCCGTGAGCCGGACTTTCCCGACCTTGCCGAGCTTCACATGCCGCTTGGCGTGCCAGAGATCGTGATTGTACTGCATGGCAAGCCAACTTTCCGGAGAACGGCCAAGAGCCTTGGAGAGGCGTAGCGCCATTTCAGGGCTGATACGGCTCGTACCCGTAAGAATGCGATTCAGCGTTGAAGCAGCCACACCGAGCTTTCCGGCCAGTTCGCGGCCGCTCAGATTGTTGGGCTCCAGATAGACCTGGATAATGAACTCGCCGGGATGAGGAGGATTGTGCATAGCCATTAGTGGTAGTCCTCATAATCCAAGACGTAGATGTTATGCAGCTGCTACTTCGACGTGATCGCTTGTGGAGGCTAGAGCCGGAATCGGTTGACCCTGTACTTTCAATCCCTCTATGTGCAGCGCAATCGCTTCGGGAACCAGAGATCGAACTTCCTCCCTCGATTCGCTTCCCTCTCCGCCAGTAGCCGCACCAAAAATCCGAATGATGGGAAGCGGTGCTTCTGTGTTGGCTCCTGCATCAGATGCGGTCCATTGATCGCATGCACACTCAGCGCAATGGCGACTCCGATCGTGGGTGATCGGTTCCGGGGTTGACAATTATTGGAACATTGAGCTTGTCAGGCACGATGAGAGTTTTGGCATTGGGACTCTCATACAATTTGAACCGCAAGTAATCCGGCGTCAACGTTTTGGTGATGATCTCCTGCGCCTGCGACTGTCCTATGGCCCGGATCCTCATGCTTTCGGCCTCGCCTTCCGCGCGAATCCTCAACGAATCACCCTCGCCTTTCGCGTGAATCCGGGCAATCTCGGCGTTGCGCTGTGCAATCACCACCTCGAAGTCCTTTTGCTCTTTTTCCTGCTCCTTCGCCTGCTTCTGTTCGATGGCTCGCAACACCATCTGCGAAAACTCCATTTCCGAGAGTGCCACGTTGTAGACGTCCAGATGGCGCCCTTTTAACGCTTCGACCACGACGGCTTCGATCTTATTTCCGATTTCGCTGCTGCGCTCAGGAAGCGTGACCATGGTGTAGTTCGCGACGACCGCGCGCACAGCCGACAATAATTGCGCGTGAACCAATTCCCTGTACCATTCATACCCCACTTCCTGCGCCAGAAAATATATTTCTTCCGGGATGGGGCGCATGGTGATCGCGGCATACACAGTCACCGGGAGATCGTCAGCGGTCAGCACATCCACTTTTTCTTTGAAGGTCTTCCATTTCGTGTCGTACACGAAGACATCGTTCCAGGGAGCGCGCCAGTAGAATCCTTCCTTGAGCGGTTCCTTCGTCAGTCCCGCCGTGAGAGGGTACCAACGCAACCCGCGATTGCCTGGATTAACCGTAGTACTGCAGCTCTGGAGGAGCACCACTATCGGGATCAGCAAAAGAAGTACACGAGCTTTCACAGAATGTTTCATAGATTCCTCCTCTTCCTTGCGTCATCCATTCCGGTGAGCCTGCATGATTATGGGACCGTCGTCGGGCGTTGCCTAGTGCGATCCACGGACGCATGCGCCTCGGCCAGACGTTCGAATTCTTTTGCGGTTTGTTCGTAGTAGCTTGCCAATGAGCGCGCACCGGAGACCAAGTCCGCCTCAGGTCCAAAGAGGGCTTCATAACGCGTCGCGGCCGTCGCTTGCGCATTGGCCTTCTCGTGCATGTCAGCGGCTCGATTCCGATAGAGATTAGTGATGGCTGTTTGGTCATATGAGGGATCATCCGAGCTCGAATCGAGAGGTTCACGCGAAGCGCACCCACCGGACGCCATGAGGCATACCAGTAGGATCCGGCCCACTTTCTCGATTGTTTTGTGAGTCATCAACTCTCTCCTGCCATTGGCCACACGAACAACTTCGGTGATGAGAGCATGAGTGAAGCGCCTGCCGGAGATTGTACTACACGCAATACCTCAATAGTTGGACATGCGAGTACACTGTTAGCTTCGCGAAGATGCTCGACTTCGTTTGTTAGCCACGGCAATCCAATAGTATGCGCCACGAGCAAATTAGGTTTGTCCGACTGAAGGGGGGTGAGGCCGCACAGGACTGCCGACTGTGGGGAGCAGGACGGGAACGGAGAGAGAACGCCTATTTTCTGTAAGAACCGGCCGGAAGGACTTCGAGCCTCCTGCACAAAAGCTCCCGTATTCCGGCACTCAGCGTCGCGGTCCACTCCATGCCGAAAGGGAGGGAATCGCTAGTGGAGGCAGCCTGATAGGCGAAGCGCGGGGTCGAGGACAATGACTCATGAAGAGCCACGTATCACTTTCCCTTCGGATCAATGTGCTTCGTCCATTCATCCATCGTCGTAACCGGATGAATTGCGCCGGTTTGGGTCGGGGCCAACGGTTCGAAAAACTCCAAGAGGGATTGATAGTCCTTAGCCTGAACCGTGATGTAGTAGGTATGTTCCGTGGCGGCGACATAGGCACTCAGGATCTTCACTCCTTTCTTGGCGGCAAGGTCACGCTTAGCCCAGAACTCATTGAGCATCGTGGCTCCCTCTTTGCTTCTTCCCGGGCAATTCTCAGGCGTGTGTGTCCAGTGGGCTACAAACACCATCCCGTCGTTATCATTCATCATTCACCTTCCTTGTTGATCATATGTCTTTCGATATCGAGCGAATCAGTGTCCGGATGATAGTCGAGCTTCATGGCCTAAACCCTCGATCTGGATTAGAATCTGCCAGATCGGCGTAGGTCTGCAGCGTTCGTCGCGCTGCTTCCTCATCCAGTTTGCTGATGGCAAAGCCGACATGCACAATCACATAGTCACCAACTGTAGCTTCCGGCACCAACGCTAATGAGACGGATTTGGTGACCCCGCCGAACGACACGGTGGCCGTGCGAAGCGTATCATCTTCGATGTTTAGAACTTGTCCTGGAAGCGCGAGACACATTCTAGGCTCTGCCTTTCTCGTCGAACGTCATTGGTGTGCGGCGACCACTGCCTGCCCGAGTGACAGGCCCCCGTCGTTGGGTGGAACCAACGCATGGCTATAAACGGTGAATCCTGCCGCTTCCAAACGTTGTCTCACAAGTGATAGGAGCAGCCGATTCTGAAAACAGCCGCCGGTCAGGACGACGCGAGGTAGGCCGGCCTCTTGAGCCAAGCTGACAGTTGCGGCGGCAAGACCCGCATGAAACCGGGCGGCAATCTTATCAGGATTAATGCCTCTGCGCAGGTCTTCGAGTAAGGCGCTGATCATGGGACGCCAATCGGCCATCCGCTTGGTATCAGGACCATCACTGGGCACCAGATCGATCGGATATCCTTCTCCTCCTACTCCGCCTGCCTTCACATCTTGCTCTGCAGCAAATTGGACTGCCATCGCCGCCTGTCCTTCAAAGGACGCCTGTGGACACAATCCAGTGAGTGATGCCACTGCGTCGAAGAGGCGCCCCATGCTCGTCGTCCAGGGCCAGGCGATGCTGGACCTGAGTAAGCTTGCCAACTGCGCAAGCTGCTTCTCCGTCACCTTCCAAGAAGGCAGACGATGTACCAGGATCGCTTCTCCCATGAGTTCCCACAGTACCGCTGCGGCAGACCGGTTTGGCTCTCGCATGGCTGCTTCCCCACCAGGCAAGCGAAAGGGCCGGAGATGCGCGAACCGGCTGAACTGCCGGTAGCTCGCAATCAAAAACTCTCCGCCCCAAACCTGTCCGTCTCCTCCGTACCCCGCCCCATCCCAGGCGATACCCAGCACCTCACCATTGAGCTTGTGTTCCGCCATGCAGGAGGCCACATGGGCATGGTGATGCAGCACGGGAACCAGAGGCACCAGAAAGGCTTCGCTTAACATTCTCGCGAATGCCGTCGATCGATAATCCGGATGTAAATCGCAGGCGACAGCCTGAGGTTTGACCTGGAGCATTCGCTGGAGATCCTCGACGGCTTGTTGGAAGGCTTTGTCCGACTCGACGGTAGAAAGGTCACCGAGGTGCTGGCTGAGCACGACGCGATTGCCCGTAAGAAGGGCAACTGTGTTCTTGAGATGCCCTCCCACAGCAAGGATCGAACCCTGCACGTTTCCATTTGACGGGCCATCACTCCATCTAATTGGCTGAGGCGCATAGCCTCGCGCCCGACGAAGAATGACCACGTCACCTCGAGGTTTTTCCGCTTGCCCGGTATCTTCCATCCCGCATCTTCTGGACACCACCAACACGACCGAATCATCGATCGGCCTCGCGATCGGGCGGTCATGCACGAGGAACGCGTCAGCAAGGCCTTGGAGTCGAACCAGTGCTTCACGCTCATCAGTCACGATCGGTTCTTCGGAACGATTCCCACTCGTAGCGACCATGGGTCGCTGGAGCGACGCCATCAAAAGATGATGGAGAGGCGTCGCCGGCAACATCACGCCGAGATAGGGATTGCCCGGCGCCACGGCATCGGCAAGAACCACATCTCGCCGCTTACGTACCAGGACGATCGGCGCCTGCTGTGAGCAAAGCACCGCCTCCTCATCTGAAGACAACAGGCAATAGTCTCTGATCGCATCAACGGAAGGGAACAATACGGCGAAGGGCTTTTCCAATCTTCGTTTCCGATCACGTAATCGCCGGACAGCCTCCGCAGATTTCGCATCGACCCAGAGCTGAAACCCACCCAATCCCTTCACCGCCACGATGAGCCCTTGTTCGAGCAGAGCCGACGCCCGCCGTAAAGCTTTCTCTCCATCTGCGACTTCATGACCCTGCTCATCCCACAAGGACAAGCGAGGCCCACAAGCAGGACAGGCAATCGGTTCCGCATGAAAACGCCGATCGGCTTCGGTTGTATACTCGGCGCGACAGGCAGAGCAGAGGTCGAACCCAGCCATGGTTGTATTGGAGCGTTCGTAAGGAATCGCTGTGAGCAGGCTATAGCGTGGGCCGCATTGTGTGCAGGTGAGGAACGGATGCCGAAAGCGACGGTCATTGGGGTCGTTGAGCTCGCGCCGGCAGTCTGCGCATGTGGCCAGATCGGGCGAGATGACAAGAGCTCGCTGACCCGACTCAGTGCACTGACCGATTGAAAAGCTCTCGTCGTCGAGCATCGGAATGGCGCTGGTGCTTATTACTTCGGCAGAGGCTGAGGCCGGCGCGTCGGATCGCAGCCGCTGGAGAAACGTTTCCACAACCGGTACAGCCCCTTCTACTTCGATCGCCACGCCGTTTCTTGTGTTCTTGATCCACCCAGTCAACCCCAACTCGGACGCCAGCCTATAGATGAACGGACGGAACCCTACACCCTGTACCGTTCCTTCCACCTCGACCCGTATCCGCTGACAAAGAACCTCGCTCATCGGTTAACCACCAATTCGTGGATGACCACTTCGGGCTCGATTGATCCTACGACGAATGGTCCTCCACAGACAGAACAGGCCTCTTCGGATTGTGTGACCGAAATATCTCGCCTGCATTGTGGACACCAGGCATCACTCGGGACGGAGATGAGCTCCAATGTCGCGCCTTCGGCTTTGGTGCCGCCGGCAGCCAACATAAATGCCGTCTGCAGCGCCGACTGATCATGAGCCAATAGGTGAGACAGCGCACTGACTTTCAGTCGCACCGCGGACAGCTTACCGTCCACAGTTTCACCCAACTTGGTTTCCACAGCCTTTACGACTTGAGCCATGAGATGGAGTTCATGCATGGAACCCTTCACATTCCCGGAGGACTCGCGCTACGACTTCTTCCAACGCCCTGGCCACCGAGGGCGACAGCTTTTGTCCTGCTTCCGTGTTGCCTGCTTCAACCCCGTAGACGATAACCGTAGCAGGAAGGACGCCCATGACGCGGGCCAGTTCGAGGGCATCCACCGTGCCGATGGCATGGCTCGAGCGAGGGAAGATCTGGCCAGCGATCGGACCTGCCGAGGCATCGAGTCGGCGGACAGTGCCCGGAGCCTGGCCGCTCCGCGCTGCATCGATGAGGATCGTGACGCGCGCCCCTTTCATCAACTCCATGAGGTCTACCCCCGCCATCTCCGCCTCGATCACCTCTGCGCGGTTACCTACGGCTTGTCGAAGCCGACGGGCAGCTAGAAGACCGATCGCATCATCTCCTCTCAGCTCATTGCCGAGGCCGATGATTCGAATGGAGGAGGAGCTGAAACCGTCATTCTTCATGCACTCTCCCGCCTGATCTCCAGATTCAGAAAATGTGTCGCGCATGAAATACAAGGATCGTAGCAACGGATGACTCGTTCACAGCCGAGCGCCGCCTCCTTATCGGGAAGGCGCAAGAGGCGCGGCATGAACAGGCGCAAGTCCTGTTCGATGCGGGATTGGTTCTGCGAGGTCGGGGGAACGATTTTGACGTCACGGATCACCCCGTCGCCGTCGACCTCGTACCGATGATAGAGAATTCCTCGGGGCGCTTCCGTGCAGGCCATACCGATACCTGATCGCACAGTGATCGGCGCCGCCGATAAGGGCGGGGGCTCATACCGCTCGATGAGCTGCAATGACTCCTCCAACGCGTAGAGAATTTCGATGGACCGAGCGATGATCCCCTGGAACGGATTACGCAGGGGCAGCTCGATCCGCCTGTCTGCCAGGACCTGTCTGGCCCATGGCGTGAGATGATCCTGATTCAAGTTCAAACGCGCGAGGGGGCCGACAAAATAGGATGAACCTCGCAGCTTGCAGTGAAGGGCGTTGGAATAGGCCACCTGGTGCTCGATGAAATGTTGTTCGAATTCGCTCACAGAGATCTGCAAGCCACTGGAGGCGACGATCTGCCCTTCATTGAACGGATACTCATCGGGGTGCCGGAGCGCGACGTAATTGTAATCCGGCGCAAAATCGGGATACTCGAAATCTGCGACCCACCGCACGGTTTCCACCGCCGCGTCGCGCGCCCATAACAGTTCATCCTTCAACGCTTCCAGCTCACGCCGCAGCGGCACTCGCGAGAAGCCGCCGACCTTCACGGAGACCGGATGAACAGAACGGCCACCAAGCAAGGTCATGATCGCATTGCCGGCCTTCTTGAGCCGCAAGCCTCGGGTGACCAGGGTCGCATGATCCTTCGCCATTGAAATGGCACTGTCGTAACCAAGAAAGTCTGGAGCCTGTAGTAGATAGACGTGCAGCGCGTGACTCTCGATCCATTCTCCACAATAGAGAAGCCGGCGCAGGTCACGGATTGCCCCCTCGACACGAAAACCGAAAATCTGTTCGAGCGCATGCACAGCACTCATCTGGTAGGCAACCGGACAGATACCGCAGATCCGAGCGACGATGTCCGGCACTTCCTCGTAATGTCGTCCCCGCAGGAATGCCTCGAAAAACCGCGGCGGCTCGAAGATCCTGAGCTCCACGTCTTGGACGGTTTCGCCTTTCACCGTCACACGGAGTGCGCCTTCGCCTTCCACGCGCGCCACCATGTCGACGGCGATAGTCCTCGTCTGCGCTGTTTCTTCAGGCATTGTGCCCTCAATCCTCGCCGGCAGGATACCTTGTGTGCATCACGGTTTTTTCTCCCAGATATCGCTCTCCGCGCGAAAGGGCGACACATAGCCGTTGATGCCACGAAATCGGCGCATGACCTCGATCGGAATAAGTTGCAGTTCGCTGTGGAAGTGCCTGGCAAGCGAGGTCGTGTTGGGCGGAAGGCCGGGTCCCTTTCGTGCGCCTTCGCTTGGGCCGAAGCAGCCATAACAGTCGCGACCCATGCCCGGACAAATCGCTCCACAGCCGGTCCTGGTCACCGGCCCGAGACAAGGCAGCCCCTTCGCGACCAGCACGCAAACATTTCCCCGTCGCTTGCACTCCAGACATACACTGTCGGCCGGTAGACGAGGTTGGACGTCTGCGACTAGATCGATGATGACTCGCAGGAGTTGATCCTTATCGATCGGGCAGCCCCACAGTTCGAAATCCACATGGACATGTTCCGAGATAGGCGTAGATGTACTGAGGCTCTGAATATATTCCGGGCTGGGATAGACTGCGCGCTTGAACGATTCGACATCGGCCCAGTTCCGCAACGATTGAATACCGCCAGCCGTCGCACAGGCCCCGATCGTGATCAACACCTTCGCCTGTTCTCTCAGGGCGAGAATGCGATGGGCGTCCTCCGCGGTTGTGATCGATCCTTCCACCAGAGCGATATCGTACGGGCCCGGCCTCATGTCGCTGGAAGCCTCAGGAAAATAGGCGATGTCCAGCATCCGACCTAAAGCAAGCAGGTCTTCTTCAAGATTCAAGATGCTGAGCTGGCAACCATCGCAGGAGGCGAACTTGACTACGGCCAGTCTTGGCCGTTGCCGCTCATCAGGGTTGCGCATCGCTTCGCCTCACACTCCCGTCCGCCCTAACCAAGGCTCGACTCGGTCATACCGCATGACCGGACCGTCTTTGCATACAAAGTACGGACCCATCTGGCAATGGCCGCAGAGACCGATCCCGCACTCCATGTGGCGTTCCAGCGAGACGTAAATGGCAGTCGCCGGAATGCCGCGCCTTATTAGGATAGGTACGCCCAGTCGCATCATGATCTCGGGTCCGCACATCAGCACAATGGTCTTCAGCGGGTCGATCGATACCAGCTCGAACAGCTCTGTCACCACGCCGATGTGATACCTCCAACTCTTGTCCGGTTGGTCGCTGCTCAGCAACACTTCTGTATCAGGAGAGCGCCGCCATACATCGAATCGCTCGCGATAGAGGAGATCGTGCGGCGCCTTGACGCCGTGCAGGATTTTGACGGACCCATATTGCGCTCGCCGACGGAAGATGTACTCGATGGCCCCTACCACCGGAGCGCAACCCAGGCCGCCCGTGACAATCACGACGTCGCGGCTGCGCGCCTCCTCCAGCGGCCAACCTTGTCCGAACGGGCCTCGGACGCCCAAGACGTCCCCCGGCTGGAGACCGGCAATCGCTTTGGTGATTCGACCGACAGCTCGGATGGTATGGTCCAAAAACTCCGGCTGATCCGGGTCCGAAACGATGGAAATCGCCACCTCGCCGACTCCGAACAAATAAATCATATTGAACTGGCCGGCCTTGAATCGAAAGCGGCGCTGCATCGGCTCGTCGACAAACTGCAAGCGGTAGGTGTTGATGTCCTCGGCTTCCCGGAGCTTCTCGACAATAGTCGCCGGATGGATGGCATAGGGGTTTACTATTGAATCAGCCTTCGACACGCCGGCTACGATCCTTCTACCTGTGGGCTGGTCACCGACGACCGGCTTCCCGATGTCAGCAAAGCCGACAACTCCTCAGTCAAATCGATTCCGACCGGGCACCATGTGATGCATCGACCGCAGCCGACGCAGCCGGACATGCCGAATTGATCGATCCACGAGGCGAGCTTATGGGTCAGCCACATGCGGTAGCGATCCTTGATCGTTGGGCGAATATTCTTGCCGTGGATATACCCATGTTCCTGGGTGAAGCAGGAATCCCACAATCTGGCCTGCGCGGTTTGTTGGTGCGAAAGGTCCGGCGTCTCTTCTACTGTATGACAAAAACAAGTCGGACAGACCATCGTGCAATTCGTGCAAGCGAGGCAGCGCCCCGCCACATCGTCCCATCGTGGGTGCTCATGGGCATCGTAGAGCGCTTGCGGCAAGCGAGCGTGATCCAGTCGGCGGACTTGACTTCGAGCACAGGTGTCGATGCAGGTCGCCCCCTCGCCGATCAGTTCATCCGAAGCGGGAGACAGTGAGATACCTTCCAGCACATGACGGCCGGCCTCGCTGCCCACTTGGATGAGTAGTCGGTCGTCCACTTCCGTCAAAGCGAGATCGAAGCCGGTTTTAGCGCGAGGACCAGTCTCCATGGATGCGCAAAAACAAGTGCTCAATGCTCTGGTGCAATTCACGGCGATTAGGAAGAGTCCTTCACGGCGAGCCGCGTAGTAAGGATCCCGATAGGCATCGTTCAGAAAAATCCGATCTTGAACGGCGAGCCCGGCGAGATCGCAGGCGCGAGCCCCGATGACCGCCACCTTCTCCGGTTGAGGAGTCATCGGACGTGTGGCGAACCCGTCTTTCGTCCGCTCAATCTTCAAGAGCGGCTCGCGCGGCGCAAAGACGAACGGCTTCAGCGATTGCGGTCCATGGACGACCCCGAATATGTCTTGGGATCCAGTCTGTTCAAGCCGATAGCGAGCTGGTTCTTGGTGATCACGCCAGCCGATCGGCAAATCCGACACGAACCGGATTGGCTCCCACACGACGGACCCGTCACGCACAGTGGGCCCGACAACTCGATATCCCTTCGCACTCAAGGCATCGAGCAATCGTTGGAGGTGACATGTCGGTAGGACTTTGTGAATGTCGTCAGCCACAAATCTCCGCTTATTACCTGATGGATGGTCGAGCCGTAGTACGGACTCCCCTCCTCGCGAGCAAGGCGGGAAGATCACGGCTGCATCATCGCCACCCCCCCGTGACGGCAAGTTGCAGGGCGCTCCCCCGCTCCTACGTCAGGCGCTCCAACAGGGCGACAGGAAATTCAGATAATACATCCGCCATCGGCAGCATTTGGCGACCTTCGACTGTCTGAGTCGACAGCCTCTCGCCGGTGAAGAGATTGCGATAGGCCGAATCCGGCCTCCAGGATGGCACGGCCACATAGGTGTCTCCCCACACATCCGATCCGACCGGTAATCTCATGGCGTCGCCGGTCAGCGATACCACGAGGCGCGGAACGACGGTCACCACCGCCCGCTCCAGGTGGAGACGGGCAAAAGCGCAGCAATGCTCCTGCTTGGTTCCGTAACCCTCGAGCGGGATGTATTCCCCCTGATGAAAAAGTGAGCGGTTGTCCCGACGGAAATGCAGAGTACTCATCGTCGTGTACAGCTTGATCCTTCCGTCGATGCGTTCAGCGAGCAGGGTTCGAACCAACGGCCGCAGATCTGAGCCGCACTCCGCGAGCCTGCACTGCAATTCGTTCAGCATGGAAGCGCGCATCTCATAGTCCACCGGACGACGATTGTCCGGGTCAACGACGTGGAAATCCCAAAGTTCCGACCCTTGATAGAAATCCGGAATGCCGGGAGCCGTTGTTTTGAGCACCACTTGGGACAACGCATTCCACATCCCCCACTGAGCGGCCCGCCGCTGAAACGGAAGGAATTCGTCCAGAAAGGCATTGGGCCCGCCCCGGTCGAGGATCGCGTCGACAAATTGCCGCATCGCCTCCTCGTAGGCCTGGTCGGGATTGACCCAACTCGTATGGGCCTTGCCTTCCCTCAGTGCTTTGTTCATATAGCCCTGAACTCTGTCGCAGAACGCACGGTACTGTGCGTCATCGAGGGGCCTGAGGGGCCAGATGCCGACGAGTGTTTGGTAGAGTAGATACTCTTCGTTACGATCGGGGACGAGTTGTCCCTCCACGTCGACTTTGCACTTCCGGGTGAGTTTCGCCCATCGATTTACGCAGGCCCGCCACTCTCGAGGCATCTCCGACAACACATTGATGCGCCCCCGCGCATCCTCGCTCCGCTTCGTATCGTGGGTGGAAGTGGCCGAAAGCGAGAAGGGCCAGCGCGCCTGTCGCTCCCGGAGATGTTTGTGAAAGGCCGTGACCGTCACACCGAACAACTCGGGATTACCTCCGACCTCGTTCAACGACACCAACCGGTTGTACAGGTAGTAGGCCGTGTCTTCGATGCCCTTCGCCGTCACAGGACTGGTCATTTGCTGGAACTTCATCACGAACCGGAGCTGTTCCCGGCGATCCTGACTGGTCCGCTCATCCCATTCCTTCAGCAATAAGGATCGGACGAAGTCGAAGACACGCCCGCTGAGCGCGGGGTTTCGTCGCTTGGCCCTGGCCACGGCCAGACGGATAAATGCGCGGTCTCGATCCAACAGAGGCTCGGGACCCTCCGCGATATAAGTCCGGTACACGGGGAAGCAGGCGATGATCTCGCGGATGGCGTTGGTGAGGCTGTTCAGCGTGAAGTCACGCGATCGGCGATCGCGTTCGGACAGCTGGTTCAATCGGTGTCCAAGGACATTGATTTCGCTGGCCATGGATGCCTGCATGATCAGCTTCTTCGATTCGTAGACCAGGTCCTCAAATGAGATACGGCGGCGAATGAACAGGACATAAGTCTCGTTCATCGCCCGTTCGTGGGTCGTCTGTACGAAGAGGCCGTTGATCAGATTCAGGAATTCGTAGCCGGTCGTGCCGGAGACGGGCCAGGTTTCTGGCAGCGGCTCGTCCTTGCCGAGAATCTTTTCGACCACGACGAACAAAGGGCGGCCTAACTCGCGTTGGGCCCACGTCTGCCACTCACGCAGATACCGACCGGGATCGGAAAGGCCGTCCACGTGATCAATACGGAGCCCCGTCACCGTACCCTCTTTCACAAGCCGGAACACCAGCACGTGCGACGCCTGAAGTACCGCATCGTCCTCCATCCGGACGGCGGCCAACTCGTTGATGTCGAAAAACCGCCGGTAATTAATTTCTTCCGCCGCCACCCGCCAGTCGGCCAGTCGATACATCTGATCGTTGAGCAAGACATCGAGCGGATCGAAACTGCGCGGATCGCCCTTCGTCCCGTTGAAGATCCGGATGTTGTCATCAAGAAATCTGGCAATGGTCGCTCCATCCCGCACCAACGTGGCGAGGCGCTGCCGGATGATGTCTCGCTCCCGGTTCCGCTCCTCCACACGATCCGGATCCGTTTCCGTGCTGGCGGGCAGATTGCGCAGAGCCGTCACGATGCTTTGCAACTCCTGCACATGGGGGGGGGAGGCTCCCGCCTCGGCGATCAGTTCATCGAGGCGGTGCGTGAGCACCATCGCCGACGATTTCGGCCCGACAGGCAGCCGATGGTCATAGTACTTGATGAAGAACCGTCCCTCCTCATGCACCAGGACAATTTCCTGATTCTCCAGGACCGTTCCATAGAGATCACCGAGGATCGGCAGGAGCACCTTATTCTCCAATTCTCGCTTGACCGGATGCCAGTCGATGTCGAACAGAGGCGCAAAGCGCGAGCTGGGCCCGTTCTCGAGCACGTCCAACCACCAGGCATTCGCTGACCGTCCAATTCCCATATGGTTCGGTACGACGTCGAGGATGTGGCCCATCTGGTGTGCGTGCAGCGTGCGGATGAACTCGCGATACTCGTCTTCGGTGCCAAGCTCAGGATTCAGCGCGGTGGGATCCACCACATCGTAGCCGTGCTCGCTACCGGGCGTCGCCTTCAGATAAGGCGAGGGATAGCAGTCCGTAATACCCAAGGCAGACAGATACGGGACGATCGCGGTCGCCGCCTTGAACGGAAACCCTCGATTGAGCTGCAGCCGGTACGTGGATACCGGTACGGAGGGCTCGCTTGTGGACATGTCCGTCATAAGGGTACGAGCGTCACGTCTTCCGCAGAAACACCGCGACGGCGTAGGCCTGAAGAGGAAGGGTCACGCCCACCGGCACGATGACAATCTCCTGCGGAAGGCGTTCCTGCCCGTCGCCGCCGAACTCATGTGCTGTGGAGTCCAATCGAAGAAGCCAGCGCCCCTCAGGCTCCCGCAAAAGCACTGACACCGGTGCGTTGTTGAAACTGAGGACGACCAAGGCATCTGGCCCTTGTCCTCCCCGACAATGCGCGACCAACATGTTTTCTTCTTCATGAGCCAGGACATGATACCTGGGGTGGGCGCCGCCCGCGCCCAGTGATGGAATCGCTTTTCTGAGACCGATCAACTCCCTGGTCCACTTCAGCATGGCGGCCCGACAAGGATTCAACGGACCGTCGATTGTGACGCGCGACCGTTCGTATGTGAGAGGATCCTGGGGATCCGGAATCTCCCCCTCCCATGCGAACGATGCAAATTCCGCCCGTCGCCCCCGACGCACGGCTTCGACCAACGCCGAGTCGCCATGATCGATGAAGTAGAGGAAGGGCGCTGTCTCGCCGGACTCTTCGCCCATGAAGAGCAACGGAATGTTGGGGGACAACAGGACGGCTGCGGCCGCGACCTTGAGCGCCGTGAAGGGAACCTGGGTGCTCAGGCGGTCGCCGAACGCCCGGTTCCCGATCTGATCATGGTTTTGTGAGAACACGATGAAGCGCGATGGAGCACAAGATGTCGACGAATTTCCGTGACGACGCCGATGGTACCGGGAATATTGCCCGGAGTAGACGAACCCGTCATTCATGGCTTTCGCGAGATGTTTGAGCCCGCCGTAATCTTGATAGTATCCGGCCCGTTCTTTCGTCAGCACGGTCCGGAGTGCGTGGTGGAAGTCATCATTCCATTGGGCATCCATTCCATACCCTCCCTGCTCGGGAAGCGTGACGACCCGCGCGTCATTGAGCGCACTTTCCGCTGTCACGAAAATCCGCCGCTCAAGCCGGGCGGCCTGATCGTGCACCGCCGCAGCCAGGTCTTGGAGGATATGGGTCGCGCCGAAATCGTAAATCCCATGGATTGCGTCCAGCCGGAGCGCATCAATATGGTATTCGGTGACCCAGTACAGCGCATTGCTGACGATGAAGTGCCGGACTTCGTCACTGTCGGCTCCATCATAGTTGATCGCGTCGCCCCAGGGTGTGCGGTAACGATCGGTGAAGTAGGGACCGAACGCGGCCAAATAGTTTCCTTCGGGCCCAAGATGATTGTAGACCACGTCTAGAATGACCGCTAATCCGGCGGCATGACAAGCATCGACGAGTGTCTTGAGGCCCTGCGGCCCGCCGTAGGTTGAATGAGGTGCATACAGGTAGGTTCCGTCATAGCCCCAGTTCCTTGTGCCGGGAAACTGCGCGACCGGCATGAGTTCGATGGCCGTGATTCCCACGTCCTGCTTGAGATACTCTAGGTGAGGGATGATCGCCTCGAATGTGCCGGTCGGTGTAAATGTTCCGGTATGGAGTTCGTAGATGATCAGGTCTTTGAACGCGAGCCCTCTCCAGCCCCGATCCGTCCAAGCGAACGCATCGGGATCGATCACGGCGGAAGCCTTATGGACGCCCTCGGGCTGGAACCGCGAGGCCGGATCAGGCAGGGCTTTCTCGCCGTCCAAGACGTACCAGTAGCGGTCCCCCGCCCGCACACCCTCGACCGTGAGGTCGAAATAGCCCTGCTCTTGCGGCTCCATCGGAATCGGCTTATGTCCTCGATCAAGCACGTGCACGGAGACATGCTTCGCGCGCGCAGCCCACAGTCGAAACCGGACTGTCGACGGACCGATGAGGTTCGCGCCCAGATCCAGTCGCCACGCGCTGCAGATTTGTGAATCCATCAGACCACCTTTTCTTCAGTTTGCCTGAACGAGGCTCCTTAATCCAAGAGCGGATCGAGGCATTGAGTGCATGGTAAGGAGCCAGACTTGCGCCGGCCCGCTACTATAGTTAAGGTACAGCTATCGGAGTCGGACGGAACAGGGAAACGCGATGGTGGCAGGACAGTCCATACGAACGTGGCCCGGCCATCCCTATCCACTTGGTGCGACGTGGGACGGAGAAGGGATCAACTTCGCGCTCTTTTCTGAGAACGCAACGGCCGTGGAGCTCTGCCTCTTCGACGGGCCGGACGCTCCGAAAGAATCCCACCGGATTCGTCTCGAAGAGCGTACCGATCAGATCTGGCATGTCTACATCCCGGGACTCTGGCCGGGGCAACACTACGGCTATCGGGTGCACGGCCTCTATCAGCCTGAAGAAGGGCACCGGTTCAATCCCAACAAACTGGTGATCGATCCCTATGCCAAATCCATCACCGGCAGGATCGATTGGTCGGACGCCATGTTCGGTTACCACATCGGCGACCCTCATGCGGACCTCTCGTTCGATGAGCGCGACAATGCGGCGAATATGCCCAAGTGCGTGGTGATCGATCCGGCCTTCACATGGGGAGGCGACAGCCAGCTTAAAACACCCTGGGAAAAGACCATCATCTATGAGGTCCATGTCAAGAGCATCACCGCTCAGCATCCTGATGTGCCGGATCGGATGCGCGGGACCTATGCCGCCCTGACCACTCCGGCGGTGCTTGACCACTTGGTCGACCTTGGCATTACGGCAGTCGAGTTGTTGCCGGTGCATCGGTTTGTCCGCGACCGGAACTTGGAGGATCGTGGCTTGACCAACTATTGGGGGTACAACACGCTCGGCTTCTTCGCCCCGGATGTTCGATATGCCGTGTCTCCCGTGAGGGGACGTCACGTGCGCGAGTTCAAAACGATGGTCAAAACCCTCCACAGCGCGGGAATCGAGGTGATCCTGGACGTCGTCTACAACCACACCGCCGAGGGCAGTCACCTCGGACCGACCCTGTGTTTTCGTGGCATCGACAACGCTTGCTACTATCGGCTGGTGCCGGGCGACGCGCGTTATTACGTCGACTATACCGGTTGCGGAAACACGCTGAACGTCAGACACCCGCGCACGCTGCAACTGATCATGGACAGTTTGCGGTACTGGGTGAATGAGATGCACGTCGACGGCTTCCGCTTCGATCTTGCGTCGGCGCTGGCGCGGGAACTGCACGAAGTCGACCGGCTGAGCGCCTTCTTCGACATCCTGCATCAGGATCCCGTTCTGTCTCAGGTCAAACTGATCGCCGAACCGTGGGATGTCGGCGAGGGGGGCTATCAGGTCGGCAACTTCCCTGTCGGCTGGGCCGAGTGGAACGGCAAATATCGCGACAGCATCCGACGCTACGTCAAAGGGGACGGGGGACAGGTCGCCGAATTGGCCTACCGGCTGACGGGCAGCAGTGATCTGTATGAAGGAAGCGGCAGACGTCCGTTCGCCAGCGTGAATTTCGTCACCGCGCACGATGGATTCACGTTGCACGATCTCGTCTCCTACAACTCGAAACACAATGAAGCCAATCGGGAGGAGAACCGCGACGGGACCGACGATAATCTCAGTTGGAATTGCGGGACGGAGGGTCCCACGAACGATCCCGCCGTCACCGAGCTCCGCGAACGGCAAAAACGGAACCTCGTGGCGTTGCTGCTGCTCTCGCAAGGTGTGCCGATGATCTCCGGAGGCGACGAGATCGGCCGGACGCAGCAAGGCAACAATAACGCCTACTGCCAGGATAATGAGATCAGTTGGTACGACTGGAAGGTGGACCAGGCCAAGCGCGATTTACTGTCCTTCGTGCGCAACATGATCGCATTCCGCAAACAACACCCCGTCCTGCGACGCCGGCGTTTTTTCCAGGGCCGCCGCCTCCGCGGGTCCATGGTCAAGGATCTGGCTTGGTTCCGACCGGACGGGAAAGAGATGAGCGACACGGACTGGGACGCGGGGTATGTCAAGTCACTCGCTTTACGCCTGGCCGGTGACGCGATCGACGAGACCGACGAGAAGGGCCGGCCCATCACGGACGATACGCTCCTGATCCTCCTGAACGCCCACCACACGCCGCTCACCTTTACCCTTCCGGCACACAAACGCGGCGTACGCTGGCAGCCCTTGCTCGACACGTCCACGAGTAGCTTCCATCCCAAGAAGGCCGGCCTGATCAGGGGAGGGAACCACTATGAGATTGAAGCACGGTCCCTCGCCGTCCTTCGATTGCTGCCTCACGATTAATCAACCGCCTTAGCCCATATTACTCATGACGGTTCGTGACGAAACCGCCAAGACGCCGTACCAGGCTTCCTTGCCCGACTTTTCCTATAAACAGGCAGGAGAGACCATAGCGCTCATCCTGATCAATCAGAGGGGTATCGACACAATCGTCGGTCGAATAGAGAATCACCTTCTTCCGGCATTTCACCGCCGGTTCGAGCTTGCGTGACTTTGTTCCGACCCTGACTTCATCGTTTTTAAGGACAAATCGTTTCCCCCGGTTCAAGAAGCAATTGGGGGTGTCTGCGCCTTTCCTGATGCGTTTTGAATGAGGATGAGTGAGTGTTTGCAGAGCAAACTCGCCGACATCGGATAACCGGTGGGGCGTTGAACCCATAAAGGGATAGGACGAGAACTCTCCGGTCTGAAGATTCCTGTGTCCTTTGGCGACATCCTGGAGTTGATCGTTGTAGCGGATCTCCTCACGGGAGGTCATTCGACAAAAGCATCTGTTTCGTCAAGGCCGACTGATTTCAACTAGTTGCGCCGGTCATAGGACTCGCCTCTCATGGCTCCATTCTTGCCCATATTTTTTCATTGCACTTGTGAATAACGTCCTGACCGACAGTTTCGGTCAGTTGATCCAAGCTACAACGGCAGTGAACAGGCAATGACGGCTAAAGAGACCCCTCACAAAACCAGAAGCTTGTCTTTATGAAAGGAGGTCTCACATGAAAGTCCAAGATATGATGACCAGCGATGCCCAGTGTTGCAGCCCCGACACCAATCTGGCTACCGCAGCCAAAATGATGTGGGACAGCGACTGTGGAGCGCTCCCTGTCGTGAGGATCAACGGTCAGGTAGTGGGAATGATTACGGATCGCGACATCTGTGTGGCTGCGGCTACCAAGAACAAGCCCCCGTCCGAGATCACTGTGTGGGAAACGACGTCGGGGAAGGCATACACCTGCCGACCGACCGACGATGTCCACATGGCTCTGGACATCATGAAGCGGGAGCGGGTCAGACGAATTCCGGTGGTGGATGAGGATGGAGTGCTCCGGGGAATCATTGCGATGAACGATTTTCTGCTTGTAGCGCAGGAGGCTAAAGGGAAGAACGTCCCTGCTGTGTCGTACGAGGATGTGGTGCACGCGATGAAGGCGATCAGTGCACATCGGATTCTGGTCGGCATTTGAGCGGTCATGGTGCTGCTGCCAGGGGCGATGAAAGGTTCGGGTTTGGAACGATTGCTCGCTCTGTGCGGTCTATCTTCAAGAAACCTCGCAGCATTCGGCGACGCAGAAAACGACCTCTCGATACTGACGCTGGCTGAGGTGCGGTCGCCGTGGCCGATGCCGTTCCTGCCGTCATCGAAACAGCGGATGTCCTTGCCACAGCTCCAGGCCCTCAAGGCGTATTCATTGGGCGGGAAATTCCTCGATATCCCGCTCACACGTGAGCGGTCGATCTTGCTAGGGCAGGCAGAATCCGGCACAGCCATCCATATCCCTGCTGCATGGCTAGCCGGTCTTAATTTGGGAGTCTTCGGCAACTCGGCCACCGGCAAGTCGTGGATGGTCGGTTTGATCACAGAAGGACTTCACCATGAAGACTATCAGGTTCTTCTCATCGATCCCGAAGGAGACTTTCGTGGGCTGTGCGTGCTGCCCCCTTTCGTCTCGATCAGCGGCGACCGAGCGACCCTTCCCTCACCCTCCGCCGTCGCCTCCCTCATCGAGGAAGGAGGGGTATCTCTCGTTCTCGATCTCAGCCAATATCCGGTGACCCTCCGAGGTCATTACGTTGCCGAGCTGATGCGAGCCTTGCGCCCCGTACGGGAGCCAAGTTCCGTCCCCATTAGAAAGCTTGGAGCATCACGACTGTCGAGAAGATTTTGTGAAGTGGGCTGAGTCGACACTTGGCGACGGAGGACTCGCCTCGCGCCTCCGAAAGGTGGCGAACCGTTGGTATCAAGGAGAGGACCTCCGGCAGGCACTCGGACAGACTGTGTCCACGCATTACGAAGAAATCCGCCGATTGCAGTAACCTCGACGGATGAGAAAGCGTGCGAACTATTCGTAGGCGTGGAGTGTCACGCCTACGCGGTGGCGATAGCGCTCGAGGCGTTCCAGATAGGCGCGGGAATCCGCGTCGTCATGGAAGATCGTGGTGCGGCGATTGCCGCGGGCGAAGACATGATAGAACCCGCCAGAGAAATCGAGTCGTGGCATGCGGGCCATGGGGGAGAACATAGCGAGTGGAGTTGCAATAAGTCAATACGCATGCCTGACCCCAACTCTATGCTGACCTTCGGCAGAGTCCCATCTGGCGGGAGAAAGACGAGCTACTGCGGAGTGTTCCCGGTGTCGGCCCCGTGCTCACCACCACCCTCCTTGCGACCGTCCCGGAGTTGGGCACCTTGACGCACAAGCAGATTTCGGCCTTGGTGGGCGTGGCACCTTTCAGTCGCGATAGCGGAATGCTGCGTGGGAAACGCACGATTTGGGGAGGCCGGGCTCAGGCTCGCGCCGTGCTGTATATGGGGGCGATCGTGGCCACCCGTTTCAATCCCTTCATTCGAGCGTTCTATCAACGGCTCTGTCAGGCGGGGAAGGCCAAGAAGTTGGCGCTGACGGCGTGCATGCGCAAACTGCTGGTCATCTTAAACGCGCTGCTCAAACATCGGAAGCCGTGGCAGCAGGGAGTGGACATGGCGGGTGTCAGGGCATAGGAGAGCTTGGACGCGATGGAGATCGTCGTTCCTCGGGCAATTGTGTGCGAAGATTTTTCACGGGTGAATCACAAAACACCCAGGTTGGCTCTTGACAGACAAGACAGTTGCTGACCCCAAACATGTGACCCCAAACATGCATGCAGTTGCTGACACCATTTTGTGATGTGTTCTTCCGGCTCTTGGTCCGCCGCGACGAGCGCGGGAGCTTGATCGTCACAAGCAACGAGAGCTTCGCGGACTGGGGCGAGGTCTTCCACGATCAGGTCCTGGCCACGGCGATCCTGGATCGTCTCCTGCATCATGCGACGACGCTCAACATCAAAGGCGAGAGTTATCGACTGCGGGAAAAGAAGAAGGCTGGTCTCTTCGGCCGCCGAACTCGGGGAGGGCACCACGGATGTGGCGATCTAACCCAACAGACTGTACAATCTCATCGGTGAAAAGTGGACATCTCACATCGGTGTTTTGTGGACAACCAACCTCGGTCTTGACAGAGCTCGGCGGGGCGCATGATAGGGTTGAGTTTCTTATCCTTGGACGCGCGCAGGTCCAAAGGGCCGAGCACGGAACGGTGTGGGGCAGGACCACCCCGTCACGATAGCTGCGAGTCCTCGTAGCTCGTGCGAGAATCGCCACACATGGGAGCTGCAGACGAGATGACGGTGTCTTCGGCGAGCGAGGGCTCGATCGGGAGTCGTGTGTTTCTCTCATATGCACGGAAGGAGAATAGCGAATTCGTCGCGCGTCTGCACAACACGTTGACTGCGGCGGGGGTCCACGCTTGGTTGGACCTCATCGATATGCCGAACCGCAGTCTCACTTTTCTCCAAGAAATTCGCGACGAGATCGAGAGTTGCGATCGTGTGCTGGCGATCGTGGGACCCGCGGCCCTGGCCTCGAGGTATGTGCAGAGCGAGTGGCAGCACGGGTTCCTGTTCGGCAAAGGCATCGTCCCGATCCTGAGGCAGGGATCGTGGAGCGACTTGCCGAAGGACCTGCAGACGCTGCACGGGATCGACTTCAGCGACGACGCCCGATATGACGACCGGATCAGCGAGCTGCTGCGAATTCTCGCTGTCCCGGTGAAGGAACCGGGACCGTTCCGCCGCGCGGTGCCGGCGCTTCCGCCGCACTACGTACTGCCCGAGTCCGAGCTCTCGGCGCTTCGCGCTCGCCTACTCGAAGATGTCTGCGAGCCCACGGTAGTCCGAGCCGAACGGCAGATCGTGTGTGTCACGGGGATGCCGGGCATAGGGAAGTCTTCGCTCGCGGCTGCCGCAGCTCGCATGACCGACGTTCGACGCGCGTTCCAGAACGGTGTCGTCTGGTTGTCCGTGGGCCGGCCAGCGGACACTTCGCCGGCGAGCCTGAATGACAAACTGAATGAGCTCAAGCGATCCCTGATCGTCGCCGTGGCCAAGGCCTTCGACCAACCAACGGATTTCGGCGACCTCGATCGCGGGGAGGCTGCTCTCGCCAGGATTCTGGCGCCATTGAGGACCTTGCTCGTTCTCGATGACGTGTGGAACCGCGAGATTATCGAGCTCTTTCGTAACGCGCTCGGACACCGCTGTCGATTGCTCATCACGACGCGTCAGCAATATCTTGCGACTGATTTCGGAACCGGCGATATCCAGCCACAGCTGCTGTCGCCGGATGAGGCGCAGCGGCTGCTCGCTCGCTGGGCGGGCGTGGACAGCGAGGCTTTGCCGACGGAGGCACGCGCTCTCGCCGGCGCGTGTGGCGGGCTGCCGCTCGCGACCGCCTTGGTAGGAGCCATCAATGCAGGTGGCCGCAATCGCTGGAGCCAGACGCTGCAAGCTTTACAGTCTGCTGATCTCGCGGCGTTGCAGCGAAGATTGCCCGGATATCCCTATCCGAACCTGTTGCAGGCTCTGCACGCGAGCGTGGAGTTTCTTCGCAGCGACGTCGACGTCGAGCCGCTCAAGGACAAGATCACGGATCTCTACGCGAGCCTCGCGGTCTTCCCGGAAGACGATGCGATTCCAGAGTCGGCCATCGTCGTCCTCTGGTTGGCGGCTGGCGTCCCGGAACCGAGCTGCGTGCAGGTGATCGACATGCTGGTCGAGCGCTGGCTCCTCACGAAGCGTGCGCCAGGCCACTTCGCGCTGCACGACGTGCAACACGACTACGTGCGCGCGCTGGCCGGAGATCTTCGAGTCCTGCACAGCAAGCTCGTGGACGCCTACCGCGCCCGGGCTCCTCGGGGCTGGACCGGCGGCTCTCTCGATAACTACTGTCGAGCGCGGCTCGCGCACCATCTAGTGCGCGCCGGCAGACCGGCCGAGTTGCACCAGCTCCTCCTCGAGACGCGCGCCGATTCCCGCAATGGCTGGTTCGAAGAGAAGCTCGGAGCCGGCGACCTGACGGGCTATGTGGAGGATCTGGAGCTCGCGGCCGTCAGCGCCAGGGAGCAGGCGCGTAGCGCGAATCCCACGGAAGGTGTCGGCCTCGAGGTTCGATACGCGGTCATCCAGTCGACGCTGGCAAGCCTGGCGGCGAACCTGCCGCCTCCGATGTTCGTGGCGCTGGTCAAGAACAAGCTATGGACGCCGGGGCGCGCCAAAGGCTATGCGCTCAAGATTCAGAGAATCGACGTTCGCGTCGCAACGATCATGGATCTCCTGCCGCTCACCGAGCCAGCGACGAGGACCGGCTGGCTGATGGAGATCATTGAGCAGATTGAGCGAGCCGACGCGGACGAGCGCTTGCCCTGGCTCCTTGCTGTGACCAAGACCGCCGGCGCGCTCGCTCACGAGGGCAAGGAGCTGCTGCTGACACGCATCGCCGCCTGGCCATCGCCGCCGCCCGTGGAGCAGTGGTGGAATCGCCCCTCTGAGCCAGCGTCTCTCATCGAGCGGCTCGCCCCACACCTCGACGAGGCTCAAGCAGTTCGTCTAGCGCGGGTCCTCCTCGCGCGGCAGGATGCAGTTCATCCTGGGAGCTTCGTCAGGGCCGCCATCGCGCTCATGAGCTGCGTGCCTGAAGCGGAGAGGGTCGCTCTGTGGGACAAGTTTCGCGAGGTGGCGTCCTCCATCGCGTACTCTCCTTCGCCGGATGATCTCGACGAGGTCACGGCCGCCAACCAGCGAGTACCGGAGCTCATTCCGTGGCTCATTGACTGCGCCTTGGCCTGCCCTGCGGGACCGAAACGGCTTTCCGCGCTGACCGCCGTGTTACCCCTCCTCGACGAGGAGCGCCGGAGTGCGGCGATCGACGAGCTCCGCGCTCATCTCCCCGAATGGTCACGCGCGTCTCCCGAAAGGGAACCAATAACTGCCATCACGATGATCGCCCGCTTCGTGGCATCGGAAGAGAGGGCTGCGCTGATCGACATCGCGCGACGCTCGCACTTGTCAGAGCTCTCCAAAGCACGCCTCGTCATCCGGCTCTCCGCGGGCCTACCGCTCATGAAGCAGCTGATCGACGATGCCGAGGCTGGTACGCTTCCTGACGAGGACGTCGCCTTCCTCGCGGGACGCTGCGAGGGTCAGGACACCGAGTCGCTGCAACGCATTGTCGTGCGAGCCCGAAAGTTGTCGAGTTCCGAGGACAAGATAGCGGCGATGGCGGGCGTGGCGCGCTGGTTGCCAGCGGAAGCGCGCAATGGCGTGCTCGACGAGGCGCTGGCCTGCATACAGGCGCTCGATGCTGCCAAAGACCCCAGCGCGATAGCCCGCGCACTGGCGGAGCTGTCTCCGGCGCTCGATCGAGAGCACCTGTTGCGGGCGCTGCAGCTCGGCACCCGCCTCGCGGACGAAGAATTCCTCCTCGGTGGGCTCGGAAACCTCGAGCCCCTTGCGGAACTGCCGCTTCGTACGAGGATACTACGGTTAGCGCTCGGAGTCGCCGCCAAGCTCGACGACTGGCAAAAGGCGCAGCTGCTCGAGCAGCTGCCGGCGGAGCTGCCCGCCGAGCTCGAGTCCTTGATCATCGACCTCTGCGACCGCATCGTCACACCCACATACAAGATCGCGGGCTTGGTCGCGCTCGCAAGCCGTGTCTCCCAGCCGGCGCGCGACGCGGCGCTTCGCCACGCGCTTGAACTGGCCGAAGACAAGAGTCCGTCCCGCAGCCCGTCTGACGAGGCGATCGTCTGGGCGCAGATCGGCTCGGCGCACGATGAGGCTGAGCGGTCGACGTTCGTACAACGCGCTCGTCGGGGGTTCGACAAGTGCGAGGACAATTATGCGCTCGCGCGCGTGATACCGTACCTCGTTCCCGTCATCACCGACACCGACAAGCCGGCATTTCTATCGAGCCTCGTCGAGCGCGGGCTCCAGATCGCCTGGAAGGGTGCGGAAGAGATCCTCAAACAGCTGGCACCCCACCTGCCGCGAGCATTGGTGCGACGAGCGCTGCGTCTCGAGGACTCGAGCTCAAGTAATGAGCTCACGTACTACCATGACGGGAAGCGATTCGGCGACGCCTTCGTGCCGCTGGTACGTCAACTGGCGCTCGTCGATGGCCCGGACGCTGCGTGGAGAGTTGCCGCCGGCTCCGGGGAGGCGAATGCCATGTGTGCCGTCATCCCCAAGCTGTCCAAGGAGCTGCTGCCGGCGGCGTTTGATGCCGCCCGAGCCATCGCAAAACAGAACGAGTACCTGGCAGGGCAGACGCTGGCAGAGGTGTACGCTCGCTGGGCGGCGCTCGTCGATGCCGACGCGGCACTCGCTTGGAGCAAGGCGCTCCAGAAG
The DNA here is from genome assembly GCA_029194675.1 of Nitrospira sp. Taxonomy (NCBI): domain Bacteria; kingdom Pseudomonadati; phylum Nitrospirota; class Nitrospiria; order Nitrospirales; family Nitrospiraceae; genus Nitrospira; species Nitrospira sp. The sequence continues at coordinate 463,941 of JARFXP010000003.1, read as the reverse complement.
GCGTCTTACAGAGTGCTCGCCATCGCGGGAGTGGTGCCGCACCTTCGCGACGTCCGCCGCCAGCGCGACGAAGTCTGCCGAGTTGCCGTCGAAGCCGCCGAGCTACCGTATTCCGAGTGGCGGACACCGGCACTGCACAAGCTCGTGCCGTCGCTCGCTGTAATACCGCGAGATGAGCTGCTTCCAACGTGGGAGGCCATGCTGAAGATCTTGGTGCGGCGCATCCGGCGCCAATTCATGCACGATCTATATGTTCTCGGCCCCGTGATCGTCCAGCTCGGCGACGGAGACGCGCTCGAAGCGACCGTGTCCGCCGTCGAGAATGCTGCGCGCTGGTGGCCGTAGCCCACGCGCACCGAACGTCCGCCGCTCTGAGACTAGGCCCGACAGTGGCGTTATCGGATCAAGTAGGGGGTCGGATTTTGTATTGTGCATCATGCCTTGAACTATCTTTGGTCCGCTTTGGATAGATTGCCAGTCAGATCGTTCGGTGTTGGGGTCGCTACGAGTGGCTGCTGATGACCTTCGGTATAGTTTGTTGCATCGAGCGTAATACCTAGGGTCTACCATGGGAATTTGTAGGTGACAGGGCAGCCTCATTCGGGTATACGCGCTCCTGACGGAGGTGTGGCTCGTGGGGTCCGTGGCCTGTGTCGTCAGGCACACTCTGCCTGAAATGCCGCCTCCGTCACCTGCATCATCCGAGGGGTCGACCGGGATGGTGCCATCTTCTGACCAGAAGACGTGGCTCTGACTGTAGACGAGACTGAGGGATGATGCCTCAACGATCTACTACAGGAGGAGGGACACGTGGTCGTCACACTAACTGTTGAACTGCGAGTCGGTATCGATGTGGGGGCACGGCAACACCATGTTGCAATTGGGCTCTCGAGCGGAGCCGTTCTGGAAGAGTTTGCGATCACGCATCAACCAGAAGGCTTTGCCCACTTCTTCGCCCGTATCGAGACCCATCACCAACACTACCCAGGGCCGGTCGCCGTCGCGATGGAGGGCTACAATGGGTATGCTCGCCCCCTGGATCGGCTGATCCAGGCGCGCGGGTATCGGCTCGACAATATCAACAACCTCAAGTTGGCCCGGTTCAAAGAGATTTTTCCGGGAGCCGCCAAAACCGATCGGCTGGATGCGCGCAAGGGGCTCGAGCTCTTTCAGCTACGAGAGCATCTCCCGCTCGCCAAAGCCGTGTTGCAGGAAGTCGGCACCATCCCGGTGGCGAATGAGCGCTTGAAGCGGCTGACGCGGCGGCGCCGGCGCCTGTTCAACGAGCGAGTCCGGGTGGTGAATACGCTCCACGCCGATCTCCAGGCATGCGAAATTCTGGGGTCAGGCATGCGTATTGACTTATTTGGATAAATGTAAGTATCCGATTCGATCATGCCTGTCCCAATCAGAGCTTTCCTTTTATCATTCATGCTTCTCCACGCCACCACACCCCGATCATCCCCATGCGCCATTGGATATAGGATGAAGAGCTTCTGCTCATGCCTTGCTATTCCTTTACACCTTCCCCTTACGCGTCCATGGCATTTGCTGGCGAGACGTTGCTGCTACTTTGAGCTGATCCTCATTTCAACTTCTTGCATGGTTAGGATGGCAAAGGTCATACCCATCCCGGGAGGGAGCACGACCCATCTCGGGTTATGCCGACGGTCATGTCTGCGCGCTGATTGATAGCCATCTCTGTGGAATCAAACATGTTCCCATTCACCTCGTCTTCGACAAGCCACTGAAAGAAAGCCGGTTTGAAGCGATATGCGACGAGACGCGTTGATACAGTGCAGAACATTTAAGTTTGGGATGATAATAGGTGTTTCACATTGAGACAGCGCGCATTCTGAAGACACCGGATCGAGTGTGGCGAAAGCGGGCAGCCGGATGGACAGACTTGAGGCAGAAAGGGACAACACACGCGCAAAATGGTGTCAGACCAGACTATTGACTTATTGAACCATCACCACCCCGGTAGAGCCTTAAGCTGATCCTGTTTTCTACATCGGTACGTCCGTGATCCGTTCTCCAAGCTCCCGCACTCACCTGGTGGGCGGGACGAAGCGTTCCGGCTGCTCAGCGACCTTCGAAACCCACTGCTATGGCGCCAAGAGGAATAACTGAAGCGGTTCTCATTGGATATCCGGCTCGCCACAGTGTCGCAAAATATGAGCGCGGGCGGCATCGCGTAGTACCACCGCTGCTGCAAAGGCGTCCAGGGCGTCCGCAACAGGCAGCAAGGGAGCACCGAACGTGATTTTGATCGCGCCGCGCCGTGGCCACCATTGGCCCTCACGCAGAATGGAACGGGTACCGCAGATCGCTACCGGCACAACCGGGATGCCCGTGTTGGCTGCCACAACAAAGGCCCCCATCCGAAATGGCATCAATCCGGGCGAACGGGTAAACGTGCCCTCAGGGAAGAAAACCAACGCACGTCCGGCGCGAAGCGCGACCTCCAGCCTCCGAGCATCCTGCACACCCTCGTGGGCTGCGAAGCGTTCAACGAACTCCGTGCCCAAGCGCTGGAGATAGAGGCGCGGAATGAATTGCTCAAGCAATTCGCGCTTGGCGACGAAGCCAAGCGGTTCTGGCAGCGCTGCCATCAGGACCATACCGTCGAGGTAGCTCGTGTGATTAACCACCAGCACACAAGGCGTACCGGGCGGCACATGCTCCAGTCCGCTCATCGTGAATGGGGTTCCGGTCAGCCACATTAATAGCCGCGCACCGACCCGGCCGACTGCCCAAGCCCATGAAGGGCGCGGGATGCAGATGGTAATCAGCCAAACAACTGGCGCCACGAGGCAGAATACCAACCAGGCCCAGGCCGCGACCCCCCCATCCGCTGCCCTTGTCGCCCAACGTTGCAACTGGGGAATCAATGCACCCGCGGTGAGACTGGCTACCTGCCACCACCCGGCACGCCTGTGCTCGCCGGCCAATCCCGACTCGAACAGTGCTCGCGTGGCGGCGCGGCGCAACTTCCCGCTGGAGGTCTTGAGTATGGTACGGGGCGGTGCAAGCACAACTTGGTCAGCAGGCTCGCCCAGGATCTCAACGACTGCGGTGTTGATCGCCTCACGCAGGTGATGTCGTTCACGCTGACCACGCTCGCGGGTTTCGGCGAGGACCACCAGCCGCTCAGTGCCAGAGGCTGGGTCGGGGCTGCCGAAGACGACAACGCAGCCCTTTCTCACCCCCGGTATCTCGCCAACCGCCTCCTCCACTTCGTGGGGGTAGATGTTGCGTCCGCCCCGAATGACGATGTCCTTGACCCGCCCCGTAAGAAACACTTCGCCGGCTGCGATGTAGCCACGGTCACCGCTGTCAAGCCATCCTCTATGGAACAGCTGTGACGTGGCCTGGGGATTGTTGAAATAGCCGCGTGTGGCCGATGCCCCCCTGAACTCCAGTCGGCCCTCTTGCCGCTCACCCAGCTCATTACCAGAGGCATCCACGATCCGCAATTCGTGGCCGGGCAACGGCCGCCCACAGGAGGCAAAAGACAGCGAAGAGGCATTGTCGGGAGCAGCGGGCACAGCGCTGCCGGTACGCGTGAAGGATTCTCGCTGCACACGATCGACGAGCGGGCCGCGGCCGGATGGCGGAAATGCAAGTCCGACGGAACATTCGGCCAGCCCGTATACCGGCGTGAGCGCCTCGGAGTGGAAGCCGTACTGAGCGAAACGCCTTCCAAAACGCGTCAGTGTCTCCGGCAAGACCGTTTCCGCACCGTTGAATGCCAGTCTCCACGAACTGAGATCAAGTCCGACCAGCTCCTCGTCGCCGATCTTCTTGACACACAGTTCATAGGCAAAGTTAGGTGCCGCCGAGAGTGTCCCGCGGTAAGCATGGACTGCCTGCAGCCAGCGGACGGGCCTGGCGAGGAAGGTAAGAGGCGACATGACTACCAGTGGAATGCCGAAGTAGAGAGTACCCAGCCAAGCGCCGATCAGTCCCATATCGTGGTAGAGAGGCAGCCAGCTTACGAAAACATCATCGGGGCGGAGGCCGATCGCCTGCCCCATGGCACGGATGTTAGCAAGCAAATTGGCATGGGTGAGCACCACGCCCTTGGGATCGCCCGTGCTGCCGGAGGTGTACTGAATAAAGGCCACATCCTGCGCCGCCACCGGCACCCGGTTCAGGGGCTCTCGTGACTGCAGCAGTTCCTGCACGCTCACCACCTTACTCAGTGAAGGCACATGAACCCGCAGCAGCCATGCCACGGCTCGCGCTTCCGGAATCGTAACCAGCAGGACGGCTTGCGCGTTGCACAAGATGCCGACATGGCGGCGGACGTGTTCTTCCACTTGGGCCAAATGCGCAGGTGGATAAATGGGCACAGGAATGCCGCCGGCAAGCAGGATGCCCAAATAGACAGAGAAATACTCCGGACAGGTCGGCAACATGATGGCCACTGATTGTCCAGCCTCAAGCCCACGTTGTTGCAGACCTGCGGCTACCCGGTCAGATGCCTCCGTCAGATCGCGACAGGTGATGGGCTGTTCGCCACTTTCGCTGATATGGATGACCTGGATGCGGTCTGGCTGTCGACACACATGCCAGTCGATCACTTCGAGCAAGGTGGTGGCAGCGAGAGCTTCGCCTTGCGCAGATTCCAACGTTGGCACAGACTGGATCGGCGCACGACGTGCCCATCCGCTGGTTCCCCTGTGCAGGGCTTCGAGCAAGTCGCGGGGAGTTTCGGCGCGAACCAGGGTGTCCTCCGGCAGATCAACGCCGAACGTACGATGGATACGCAACATCAGTTCCACCCGCGCTAAACTATCGAGACCGAGATCGCGATCCAGTGAGCTGTCCAGAGTGATGGGCCGGGCCGGGCCGGTTTGCCGGTGAAGTTCGGTGAACAGTGTGCGAACAATGTCGAGAAGCTCCGACGCAGATTCGCGATCCGACCCTGTTTCAATTTGCCCGTGTGATGTCTTCAAGACCTCTCTCCCGATGAATGGAATCTGCGGCGCTTCAGGTTGGGGGCATATGTCCGGTGTAAAGATCGAGAAGGTGTTTCGTGAAACGTTTCTCGATCGCGGGATGCTTCAGCTTGAAAGTGGGCGTGACAAGGTCGTTGACGATGGTCCATGGCACGCCAAGCCCAGGCGTTCAGCACCAAGAGCGCGGCCAGATAAGGCTCGGCCTCGCCGACCACCATCGCTGGTCGATAAGCGGGGCCAGAATGAACGCTACCTCCAAAGCCCCGGGCCTGACTTTCTCCTCGGTGGACAGGACAACGATCTCCTTGAGACGCCCGACGGCGTGACAGCATGACACCTTCCGGACCAAGCGATTGTACCGTCAGATCGAAACAGACCCATTCCGTGCTGTTCTTGAACAGCACGGCGACGCGGTCTTCTGAAGCAAGACTTTCTCTGGCAAGCGCCAACTGCCAGCGCACGACACCCTCTTCGACCTCCCTCCAGGAATATCCGCGTCGCACATGAGGCTCATTCTGCCGGCAGGCCTCGCGCTCCTACGAGCGATGGCACCTACATCCCAACCCTGCTGGACGTTGTTACGCGTTGCATTCGAGACCGAGGATTTCCCGCTCGGCGTAGAGTTCATAGGCGCGATCGGTAATTCGGGCTTGTAGATCATTACGAGAAGAAGCCGGTTGGCTATGGACCGGTTCCTTCTGGGGCGCAGCCGGCTCCCGACTTTGAATGGATTCAGGGCTCTTTCATCTTTTGGGTTCTTTTGCGGCCTGTGGCTGCATGATCCCATCTCTCCTTTCGTTTTCTATTTATTGTATAGGGAGGGGTTGCGCGCGGTTGCACTCGACAACGCGTAGAGGCCGGGACCTTTCATCGTCAGTCGGACTTGTCCTTCTCGCGTCATGCGGTCCAACTCACAAAACACCTGGTTCCACGTCAGATCGTGGCATTCGACCACCACTTCTTCGAGCTGGCTACCAGGGGGAACGAATGATGACCTCCATGTGTCCTCCTCCTTCTGGTTTCATAGGCCCTCCGTCCCGCTTGGAACGGAGAAGCTCCTCGGGCATCTTGGATGCCACTCAGGGTCGCCAATGAAAATGACAGCTCCAAGCATCATTGAACATGATGCCTTTGTGAACGTGTGCCCCCCTAGTCAGCTGCCGAGACGCAGGGACTTTCCTCTATGGGCGGGGCACTTCGCGGTAATGCTGTAGGAAATCCTGCGGCTGGATCCCGCACAAACCAACACATGCTCTAGGTATCGTTTATGTCGACTGCATCCTCTTGGAAGGAGGCACCACACAAGCAGGGCAAGTACCCTGCGTTCACCCTGTGCCCTCACTTCAAACCTAGGTAGGGATCGTCGAAGATGGCCCTACACTCGAGACATCGAACCTTGCCGGTCCGCTTGCCACCCCTGGTCAGGACGTCATCAATGAGCCGTTGGTGTGTGCAGCAAACGTTCGAACTGGTGCGGTTGGACTTCCAACCGGTTTCTTGAATCATCTGGGTTTCCATAGACCCCTCCGCTTCTTCGAGCCGCAAAGTCGCCCGACACATCGTGAGGTTGTTTCATCGAGATATTCCAGCCACTATCTCGTGGGACTGTGAAATCAGTGAACCGTAGCACAATCCATGCTGTTGACGACCTAGGGGAATCCCGAGTGTCTTGTGGAAATATTTACTAAGGAGTTGGTGACGCAGGAACGGTCGCGCCTGTGACGGGGTGATAGGCCTGCACTCTATAAGTCCTGTCGTCATCCCGCGTGACACGAATCTGTCCGCTTCGACTCAAGTAATCGATCGCGAGGAACGCTTGGTTCCACGTGAGCTCCGGACAGAGGGTCACCAGCTCTTCCATGGAACAATCGATGCCGAGCTGCTCCAACGCACTGTGCACCCGAGCAATGGCCGCCCCGAGCTCCATAGGACACCTCCTTCGATGAAGTCCACCTCCCACACGGCGCATAGTATGTGAATGTATCGCAGAGGAATACTCGGCGACGCCTAGATGCGCAATGAACTATTACCGGCGTGAGCGTGCCTCACCAGGCTCCTCCCACAATTGTGAGACAGGTTCTAGACGGGGGGGGGGGAGCGGACATGATGCGCGTGGACTAGGAGCTTCTGTCGATTGGGCACGCCGACCTTGTCGAAAATGTTGGTCATATGATGCCGGACCGTGCTGTCGCTGATCGACAACTGGTAGGCGATGTCTTTGTTCGAGAGGCCCTCTCCCACCAATCGGATAATCTCTCGTTCCCGTTCGGTCAAGGCCTCGGGCCACGCCGGTGACTGTGGGTCGGCTTCAACCGTCTTCGTGAAGGAGCCCCCGAGGCTCCTCACCCCCGCGCCATTCCGTTCCTCGGCGGCCTGGGGCTTCGTGGGAACATACAGCGCCTCAAGCACCGCGAGCACGACTTCAGGCGGTTGAACCTTGAGAATGACACCGTCCACGCCGTAGGCAAACGCCTCGCGCGTGCGGTCCTGATCCTCGATCCCGCACAACAGCACGATCTTACTGGTCGGGGCGGCCTCCCGAATCTGCCTGATGGTGCCGATGGCGTCGGGATCGGTCTCCAGATCCAGGATGAACACGTCGGTTCGCGGCTCCGTGGGGAACCCGTCGGAGGTCTTCCCCTGATGCGGACGTACGACGACTGGGAAGGTCGTGCGGCTCTCGAAAAGTTTCTGCAGCCCCAAACACAGGAGCCACTGACTGCTCAGAATCGCGATCGTCCGGGTGGGCATCGTGGCGCTGGTGCCGATCATGAAATCTCCTTCGTCAAGCTGGATACCTAGGTGGGTGACGGGCTACTGTGATGGTGTCATTGGGCATCGATCACCCGGTTGCTGAAGCAATGTGGAGATAGGGTCTGGAACCGACGCCGAAGGAGAAGCTTCGACAGTGCTGGCGCGATGAGCCTGCACCCGATAGGTCCTGTCTCCATCCAGCGTGACACGAACCTGCCCGTTTCGGCTCAAGTAATCGATCGCGAGGAACGCTTGGTTCCACGTGAGCTCCGGACAGAGGGTCACCAGCTCTTCCATGGAACAATCGGAGTCGAGCTGCTCCAACGCACCGTGCACGCGCACAATGATGGCCGCGAATACCATGAACACCCACCTTGTTGATGAGGCCTGCGTTCCACGAGACGCATCATAGATGAAGGCATTGCGCAAGAGTACTAGGCAAACCCTAGGTGCTCGATGACACATTACCGGAATGAGAGTCCCGAACTATGCGTGTAACGAACGATGAGGCTGTTCAGAGACTCACCAGGCCCTCGCTCACGGCATACCTAGTGAGATCGGCAGTCGAATGGAGATTCAGCTCCTCCATAAGGCGGGCCCTATGGAATTCCACGGTTTTGACAGAGATGTGCAACAGTGAGGCGATCGACCTGGTGCCTTTCCCCTCCGCGATGAGTTGCAGCACTTCCCGTTGGCGCGGCGTGAGGGCGGTCGCTGGTCGTTTACAGACTGACCCCTGGGATGTATGGAGCGTCGCCTCCATCGTATCCTTGGTCACCAACGGCGTCATGTAGTGCCGACCTTGCCGAACCGCCTGAATGGCTTCCTTGAGCTCCGCCGCCGCGGATTCTTTGATCAAGTAGCCTGCGGCCCCGGCCTTAAAGGCCTGGGTCACGTAGGTGGGGGTGGCATGCACGGTCAAGAAAATCAGTTTGCTGTCCGGCACCAGTTTCGTGAGTTGTCTGGCTGCGTCCAGACCGTTGAGCAGCGGCATGGAAATGTCCAAGAGAATAATGTCCGGCCGCAGCCTTTGCGCCTCTTCGACCAAGGCTCGGCCGTCTTTGACGGTGCCGACCACATCTCCTTCATCTTCAACCAGTCTTTGGAGACCGGCCAGCACGAGTGAATGGTCATCCGCTATGAGGATGCGAGGACGAGTCACGGCGTCTACTCCTGAAAGGGAATCCAGGCGCAGACCTTGGTCCCGTCCGCCGGCCTGGAATGGATGTTGAGAAATCCGTTCATCAACCGAAGCCGCTCCTGCATGCTCGTCAGTCCTAGTCCCTTCTGGTGACTGCTCTTGTCACGAACAGCGAAGCCCGTCCCGTTGTCCGTCACCGAGAGGCCGATCCCCTTCGACGAGCCGCTCAGCTTGACGAGGACTTTCGTCGCATTGGCATGCTTGGCGACATTCTGAAGGCTCTCCTGGCACACTCGGAACAGGCACGTCGCGAGATCAAGCGGGAGCGAATCGGGCAGGTCTCCGACTTTCAGGGTGATGGACAGGCCGGTTCGTTTCATGGCCTGCTGAATATAATCTTCGAGCGCCACCCGGAGTCCCGCATGTTTCAACAAGGACGGGTGTAGGCGATGGGCCAACCGGCGCAGATCGTCGGAGAGCTGCGCCAGTTCTTTGCGCACCGGCTCCAAGGTCTTGCCGAGCGACTCCGGCGAGAGTGGGGGCTGCCGTTCGAGTGCGGCCACATCGAGCGTTAGGGCGACCAGCCGCTGGCCGAAATCATCGTGCAGGTCGCGCGCGATCCGCTGGCGCTCACTGTCCTGTGCCGTGAGCAATTTTTCTGTGAGCATTTGGAGTTCTTGTCGTTTCTCTTGGAGAACCAGCTGGTTCTGCTGCAAGGCCAGCTCGGTCCTTTTGCGATCGGTGATATCGGTGACAAATCCTCCGATCGCGTAGATTTGCCCTGATCCGTCTCGCACGGGAAACTTGACGACGATACTTGTATGGAGACCGTCGGCGTAGCATGCCGTCTCCTCAAATTCCATGGCTTCTCCTGCGTCGAGTACAGAGCGATCGTTACATTGAAACTGCTCGGCCTGATTGCGCGGGAAGAGCTCTGCATCTCTCTTGCCTAATGCCTCATCCTCCTCGAGTTGGAACGCCTCTTCGAATCGGCGATTCACATAAAGATACCGCCCATCACACCCCTTCACGAACGCAACATTCAACGCATTGTTGAGAAATATGCGAAACAGCTCCTCGCTCGCGCGCAAGGCCTCATCCGCCCGCTTGCGCTCAATCACAATGGCCGCCAGTTGTGTCGCCCGCTCAATCAGTTGCCGATCATGAGCGCCGGGATTGTGCGGCCGGCGATAATACATCGCGATCGTGCCGAGCAACCGGCCCTGGCTGGATAGAATCGGCGTCGAGTGACATGCCCCCAATCCGTGGGTCGCCGCCAAGTCCTTGAAGGCGGCCCAACGTGAATCGCCGGCAATATCGCTGACGAACACCGGCTTGCGCTCGAACGCCGCCGTGCCGCACGACCCTACCTTCGGCCCGATCGCGATGCCGTGGATGGCTGCGTTGTAGGCTTCGGCCAAACTCGGCGCAGCCCCGTGCAACAAACGTTGTCCCTCTTCATCGGCCAGCAACACCGAGCACAGCATGCCCTCGGTGGACTGCGCTTCGGTCTCGCGCGTCAACGTGTCGAGCACTTCAGGCAGCGCCGCTCCAATCGCAATCAGTTCGAGGACTCTCTTCTCCGCCGCCAGGAGTAGCTCGGCCTGCTTGCGCTCGGTGATCTCCGCCTGCAGCCGTTCGTTCGTCTCTTTCAGCTCAGCCGTCCTGGTCATGATGCGTTGCTCAAGCGTCTCGTTAAGCCGGTGAAGCGTTTCCTCGGCCTGTTTGCGTTCGGTGATGTCCGTTTCAGATCCCACCATGCGAACCACTCGTCCTTGTGCGTCCCAGACGGCAATTCCGCGGTCACTGATCCAGAAATAGGTTCCGTCCTTGCGCCTTGTACGGTATTCACAGTGAAACGTAGGAATCTCTTTCTTGAAATACGATTGCACCGTTGTCATCACCCGTGAGAAATCTTCCGGATGGATCCGAGACAACCATTCGGTCTCATCCACACCAATCTCCTCTTCGTGGTAGCTACGCAGCTGCTTCCACCTCGGGGATAAGAACACGGTATGCCCAGCAACGTCCCAGTCCCATATCCCATCGGTTGTCCCCGTTGCGGTAAGCTGCCACCGCTCTTCACTCTGATGCCATGCTTCTTCCGCCTGCTTCCGCTCAGTGATGTCGTTGCCGATCGTCAACAGGCACCGTTTCCCCTTGAGGGTGATCAGGTCCGTTGAAATAAGAAATCGGCGCAGTCCTCCATCTTTTGTCCGCATGGACACTTCGAGATTTCGGACTTTCCCTTCAGCCTTCAACCGATCGATGAGCCGAACCCACTCTTGAGGATCAGGCCAAATCCCCAGCATCAACGTCGTTTGCCCCACCACCTCGTCGCGTCGAAACCCAAAGATTTCCAAGCATGCAGCGTTGACTTCAAGACAACGCCCCGTTTCCAACTCGGTAATCCCGATTGGGTGCGGACTCAAACGGAAGGCCTTAGGAAACAGCTCTTCTTCGACCGACGGTATCGAGCTGGACCGCGAGGTTGTGTTGGCGCTTCGCGCGCGCCGGGGCGCCTTCCTCTTGGCTGATGATGTCTTCTTGATCGTTTTTTGTGGCATAAGCTGGCGCAATTCTAGGCCTCATGTGGCCGGCAAGCAAGAGCGCCGGGCCGCCGAATGGCTGGATCAGATCAGCTCAAGTACAGCTTGAAGGCATGATTAGGGGAAAGCCTAGTATCAGCAGATCCACGACAATGTTGTTGCCGAGTGCTCTACCTCTCGCGCAAGATTGAGGTCACGGGATGTGCGCTGGTGATCAAGCGGTCAGCTGTTGACTATTCATAAAAGACGGTTATCTAAAGAGTGAGCGGAGGCTTTGGTGAGAGGAACACTCAAACAAACCGAGGTCGAGCGTTGGGGCGGTGAGCAAGCCCGCCGGTACCGAACGGGAAGCCTAAAACCCCTCCAAGACCTCCACCTTTCACAAACAGCTCTCTGGACCTACCTCCGCTCTCGTTTTATTTCTCGTGTGATTTGATCTTCGCCGAACAAAGCAGCGATGGAGTCTTATGAAGACCTGTTGTTGAGATGGCGGCGAACGCTTGGAACAAGCTCACTCTCAGTGATGTCGAAAGAAGCAACAGGTGCTCAGGAGTACCTGACCCGTAATGCCACAGACCCGCTCTCCTTTCCTTGGAGGACGGACGGGCACCGATCATCTAACGTATCGGTTTTCAAGAGGACCCGGTAGGACCGTGCGATCTTGGCACCATCGATGCAGCGGCATCGGATTGACGGCAGGCTTCAGAAACTACACAAGAAGGAGGTACTGGTTATGAGCGGACTGACAAGATGGGAACCCACGACGCGATGGAATCCGTTCAAGGAAATCGAGGAGATGGAGAAACGACTCTCAAGCTTCTTCGGTCGGACACCGGTTTCTACCGGAGACAAGAAGGAAGCCATCACTGTCGCGGAATGGTCGCCGCTGGTGGATATCTCGGAAGACGAGAAGGAGTATGTCATCAAAGCGGAAGTGCCCGAAATAAGGAAGGAAGAGATCAAAATCAACGTCCATGACGATGTCCTTGCCATCAGCGGCGAACGGAAATACGAGAAGGAAGAAAAGGGCAAGAAGTATCACCGCGTGGAACGGGCGTACGGCAGCTTTCTGCGGAGCTTTGTCCTTCCCGAAGACGCCGATGGGTCCAAGGTCAATGCCGAATACAAGGATGGTCTGTTGAAAGTCCATCTTCCAAAGACGGAAAAGGCCAAGCCCAAAGCGATCGAAGTGAAGGTTGCCTGAACCCTCACCCCCAGCTTTCATTGGGAAAAGGAGGGGCATCATGTTTCGTCATCCTCGTTACCTGGAAGTTCCCTGGGAAGTCCATTGGAATCAGAATGAGGTACGGCCGCACCACCATCTGCTCCTCATGGCCATCCTGATCGTTCTGGCAATGTTCCTGATCGGTGTCGGCGTGACAAGCGGTCTGATGTAGACCCATGAGCTCCAATGAGCGGAAGAAAAACACGTGACGTTTAGGAATCGCGAAGAAGCAGGTCGACGGCTCGTCGAACGATTGATCCGGTATCGTGACGAACCGACAGCCATCATCTTAGCGCTTCCACGCGGTGGTGTGGCCATCGGGTACCAACTGAGCGTGGGACTACACCTTTCATTGGACGTCTTCATCGCTCGAAAGCTGGGAGCACCTGATAATCCCGAGTATGCATTAGGGGCGGTGGGAGAGACAGGGACTGTGTACCTGAATCCCGAGGCGATGGCCGCGTTTCACCTCTCACGATCTGACCTCCAGACGTCTATTCAGGTGCAGCAGCAGGAGATCGTTCGACGGCAAAACCTCTATCGACAAGGCCGGCGATTGCCCACGCTCGCCGACCGCGTCGTCATTCTCGTCGATGACGGCATCGCCACCGGTTCCACGTTCTTTGCGTCCGTTCAATCCATCAGACATCTCAAACCACGCCGCCTGATTGGAGCCATTCCAGTTGGTCCGGTAGATACCATCCGAGAGGCCCGCACGCAGGTGGATGAGTTAGTCGTCCTTGCCACGCCGGACCCGTTTTGGGCTGTGGGCAACCACTATATCGACTTCGCTCAGGTCAGCGATCACGATGTGATGGAGTATTTGAACCTGGCTGAGGAAGGGATGAGCGAGAGGTCGCAGTCCTCCGTATAGATCTTGGGCTGGAAAGGTCATGCCATGAGAGTCGTCATCGGCGTCGATTGGTCGGATCAGGCGTTCGCCGCCGTTACCCAGATGTGTCAACTCTATCATCCGACCGATGTCACGCTGGTCCATGCCGTCGATTTAGGGATTTTGACACATCCGTTCGTCGCTCAAGCGAGCAACGTGCAAGGGTACGACGATTTCCGCAATGCGATGGTCGATTCGGGACGTCAACTGCTGGATCGTGCTGCCGCCATGGTACCGGCCGAGGTGACGTCGATCAGGAAGGTGAACGAAATCGGCAGTCCTGCCCAACTCATCCTCGACAGCGCCGACAACCTCTCAGCCGACTTGATTGTCGTCGGCGTGCGCGGACGAAGTCGTCTTTCAGAGGTTGTACTTGGAAGCGTATCCCATCGTGTGCTCATGCACGGCTCTCGTCCGATTCTGATCGTCAGAGGAGCCGCTCGCAAGGTTCAGCGGGTACTTGTCGCCATTGAGGATCGAGACGACGCCGACCGAATCGCGAAATGGCTTACACAACATCCCTTTGCCGATCCCACGGAGCTCTGTGTGCTTCATGCACTCGTTCCGATCGGAGTCAACGATCCCTATGACGCGCTGGGAACCGGAACATGGTGGGAGGGCGCTGAACGCTATGCGGACGAACTCGTCAATTCGACCGCCGCCAAACTCTTAAACCCTCGCTATACGGTGAGCACGAAGGTCGCCACGGGTAATCCGGCATCGGTGATTGAACAGGAGGCGAAGGGTAGGGACTTGGTGGTCGTGACCTCCCATGGACGCAAGGGCCTTTCTCGTTTTCTCTTGGGGAGTGTGTCCCACGCCGTCGTGCATCATGTGACCTGTCCGGTCCTCGTCTTGAGATGAAAGGATTGTACATGAAAAAGGTACTGATCGCTGCGTTCATGCTCATATCCGCATTGACCTCGGTGGTCTTCGCTCAAGTGATCCGAGGGGATTCGAAAACCGGACAGATCGTGTATGAGCAACAATGTCTCCGTTGCCATGGGGCCAAACTGGATGGAAATGGCCCAGACAGCCAGGATCTCATTGTCCCGCCTGCCAATCTTCGATCTCAGCTCAGTCGCTCGAAAACCGATTGGGAGCTGCTCATCGCGATTTCGAATGGCGTCTTGTTCAGCCCCATGCACAGCTTTCGCGGCAAACTCACTGATCAACAAATGCTGGATGTGCTGTCGTATATCCGATCCGTGTCACCATCCGACATCACCAGCTAGTCATAGAGGCTGTTTCCTTCACGTTCAAGCCCCCGGAGTGGGATGAGATCCGTTCGCCCTCTCTACATTCCGCCTTTGAAGGCCGATCATGTCGTCTCCGGCTCGCTCATCCTGCGCGATGGAACAACCGCCGCCATCCGAACGGCCGAACCGGCTGATGCGACGCTGTTGCAACAGTTCGTCAACCGCTTGTCACCCGAGTCGAGACGTCACCGCTTCTTTTCGGAAAGCATGCCGTCAGCCGACGCCGTCGCAAGCCTCTGCGACTCTTCCAATCCCCATTCCCAGCTCAACTTGATCGTGACACGAGCAAGGGAGGGAGAACAACGCATTATTGCCGCAGGGTCCTACTGGGCGAAGGACGAGCAGACGGCAGAGGTGGCAATGGCCGTGGATGATGATTTCCATGGAAAGGGCCTAGGCACACTGCTTCTCGAACGGCTTGCCCTGCCGGCCATCCGCTACGGGTTTACCAAGCTTTGGGCCGTAACCCATGCTGAAAATCTGGCCATGCGAGAAGTCTTTCGAGAATCGGGGTTTACCACCCATGAAGGCTACGAAGGCGAAGATATGGAAGTGGAATTGTCGCTGATTCCAACGGAAGTCACTGTGGCCCGCGCGGAAGTACGAGAACGCCTCGCCACTATCGCCTCCCTCCGACCGTTTTTCCAGCCGCAGTCTGTAGTGGTGATCGGAGCGTCACGCGATCCAACAAGTATAGGTTATCGTCTCCTCGAAGCGCTGACGGCCAATCGGTTTCGAGGTGCCGTATATCCTGTGAACCCTCATGCGACCGAAATCGCCGGTGTCAGCGTTTCTCCTTCATTACTCGCGATCACCGAACCAATCGATCTTGCCGTCATTGCCGTCCCGCGAGACTCCGTAGCATCTGTGATCGATGAGTGCGCTGCAAAAGGAGTTAGGGCCTGCGTCATCATTACGGCTGGATTTGCGGAAGTGGGCTCAGAGGGATCGACCCTTCAGCGGCAGTTGGTCGCGAAGGTCCGGCAGCACGGCATGCGCATGATCGGCCCCAATTGTTTCGGGATATTGAACACGGATCCGACCGTGAGGCTCAATGCCACTTTTACCTCGCTGTTTCCGCCTCAAGGCCGAGTAGCGATGTCGTCGCAAAGCGGCGCGTTGGGCCTTGCCACCCTCGCCGGAGCGCGTCGTGTCCAGCTCGGCATTTCATCGTTCGTCAGCGTCGGCAATAAGGCCGATGTTTCTACCAACGATCTCCTCCAATATTGGGAGGAAGATCCTGCAACCGATGTGATCCTCTTGTACGTGGAATCATTCGGCAACCCTCGCCGATTCGCCCGCATCGCACGGAGGGTGAGTCACCGTAAACCGATCGTTGCAGTCAAAGCGGGACGCACCCAATCAGGGAGTCGTGCCGCCAGTTCGCATACGGCGGCCCTTGCGGCGAGTGATGTGGCCGTTGAGGCGTTGTTTCGTCAAGCCGGTGTCATTCGCGCCGAGACGCTCGATGACATGTTGGTGCTGGCAACCGGACTTGTGGCTCAACCGCTCCCGCCTGGACGCCGAGTCGGCATCGTCACGAATGCCGGAGGACCCGCCATCCTCTGCGCGGACGCCTGTGAGGCAGGCACCTTGGTGGTTCCAGAACTATCGGCCCGGACCAAGGCCACTCTCGCCTCCTTTCTTCCGGCCGTCGCCGCTCTGAACAATCCCGTGGATCTCATCGCATCGGCCACACCGGATCAGTATGCGAAGGCGATCGAAACAATGCTGGCGGCAGACGAGGTCGACGCGTTGATCATCCTCTATATGTCCGTGACTGTGGCGGACACAGCCGGCATCGCCCACGGTATTCTGGCTGGAATTGATAAGGGTCGCAGAGCAGGCGCGAAGGCCAAGCCCGTGCTTCTCAGTTGGATGGCGGAAGGTGATATGGAGCGTACGTTTCATTACCAAACTGAAACCATTCCGGCCTACCATTTGCCAGAGGTCCCCGCACTGGTACTCAGCAAAGCGGCCTCTTACGGAGAATGGCGACAACGACAGCCCGGGATGGTGCCCGACTTCGATGATCTGAATTTTTCAGTCGTGCGGGAAATCTATGCAGGAGCTCTCTCGCGCCGAGAAGCCGGCTGGTTGACGACAGAAGAAACACGAAACGTCCTGAGTGCGATCAGGCTGCCTGTGCAGACTGGCGGAGTGGCCAGAACAGCCGACGAAGCAGCAGCCTTGGCGAATCAAGCCGGTTATCCGGTCGCCGTCAAACTGGCCTCACATCAGATTGTGCACAAAACTGAGATCGGCGGCGTGCAGTTGAATCTCACGAACGAAGCGGCGGTTCGCAGAGCGTTTGACTCGATGAAAACGCGACTCGCCGAGACCGGCCAGCTCGATGCCATGGAAGGAGCACTGGTGCAGCCGATGGTCACCGGTGGCGTGGAAGTGATGATCGGAGTCACTGACGATCCCCTATTCGGCCCCTTGATTGCGTTCGGTCTCGGTGGGATCCACGTAGAGATTCTTGGCGATGTCCAGTTCCGCATCACGCCGCTCACCGATCGCGACGCCATAGAGATGATCCGAGGAATCAAAGCCTACCGCCTGCTCACCGGCTATCGGGGACATCCACCGGCCGATCTTGAAGCTTTGGAAGAAACGCTATTACGGGTGTCTCGTCTCGTTGAGGAAGTTCCCGAGATCAGCGAACTCGACTTGAATCCGATCTTTGCCCTTCCACCGGGCCAAGGCTGCCGCATCGTGGATGCGAGGATACGAATCAATCATGCCGACTCACCTTTAACGCAGCGCTAGGTCCGCTCGTCACGCGGTAATCTTCCTAGCCAAGCGATCAGTCCGCACACCACCACAAGTGTCACGCATGAGCTGACGGCCATTGCCGATGCTGAGGGCGGTGGTGGGACAACCGTCATCCCGATGACAGTGAACATGAGGACGATAAGGATGAGGACTCCGAGAGCAATGGACTTGCCACGCGCGAGTCTGCTTTGCTGGAGAAAGAAACACAGACCTAGTGCGACCA
Source organism: Nitrospira sp. (assembly GCA_029194675.1). Taxonomy (NCBI): domain Bacteria; kingdom Pseudomonadati; phylum Nitrospirota; class Nitrospiria; order Nitrospirales; family Nitrospiraceae; genus Nitrospira; species Nitrospira sp. Next base: position 446,153 of record JARFXP010000003.1, on the reverse strand, counting down.
GGACGGCTTCTACCACGAGGGCGACTGGCATATTGTTCCAGAGGGCAAGTCCCACTGTAGGGGAGGTGCTGGTTGTCAGCGGCATTTCGGGCCGGTGGACGAGCGCATCGATCAGCCAATGTGAGAAGACTGCCACAGCGACAAGGGCGGCGATACACCGGCTTGCTTCCTTGAGGTATGAGTACAATGGCAAGGCAAGTGCTCCGGCGAAGATGGACCAGCCAGCCGCTGCCAAGAGACCGTGGGAGTAGGGAAACACGAAGTGGGGTTGGTGTGTGGTGGAATAATCTTCGGGAATATTCACCGATTCCCATCCGAGGAGAATAAATAACCACAGGACGAAGTCGAGCAAGAGTGCCGCAGTCACAAAGATACCGACATTCACGCGTCGCTCAACGCGCCCGATCACTAATGCCACTCCGACGTGCCCAGCGAACAAAGTTTCTCCTTGGTCTTTCAGCGTGCCCGACGCGTGACATCTTCACCGGCGTGGAGCCTTAGCATTACGCGTGGTTGTTATGCACTTCGTGATGCAAGCAATGATCCCTTGTGGACGAGGACGATCTTACCTGTTACGCCGCCCTTCCCTAGCGACTCCTGCGCCTGTCTGGCCTCGGCAAGCGGGAATCGCTGCGCGATGAGCGGCTTGATCTTTTGCTGTTGGAGCAGGTCGAACAGAGTGAGCAAGTCCTGTCGAAACCATAACGGTTTCAGTCGTTTGAGCCATTGGATACTATAGGGGACAACCCGTTTTCGACCCGGGAGAAACCAGCCACCGGCAATGTACAGCCCAAAGATGGCGATTGCACGAAAGCGATGACGACCGCCTGAACGACCGGACGCCAAGCGGCCTCCATGGAGCGAGCCAGTCAGGCCATAGGCTACGACCGTCCCGCCGGGACGCAGAGCTTCACGGGAACGCCAGATGTGGGTGCCACCGATGCCGTCGAAGACAACGTCTGCGCCCTCGCCTGTCCGGCGGTGGATTTCTTTTACGAAGTCCTGATGCTCGTAATCAATGGGGATCGCGCCGAGATCGGAAACGGCCGACGCCCCTCGCACTGAACAGGTCCCGTATAGCTCCAGCTCGGTGAGGCGCCCAAGCTGCAAGAGGGCCGAGCCGACGCCGCCTGCCGCGCCGTGGATCAGCACACGCTGGCCCGATCTGACCTTAGCGGAGCGATGCAGCATCTGGTACGCCGTGATGTAGTTCAGCACGATGCTGACAGCCTCGGCTGCATCCAACCCTGATGGCACCGGCACCAGTTCACGTTGCGGTAGCCGGACGAATTCCGCGTATGCGCCGCTGATCGGCAGCGCGGCCACGATCTGCCCTGGCTCGAGTCCGAAGACGCCCTCACCGAGCTGATCCACCATACCAACCAGGTCCCACCCTGGCGTGAAGGGCAGCGGGGGAGTCTCAGGATGGATGCCTTCCCGCATCATCAGATCGGGCAAGGACACCCCTGCGGCCAGCACTCGGACTCGAACTTCACCGGGCTTCGGCTCTGGGCACTCTTCTTCAACCACTTGCAGGGCGTCGGGTCCTCCGTAGTGGGTGACGATAATGCGCCTATGTTTCACGGACCGCTTCCTTATGTGCCAAGTGCACCAGCTCGAGCAGCGCGGCTAGTGAGTATGCAGACCCGGTATGGTACATGACTACTACGAACGATTTCTGACTCAACTTTTGATCTTGCTCATGGATCGACATGATTCGCGATCAGCTCTTCGGCCCAGTGGTCGCGTTCGGCCTCGGCGGCATGCATGTGGAAATTCTCAGGGATCTGCAATTCCGTGTCGCATCGCTGACTGACCAGGATGCGAGCGACATGGTGCGAGCAATCAAGGGTTAGCGCCTGCTCACCGGCTAACGGGGACGTCCACCGGCCGACCTTGAAGCCGTGAAAGAAACGTTGTTACGGGTATCTCGCCTCGTTGAAGAAATTCCGGAGATCAGCGAACTCGACTTGAATCCGATCTTCGCCCTCCCACCAGGCCAAGGCTGCCGAATTGTGGATGCGAGGATACGAGGAAGGAGATAAACTCAATGCTCACAGCAACCTACAAATCTAGCTGATAAGGCCATATATGTGTGCAGATTGGAAAAGTGGTTATAACCCAGATGTAATCACTACGGGCTTAGAGAAGATTAAGTCAACATCCGAAAATGGGGAGGTGTCATTCACTGGATTTGAGTTTAACGACTACGTGACCGTTCTACTTTCATCCCTCAAGTTCGTTTTTCCTTTTCCCGATCTCTACAAGAGGCAGTTTGTTCACAAGGGGATCGCCATCGTAGCTAAGTCCAAAACACTTACGAAGTCAGCACTCCTGCAAGAAATCTCGAAACTAGAGCAAGCGTACATGCGAGAGCCTATCAAGGAGTATTTACTGGTCAGTGATATCTCCCTCCACATACCTACAGCTCGCGAGAGTGTGGGCTTAAATGATACCCGCATAATTTTCTCTTGCCACCTCAGCTCTAAGATTCAAAGAGATGTTTTTCTCAAACTGGGCCGTGAGTTCCTTAATCGCGAATTACCAACAGCATACTCATACATTCAGATAATGACGCGGGGCCGGTCCCCAGAAGAGGCTGGAATTGTAGCACTTGATACCATTGACCTTCTGAGAGGGATCTGGAACTTTGCCCTTAACAGAAAGCGCCACGTCGTACTCCACGCAAAGAAAAGAGATCCTATCAATAAGATATTGTTAGGCCCCTTACACTCGCTCCATTATCCGAATGGGAAACGCCTTCCAGACCCGTTCTGGTATGATCCGACTTACGTTGAGCCGGTATCACCGATGGATCTCCGAAGAAACTGGGACTCGCTCAGAAGCTTCGAGAGGCAGGTCAGAAAGCGACTGTCAAAATCTCATTCGAGAACATTTATGGAGGAAGCCTTTAGGCGGTATGCCGTTGCCCTCGACGAAAGAAACCATGAAACTGCATTCCTCAAGCTTTGGAGCTTATTGGAGTACCTGACCAGAACAACAATTAAAGACTCCCATAAAGTGACCGTTACTCGGGCCGTCTCAGTTTGGTCAGATCGCGACTTTCATCAAGAAGTGTTGCACCACCTACGTGATTACAGAAACTCTGCCGTTCATATGGACCAACGGAATGAAGAGATCACGAAACTCCTATACCAGCTAAAGCGTTACGTTGAAGCCTTGCTAGAATTCCATGTTTTCCATGGTCATAAGTTTGCCAATCTCGGAAATATTACTTCGTTCTTTGATCTTCCAACCGACAAGGCAACATTGACAGAGCAGAAACATCTCATCCAAAAGCGGCTTCGTTTCATTCGAACATGACGACGCGTCGCCGTGCCATCCGTCAGATCAGCGATCGCGCAACTTGTTTGTGATTTCTGTGCGAACGTCCGCCCATGATCGACCTGCGTCAGGATTTGTCCGATATGACGCTAGTCTTTCACGAATGATTCTTTGATGCCAATCAGGGACAGGGACCTGCTCGGAAGTTGCTGCAATGCGATCCCACAGAGACTGCACAAAATCGATTTGTTCATCGATAGGCAGCTCGTCGAATCCAAGGGGTGGAGAAGGGATTGGTTTGGGCATATTTCACACTTCCTGCGGATCAATTATATCGCAAGCTAAGGGAAGTGAAAATAGCGGGCGTGAGTAAGAAATGGAACACCTTATCTGACTCTACTGCCCCGGGTGGGGATCTTTTCTGATGAGCGCGAGGTAGAGCAGCGTGTCGGCGAGATCTTGATCGGTCATGGTGGTGTCCGGGAACATGCCGGTCCCGGGATGGCCTTCTCTGATAGTGCGTGTTCGTTCCTTGTTGGTTTTCAGCCGCAGAGCCTCGGGATTCCGCAAATCGGAAGGCGGAGGATTCAGCCTCGCGATGAGCGCGGCAGTGTCGGTTTCCAATCGAGGCCTTCTCCCGATATACCCATCGATGCCATGACAGTAGTAACAGACGCCTTTGCCGTTGAAAATCTCCCGCCCCCGCATCACATTGCCCTTTAACTTGACGGTCGGTTGTGAGGTCGAGGACTCGGCCCGGGCGTAATCGGATGGAGACAGCAGCTCCAGTTCCAGGCTCCCCACGAAGAGCAGGCTGAAGGAGGCCGTCAGTTTGACGAGCAGATCACGGGTGAGAATCGTTCGAGCGCTTGACCCAGTTTGACTCCTAGCCCATCTCATGCGGCCTCTCCCTTCTACGAGATGAGCGTCAGTGCTGACTGCAACAGCTATTGTACCGGTCTTCTGGAATGCTGTTCATGTTGCCGAAGACGGTTGCGCGTTCGTCCGTGCTGGTGACGTTATCGATGGCAGGATAGAGTGCCCGTTCTTCCTTCCTATTATGAGAGCTCAATAGGTTGACCAGCGCCTGCTCGCCCTGATCGGTATCAAGATTCTGTCTTTCCACCTTTTGGTGAATCGCGTCAAGCAGCTGCTTGATCCGGCTATGCTCAAATCGCATCACGGGCGTCGGCCCCTCCTCGATCATACCGGTTTTCTTTTCCCACATCGGAAACAGCAGCTCCTCTTCCCACACGATATGCCGCTGGAGACCGATTTTGAATTCCTTGAAGGCTTCTTTGGCCTTGGCAAAGTCCGAGCGTTTCGAAGCTTGAAAGATCTTGAACAACTCATCCAGCCGATCGTGATCTTCTTTATAACATGCTGCGATCGTCCTCTGCTCAGTCAATTGAACCCCCCTTGATGAAATAAAGAGCCGATACTATATAGCAACGGTTGAGATCCTCGTCCGACTGCAGCACGCGAAGAACCTTGAACTCACTGATTAAACCGACGAAGTCACCCAGGGGGACCACACCCCAATAGCTTGGCAAACGAACGCTGCTCGTCGAGTCCCAGATCTTCGCCTGACCGTTTCAGGACTGGGCTTGATCGAGATCGAATGCCGAATGAAGAGAGCGCATGGCCAGTTCGAGATACTTCTCATCGATCACACAGGAGATTTTGATCTCCGAGGTACTGATCATCATGATATTGACCCCCTCGCGGGATAACACCTCAAACATTTTCGCCGCCACGCCCGAGTGCGACCGCATGCCCACCCCGATAAGCGAGACTTTGGCAATCGCTTCAGTCACAGAAACCGATTTCGCCTCGATGTCTTTCGCCACAGATTGAATGATCGGCACGGCTTTCTTGAGGTCGGCGCGCGGCACAGTGAAGGAGAGGTCCGTCAGGGCGGCCTGGCTCATGTTCTGGATGATCATGTCGACATTGATATGAGCTTGCGCGACAGAGCCAAAAATTCTCGCAGCGATCCCGGGTTTATCCGGCACTCCGACGACCGTAATCTTAGCTTGATGACGGTCTCCGGTCACGCCGGCGATGGCCGCCGCTTCCATGTCCGCATCTTCTTTCGTCACGAGCGTGCCCTTTCCTTCTTTGAAGCTGGAATTGACTTCGACTGGGACATTGAACTTGGCCGCAAACTCGACGGATCTGGTTTGCAGAACTTTTGCACCGAGGCTCGCCATTTCCAGCATCTCTTCATACGCAATCTTATCGATCCGCCTCGCAGCCGGCACAATATTGGGGTCGGCCGTGTAGACACCATCGACGTCGGTGAAGATGACGCACCGATCGGCCTTTAATGCTGCCGCCAGCGCAACGGCAGAGAGATCGGACCCTCCGCGGCCGAGGGTGGTCACGTCAGATTGTTCATTGATCCCTTGGAATCCGGCCACGACCGGTAAGACGCCCTGCTTCAAGGCCTCCTTGATGCGATCAGCCGTGACTCGTGCTATCCGTGCTTTGGTATGGGCACTATCGGTGATGATGCCGACCTGGCGTCCCGTAAAGGACCTGGCATTGATCCCTCGTCCACGCAATTCCATCGACAGAAGCGCGATGGTGATCCGCTCTCCTGTCGAGAGCAGCATGTCCAATTCGCGTTCGTCCGGAACAGTGGTGACTTCATGTGCGAGCTTGATCAGCCGATCCGTCTCCCCACTCATCGCCGAGAGGACGACGACGACCTGATTCCCTTCCTGCTGCGTCTGCGCCACCCGGTCGGCAACACGGTGTATGCGCTCAATCGTTCCAACGGAAGTCCCTCCGTACTTTTGAACGACCAGCGCCATGGGTCTCAGCTTTTGGAGAAGAACTTGTGCACGAACTTGGTCGCATCACGAGCCGGCATGTTCACGGCGAGCGCATCGGCCTCGGTGAAGCGACGACCGACTGTCTCCGATCCTTTCACTCCCTCCTCACCAAACGCATAGAATGCCGGACTCTGCGGATCTTCCGCGTGATCGCAGATGACGAGGAAACGATAGGGACCTCGTTTGGCCAAACCGTCGCCCAACGGTCCTACCAGGTTGCGATCAAACTCTTCAATGCCATGGACCTTCGCCTTGATATCAGTCCCGTGTATCACCTCGTCCGTCAATTCAGCATGCACATACACAAAATCTTTCTTGGCTAATTCCTCCAGTGCCACCGCCGCCTTGGTGCGGAGATCGCCGTCGGCCAGCCTATCGGGATCCACTGCTTCGAGCCCCGCGTTCATCCCCACACCACGATAGACGTCACTGGTCGCCACCATCGACCCTACGATGTCATATTTTTCCGCCAAGCTCGGCCACATGACCGCTCGCCCTTCACCCCACAGCCAGACACAGTTTGCCGGTTTCTTCCCCGCTGCGATCCGCTCATGGTTCACCGGATGATCACGCAAGGTAAGATGGGCGGTATCCATCAGCTTCCGGAGAATATCCGACCCATCCCCCGTTGGTAAGGCATCCGCGATGGATTGACCGAGGATCGTCTGTGGATCAGTACACAGGGCGCGCGGTTTCCCGTCCACCCAGACCATCAGATGACGATGACCGGCGCCTGGATAAAACTGGATGGTTTCCGAGCCGACTTGCTCGTTGATAGCTTCGATCAATTCGCGGGCCTCTTCCGTTTCGATCAACCCGGCGGTTGCATCGTCCATGATCACGTGCGGTCCCAATTTCTTGATGTCACCACCCTTCCCCCCCTCAGGCTTCAGCGTCACCATTGTGCAGCGATACACGACATCATGCTCCGCCACGGACACGCCCAAACTCGCCGCTTCCAGCGGCCCAGGACCTGGATAAAACTTCCGCGGGTCATACCCAAGAATCGCGGCCCCGATCACTCCGCTCCCGTGACGAACTCCGTCCATAGGAGTCAGCAGCCGACCGAGTTCTCCGATTTGCGCAAGGCGGTCGAGATTGGGGGTCGCTGACGCTTGCAGCGGTGTGCGTCCCCCGAGTTCCGGTCTCGGACGGTCCGCCATCCCGCCGGCGTGCACCATCACATATCTCATGAGGTCCACACGTCCTTCAGACATTCAAGAGACGGGCAACATCCTCGCGCGTTGCCTTGACGGTCACCGGTTGCTTCGACACGCTGATCGCCGTATCGGCATCCTTCAAACCATGCCCTGTGAGCGTGCATACGACTGTTACTCCCTCCCGTAGAATCTTGGTTCGATGCAGTTTAGTGACGCCGGCAACGGACGCAGCGGAAGCCGGCTCGCAAAAAACTCCTTCCGTGGCCGCCACGGCCCGGTAGGCCTGAAGAATTTCTTCATCTGTGACCATATCGATCGCACCCGTCGATTCCTCCATCGCTCTCAACGCCGCGGACCAGCTGGCGGGATTGCCGATTCGAATGGCAGTCGCGACGGTTTGGGGCTGTTCGACGATTTTGCCCAACACAATCGGCGCCGCACCTGCGGCCTGAAAACCCATCATGCGTGGCGCCCGCGTGATCTGATTCGCCGCACGATACTCCTGGTACCCTTTCCAATAGGCGGTGATATTTCCCGCATTTCCGACCGGTAGGACATGAAAAGTCGGAGCGTCGCCCAGTTGATCACAGACCTCAAAGGCCGCGGTCTTTTGACCCTCAATTCTGTACGGATTCACCGAGTTCACTAATTCGATGTGGAGCGACGCCGAAAAATCTTTGACGAGGGCCAGAGCCTGATCAAAGTTCCCTTCGATCTGAATAACCGTCGCCTGATGCATCATCGCTTGAGAGAGCTTCCCCATGGCGATCTTACCGGCAGGAATCAACACGTACACGGACAACCCGGCACGAGCCCCGTAGGCGGCAGCGGATGCGGAGGTATTGCCGGTCGACGCGCACATGACGGCCCGTGCTCCGCTTTCCACTGCCTTCGAAATGGCGAGTGTCATACCGCGGTCTTTGAACGAGCCGGTGGGGTTGACTCCCTCAAACTTCAGGTAGAGTTCGACTCCCGGCGCAATCGCCTTCGCCAACCTTGTGGCTCTGATCAGAGGGGTATTACCCTCTCCCAGGCTGATAACCGGCGTCTTCTCGGTGACCGGGAGGAATTTTTGGTATTCCTCTATCACTCCACGCCAACGAGTCATCGATCACTCATCCTTGCCTTCGACGCGAATGAGCGTGGTCGGTTCGGAGACGAAGGGGCTCCGGTTGATTTCACGAAGCGCAGTTTGCACATCGCGCTCTTTCGCGGTATGTGTCTTGATGACCACCGGCACCGTCTGGCCTTCGCGGCGTCCTTGTTGCACCATCGATGATATACTGATCCCACAACGCCCTAACTCACCCGCGATCTGCGCCAACACACCCGGGCGATCGACCACTGTAAACCGCAGATAATAGATCGAGCTGATCTCTTCCATCGATCTCAGCCGGAGCGGTCGTCGCTGATCCTGCTGAAACGACGCCACTGGTACCCGACCGACCGCTCCTTTAACGAGATTCCGGCCGATCGCGATCACGTCGCTCACCACGGCACTCCCGGTCGGCATTGATCCGGCTCCTCGGCCGTACAGCACCACGTCACCGACGGCATCGCCGACGAGTTGGATGGCATTGTACACATCTTCGACTTGAGCGATGGGCGAGGTGGACGGAAGCATCGTGGGATGAACCCGAGCCTCAATTTCACCGTCCACCAGCTTCGCGATACCGAGCGATTTGATCGTATAGCCAAACTGTTTTGCGTAGGCAATATCGGTCGGTGTGATGTTCGCAATCCCTTCCGTGTAGATGTCCTTGAAATTGACGGGTGTTCCATACGCCAGACTGACCAGTATGGCAAGCTTGTGCGCCGAATCGGTCCCGGCAACATCAAAAGCCGGATCGGCTTCGGCATACCCGGCCCGCTGTGCTTCCTGGAGGACTTCGTTGAAACTGTGTCCCTCATGGGTCATTCTCGACAATATATAGTTGGACGTCCCATTGATGATTCCGTAGATGGACTCGATCGTATTACCCGCGAGCCCCTCGGTCAACGACCGAATCACCGGGATACCGCCGCCGACGCTGGCTTCAAACCCCAAGTCCACACCTCTGCGCGTGGCGGCTTCAAAAATTTCCTCTCCGTGAAGGGCTAGGAGCGCCTTGTTTGCCGTGACGACCTGCTTCCCGGCGGCGATCGCATCCAGGATGAGCCGTTTCGCTGTCTCGTATCCACCGATCAGTTCGACTACGATATCGATGTCTGGATCGGTCAGGACACGATCGACCTCTGTGGTGAGGACCCCCGGAGCCAATGTCACCCCGCGATCTTTAGCCACGTCCACATCCGCCACCCTGATAAGCTCGATCGGCACTCCAATGCGACGGCTGATGAGGGCGGCATTGTTGAGAAGGACCCTGGCCACGCCCGTGCCGACTGTGCCGAACCCGACGATCCCGACTCCGATGCGCGACCTCATTCTTCGTCCCCATCAAGCTTGAGGGCTTTGCGAATTCCTCGGACGGCTTGCCTGGTTCGATGTTCATTCTCCACAAGTCCAAATCGTACGTATTCATCGCCACCTTCGCCGAATCCAATTCCTGGCGAGACCGCGACCTTCGCTTCCTTGAGCAAGAGTTTCGAAAACTCCAACGACCCCATGTGGCGATAGGGCAAGGGAATGTGTGCCCACACAAACATCGTTGCCAACGGTTTTGCGACCTGCCATCCGATCCGATTCAGCCCGCCCACCAGCGTATCTCTGCGTTTCTGATAGCGTAGAACCGTCTCCTTGACGCAGTCCTGAGGGCCGTTCAAAGCGATCACACTGGCGATTTGAAGAGGCTGAAAAATACCATAGTCGAGGTAACTTTTAATCTTCGCCAATGCTCCGACGACCTCTCGATTGCCCACACAAAAGCCCACCCGCCAGCCGGGCATGTTGTAGGCTTTGGACAACGTGTAGAACTCTACCCCGCAGTCTTTGGCGCCCGGGATCTGAAGAAAGCTTGGTGCCTTATAGCCGTCGAACACAAGATCGGCGTAGGCGAGGTCGTGGATGACGATGACGTTGTGCTCCTTGGCAAACGCCACGATCTTCTTGAAAAACTCCTGATTCACCACGGCCGTGGTGGGATTGTGGGGAAAATTGATCACGAGGATCTTCGGTCTCGGAAACGTCTGCCGATAGACGCGCGTCAGATCCTCGAAGAAATCGCTGTCCTGGCGGAGTTCGATGCCACGGACTTCACCACCGGCAATGATGAAGCTGTACATGTGGATGGGATAGGTCGGCGTCGGGGTCAGGACGACATCGCCTGGGCCGATCAGTGCCAAGGCCAGGTGAGCGAGCCCTTCTTTCGATCCGATGGTGACGATGGCTTCGGTCTCCTGATCCAGGTCAACATCGTAGTTTCTCTTGTACCACGCACAAATCGCGTGCCGCAGTTTCGTGATGCCGCGCGAGGCCGAGTAACGATGATTCTTCCCCTTGCGGGCAGCCTCGATCATCTTCTCGACGATATGCGGCGGCGTCGGTTGATCGGGATTGCCCATCCCAAAATCGATGATGTCTTCGCCATATTGCCGAGCCTCAAGCTTGAGGGATTGAACCTGCGCGAAGACATACGGAGGGAGCCGCTTGATTCGATAAAAACCTTCGCCCAACCCCATGAACTTCCTTTGACCCCTTTTCGATATTTCCCAAACTAACTCATCGCGATACATGAGCGAAGGGATGTGGAAAGCGGATATTCAAGATATTCTAATTGAGGGCTTTGGTCGAGTCAATTTACCTCATTCCCACGTGGTTCCGAAACTGCCAAGGACAGAAGCTCTTCATCCAGTCCTTCGTCTATCGGCGAACCCGTCCTTGCCCCATCTCGTTCCTTTCTGCTACTAATACCGCTTGATTGCCGGATCTAGCTTTTTTCACAGGTTGTGATCAGGCTGATTGAATAAAGGAGAGGGATGGCCAGGCTTGGTGTGAATATCGACCATGTGGCGACGTTGCGGCAGGCACGTGGAGGAGCCGATCCGGATCCCTTGGCGGCGGCTGTTCTTGTCGAACTGGCAGGAGCCGATGGCCTGGTCGTTCATCTGCGGGAAGACCGTCGACATATCCAAGACCGAGACCTTCACCTTCTTCGCGAGATTGCCCGTACAAAGCTCGACCTTGAAATGGCGGCCGACGGTGAAATGGCGAAGATCGCCCTGAGCATCAAGCCCGACCTCGTCACGTTGGTGCCGGAAAAGCGACAGGAGCTCACCACTGAAGGTGGGCTTGATATTGTTGGACAACGCGACCGAATTCAGAGCATTGTGACTCTGTTGCATAACGGAGGGATTCCGGTCAGCGTCTTTGTCGAGCCTGATCTGAATCAGATCAGGGCCGCGCACAAAATTGCGGCTGATTTCGTGGAGTTGCATACCGGCCGTTACGCGAATGCCACACGCTCCAAGGAAGCCGATGCGGAATTCGAGGCGATCACCCACGCCGCCAAGTTGGCCTACAAGCTCGGGATCGGAGTGAATGCCGGCCATGGACTGAATTACCACAACATCAAACGCCTGACGCATGTTCCCGAAATCGTCGAGTACAACATCGGGCACAGTATCATCGCACGGGCGGTTCTCGTCGGTCTCGTACAGGCCGTGAAAGAGATGAAGACCTTGCTCGGTTGATGCCATCGAGCTGCTGGGTCCGTTCATCACCTTCGGTTCACCATGACCAAGATCATCACCGCTGCACAGATGCAGGAGCTCGACCGCCGAACGATCTCGGAGGCTCATATCCCAGCGGCCACGTTGATGGAACGTGCCGGGTCCGGCGTCGTGTCTTGCCTTGAACAGCGGTTGGGACCCCTGCGGGGCAAGACGGTCACCGTTGTGTGCGGCAAAGGCAACAATGGGGGGGATGGATTCGTCGCCGCTCGCCTACTTCGTCGACGCCATGCGAACGTGCGCGTGCTCGCCATGGCACCCATCTCCGAACTGAGCCGTGACGCTGCAACGATGTATAGGCAATTCGTCCGTGGCGCAGGGAAATCCTCCGTGCGTCTATACACGTCCAAGGCTCAGACGCAGGCACTTTTTCAGGACAGTGATATCCTCGTCGACGCGCTCCTCGGGACAGGACTCTCCTCTGCTGTAACCGGACGTTATGCTGAGACCATTGACAGCATCAACGAAACCGACCGTCCCGTGGTGGCTGTCGATCTACCGTCGGGCCTCCATGCTGATACCGGTACTATCCTGGGTCGAGCTGTTCGTACCTCCCTTACCGTGACCTTTGGACTGCCGAAGTTAGGCCTCTATCAGAGCGACGGGATCGATCTGGCCGGCGAGGTGGCCATTGTCGACATCGGAATTCCGCCGGCTTACATTGACGCGGTCGAGAGCCGAACGACTCTGATTACAGAGCACGATGTGCGAACGTACCTGCCGAGACGGCAGCCATCGAATCACAAAGGCTCGTTTGGTCATGCCGGCATTATTGCCGGGTCCGTTGGAAAAACCGGAGCAGCCGCCATGGCCGCGCGAGCGGCGCTGCGTGTCGGCGCGGGGCTCGTGACCGTCGCAATCCCTACGAGTGTCAACGATATATTGGAAGCAAAGCTGCTGGAGGCGATGACGGTTCCGATGCCTGAAACCAAAGCGCGTACCTTTGCACGAACTGCATTGGATCGGCTCGTCGCCTTCATGACGGCGAGAACCGCTATCGCCATCGGTCCAGGATTATCCACCCATCCGGAAACGGTTGAACTCGTCCAGGGCTTGACGAAACAACTTGATCGACCGGCTGTTCTGGATGCAGACGCCCTGAACGCGTTGACTGGGCGGACCGCTCTCTTGGCATCTTGCAAGACACCGCCGATTATCACGCCGCATCCCGGAGAGATGGCGCGACTGGAGGCAGACGCCACGCCGCAGACCGTCAACAGCGATCGGATCGGTACTGCCTCCCGGTTCGCCCGAGAGCGAGGCTTGTTCGTTGTGTTGAAAGGTGCCCGAACCGTCGTCGCCCGTCCGGACGGAGCCGTTGCGATTTGCCCTACCGGGAATCCAGGGATGGCAACGGCAGGAACAGGTGATGTGTTAACCGGCATGGTGGTGGGACTCTTAGCCCAAGGCCTAGCCACCTGGGAGGCTGCCTGTGCAGCGACATACCTGCATGGAGCCGCCGGCGATTTGGCTGCAGCCAAGATGGGGCAGGCCGGGTTGATCGCGGGGGACGTGATCGAGGAGATTCCCTATGCCCTCAAGTTCATACATCAGGCTCCATCACACAAGACCGATGCAATACGGAACGATCCCCTGTGACGACGTTCCCATGGCTCCATCTATCAGGTCTCTGGATCTTATTCTCTCATCTCCCGGCAAGACAGAATCGTTCGGATATGCCATTGGCCGGCTGCTCCATGGAGGGGAAGTGCTCGCCTTGATCGGTGAATTGGGCGTTGGGAAGACGGTACTGGTCCGAGGGATTGTTGCCGGGCTCGGTGCGCCCGATACATCCGTCACGAGTCCGACCTTCATGCTTGTACATGAATACCAGGGGCGTCTTCCTGTCATTCATGTCGACTTGTACCGGTTGCGGAGACCTGAGGAAATCGAGTCGATCGGACTCGCTGACTACCTTACGGACGATGCGGTCGTCGCCATTGAGTGGGCGGACCGGTTCCCCCGAGTACTCCCGGAGGACCGCCTGGAAGTGAAGTTTGCCCATCGGACCAGGACGACCAGAGCAGTACGGCTGGAAGCAAGAGGTTCACGCTCTCGCTCACTTCTCGCTCAAATCAAGAACATCGTGCGTCCAGCTTCACGATCAGTCAGAGCAAGCCTCCAGGCTGGTAGAAAGACTTCGTCGCGATGACTCGATTGATCCTGGTCGGCATTCTTTTGCTCCTTTCGTTGGCCTTCTTCCTTCAAAACCAAGAACAGGAAGTCACCCTCCGCTATTTTTTTGGATTGCTCGAAGCTTCAACACCTATTTACAAGCCCATCATGGCCGGTTTTGTCATCGGCCTGTTGGTCGCGGTCATTCTGCTTTTTCCTCCCTGGGTCCGTGCGCGTATCGACCTTCGTCGAAAAACGAAGTCCTTACAGGAAGCTGAAGTGAACTTGGAGCGACTCAGGCAATCTCTTGAAAAAATCTCTGGACGGACTCAGAGTCCCACTCAAATGGAATCCTCGAGGGACTTCGGTGATGAGTGACTCAACCCCGAGCCCGCTCATGCGGCAGTATCGGGACATCAAACAGGGATACCCTGAAGCCATCCTGTTTTTTCGCGTCGGAGATTTTTATGAGATGTTCTACGAGGACGCACAGGAGGCGTCTCGACTCTTATCGATCGCCCTCACTTCTCGCGACAAGAACAGCGTCCATCCTGTTCCGCTTTGTGGCGTTCCCTATCATGCCGCCACAGGCTATATCGCAAAGCTCTTGAAGGCAGGCCGTCTCGTCGCGTTATGCGAGCAAGTTGAGGATCCCAAGGCAGCAAAAGGCCTGGTACGGCGAGAGGTCGTCAGGCTTTATACTCCTGGTACACTCGTAGACACAGAATTCCTTGCCCCTTCCGAGCTGAACTATCTCGCCGCCCTCTCCGTTGGATCAGACTCCGATCGAGGATCACCGATCGGCCTAGCGGTCCTGGAGGTGTCAACGGGGGAATTTTGGGGCATGGAGTTTCACGGTCCCCACGCGTCCCCACAACTGTTGAACGAGGTCGCTCGGTTGGATCCTCGGGAAGTTCTCTTCCCCGCAGACCGCCGCTCCCCTTGGATCGAGCAAATAGCAGGAGCGCGCCTGTGTGAACGACCACCGGCATCGTTCAGCCATCAATCGGCTGTTCGCACCTTGACCGACCACTTCCGCGTGCAAACCTTGGAAACCTTGGGCTGTGCCGACTTCCCAGATGCCAGCCGTGCTGCTGGAGCAGTCTTGTCGTACTTCCGCGAGACTCAACCGACGGTTCCTCTGGATCATGTTCGGCGATTCACTGTTCGCCAGAATAGCGAGTACATGCACCTGGATGGAGTGACGATCCGCAACCTGGAACTTCTCAAGCCATTCGCGTTGAACGAAACTGTTTCTGGTTTGAAGTCTGCAACGCTCCTGACCGTGCTGGATCGAACCGCCACCGCCATGGGAAGTCGACTCCTTCGACAGTGGCTGGTACGGCCGTTGGTGCGTTGTGACCAAATCAACGCTCGCCTCGATGCCGTGGAAGAACTGAAGGACAGGATGCAGGTGCGGACTGCGTTACGTACGGGATTGCGGGAGATCCAGGATATTGCTCGACTCGGCAGTCGCATCGTACTCGGTTTGGCCGGCCCACGAGAACTGCTTGCCCTCAAACAGTCTCTCTCAGCTTTCCCTGAGATCTTTGCCCAGCTGGCACCGCTCCAGAGCCGGCTACTCTGCGATGCACGGGCGTCATGGGATAACGGCCAAGATCTGTATAACCTGATCGAGGAAGCCATCCGACCTGATGCTCCGCTCTCCCTTCGCGATGGGAATATCATCAAAGACGGCTATGACCCGGCAATCGACGAGTTGCGTAAAGCAAGCAAGGAAGGGAAAAGCTGGATCGCCGCACTCGAGACGCAGGAGCGTGAACGAACGGGCATAGAATCGTTGAAAATCCGCTACAACCAGGTGTTCGGCTACTACATCGAGATCACCAAAGCCAATCTTGCTCGTGTCCCCGCCGACTATATTCGCAAGCAAACCCTGGTCAATGCCGAACGGTTCATGACCGCAGAGTTGAAGGAGTTGGAAGAACGTGTCACCGGGGCCGACGTCAAGTTGCTCGCTCGTGAGCAGGAGATCTTCATTCAAGTTCGTGCAAGGCTGGCCAATGAAGCGCATCGATTAGACGCCATGGCGACCATCCTTTCCCTTATTGATGTCATAGCCGGATTGGGCGAGGCCGCCGCCCTGCACCGGTACAGCAAGCCCTCGGTCACGGAAGGAGGCGCCATCACCATACAGGAGGGTCGCCACCCAGTGGTCGAACGACTCTGTACCGATTCGGGGTTCGTCCCGAACGACACGGTCCTGGATCTGGAAACGAACAGGCTGTTGATCATTACCGGGCCGAACATGGCGGGAAAGAGTACCTATCTTCGCCAAGTCGCACTGATCGTACTGATGGCTCAAATCGGCAGCTTCGTACCAGCCGCAGAAGCGCAGATCGGATTGACCGATCGCATCTTCACCAGAGTGGGAGCCTCGGATAATCTGGCGGGAGGCCAGAGTACGTTCATGGTGGAAATGGTCGAGACAGCCAACATTCTCCAGAACGCGACTCAACGCAGCCTGATTCTACTGGACGAAATCGGTCGCGGCACAAGCACCTACGATGGCTTGAGCATCGCCTGGGCGATCGCAGAGCACATCCATGACCGTGCGCGATTAGGCGCACGCACGTTGTTCGCCACCCATTACCATGAGATGACACAGCTGGAGCAGCAACGGACCGGAATCAAGAATTATCGCGTGGCCGTTCAGGAACGCGGCGGAGACGTCGTGTTTCTGAGAAAAATCGTGGCGGGCAAAGCCGACCGGAGTTACGGCATCCACGTGGCCAAACTTGCAGGGCTCCCTACCAACGTGATTCATCGCGCCCAAGCGGTGTTGTCGCAACTTGAACAACCGGAGTCGACTCGTTCCGAGTTGATTCAAGAACAACCCCCACCAACATCAGATCCCCTTCCCCAGCCTCATCCCATCATTGAGGAGGTCAAGCAGATCGACCTATTCTCTATGACACCGCTTGATGCCTTGAATCGCCTCGCCGAGTTGCAGCGGATGGTAAGTTCGGACAGCAACATCCCTTCCGATCGCTGATGATCATTGGTTAGCCTAAATCCGAAAATAGAAATTCGTCTATTGGTTTATTCCGCGGGTCCTGTCATGGCGAACAGCCCCACCGTGCTCACTCCACCCATCCCCCAGTGAGGCCCTTCCGTTGCGCGCGCTTGCTGGAAGCCGCGTCTCGGCGCGGCAGGGTTGGGAGGGTGGGAAGTTCGCCCCGTTCGCCACGTCACCCGCAGTGTTTATGCGATCTGTCGTCAAAATTATTTCGGATTAGTCCTCATGAGCGATGGCTCACCCCGCATGATGAACATGCGCTATTCTGATAAGCACCGTGGCCTGGTCAACGGCGGGTACCCTTGGTACCACGAGTCCGCGATTAGTCTGCCGCGGGCGCTTTCGGCACCCCGCATTGTTGCCACGAGCACGCAGAACAGAGTCGTGAACAGGAGGCGCCTCCAGGCCACGGCCTTGACCCCTATCAGGAGGAGGGAGGCCATGGAGCGAGTACTCGAGCGATGCGCGGGACTGGATGTGCACAAAGAGACCGTCGCGGTGTGCGTGCGGGTGGCAGGGCCAGGGGGCGAACGCCTCCAGCACGTGCGGACCTTTGGCACGACGACGGCTGAGTTGCTGACGTTGCGGGATTGGCTGACCACCCACGGGGTCACCCACGTGGCCATGGAGAGCACGGGGGTGTACTGGAAGCCGATCTATTACGTGCTCGAAGAGGCCTTCACGTGTCTCTTGGTCAATGCTGCTCACATGCGCAACGTGCCAGGTCGCAAGACCGACGTTCAAGACGGCGTCTGGATCGCGCAATTGCTGGAGCATGGGCTGCTGCGGGGCAGCTTCGTGCCGCCGGCCCCGATCCGGGAGCTCCGGGATCTGACGCGCTACCGCAAAACGCTCATTCAGGAACGCGCCCGCGAAGTCCAGCGGCTGCACAAGGTCCTGGAAGATGCCGGCGTGAAATTGGCGTCGGTCGCCACCGATATCCTGGGCGTGTCGGGCCGGGCGATGCTGGACGCGCTGGTCGCTGGTACCACGGACCCCGAGGTGTTGGCCGACTTGGCCCGGGGGCGCTTGCGCGCCAAGCTGTCGGCGTTGCAACAGGCTCTGACCGGCCGCTTTCGTCGGCATCATGCGTTCCTGGTGAGTGAACTCCTGTCGCATCTGGACTATCTGGAGGAGGCCATTGAACGCCTGAGCCAGCGCATCGAGGAGCAGCTCCGCCCTTTTGCAGAGGTGGTGGCCCCGCTGGATGCGATCCCGGGGGTGAACCAGCGCACGATTGAAGGGATCGTGGCCGAGATCGGCGTCGACATGGCCTCCTTTCCTTCGGATCGCCATCTCAGCAGTTGGACGGGCATCTGTCCGGGGCACCACGAGAGTGCGGGCAAGCGGCAGAGCGGCAAGCCCCGCAAGGGCAACCGCTGGCTGCGCACCACGTTGACGGAAGCCGCCTTGGCCGCGATTCGGGTCAAAGACAGTCGGCTCGCCGCTCGCTACCGGCGCCTCATGCGGCATCGCGGGCACAAGAAAGCGGTGGTGGCAGTCGGGCATACGATCCTCGTAGTCGTCTATCACATGCTGAAGGACCGTGTGCCCTACCACGAGGTGGGCGCTGCCTACCTCGATCAACGGGATCGAGAGCAGGCCACCCGCCGGCACGTCAAGCAGTTGGAGCGCTTGGGCCATCGCGTGATCCTTGAGCCAGCCGCCTAAGTACGGTGGCATTTTCAGAACAGGGTGAGTCCCAGCCACTCGATCGCCGCAATCAGTTGTCTTGCCAGAAAAATGCATCCTGTATACAATACAGCATTGCCTTAGCAGGAGGACCGATGGCTGTCCGATTGAACATCACGATGGATGAGGATATTTACGCGAGGCTCAAGAAGGAAGTGCCTCCGAAGAAGCTCAGTGCGTTCATCTCCTCCGCCGTTCGAGCGAAACTTCATCCGGACAAGAAGGCCCTTGACGAAGCCTACCGTGCCGCCCGGAAAGAACGCTGGCGGAAAGACCTGGGGGATGACTGGCAGAGCACGGAGGGCGAAGGGTGGCCAAACTGAGGAAGCCACCCCGTCGAGGGGATGTCTACTGGGTTGCGTTGGATCCTACGGTTGGGTCCGAAATCAAGAAGACCAGACCCGCGGTGATCGTTTCGAACAATTCCTGCAACACCTTCGGCTCTCGCGTGGTGGTCCTGCCGCTGACCAGCCATGTCGATTCCTTGTATCCAGGTGAAGCCATGGTTGTCGTCAACGGCAGGCCGGCTCGTGTATTGGGCGACCAGATCCGATCCTTGGATAAATCACGATTGCAATCGAGAATCGACACATTGAGCCAAGAAGAGCTGGCTACCGTCGAAGAGGCGATCCGCATCACGCTCGCCTTGCAGCCGTAAACCGCATCTCTCAGAACCCGTCCCCCCTTCGACATGCCTGCTCTGAGCTTGCCGACGAGCTCGGGGCGAATGGATTAGGACGATAAACTTGAAAACTGCACTCGCCCGGCGGAATCGGAGGCAAAGGGTCAAAGCGCAAAGTGTAAGTGTTAGGGAATGTCCTGGACGAGCCGAAAGCCAAGGCCGCCGCCTCGGGCAACAACATCGTCCCTGTCATCCCGGTACGACGCAAGGAGGTACTCCGGTCTGCTGTCCCAGGAACCGCCACGCAGCACGCGCTCGCCGCCCTTGTCAATACGTACCGCCTCCGGACCTTCGGGATTCTCGTACTTATTCTGGCACCATTCCCACACGTTTCCAGCCATGTCGTAAATACCCTGTGTTGTAGCTCCAGCTGGGTATATGCCCACAGCTGTCGTCCGGCTCAGTCGGCTGTCCCAGCTATTACAGCGAAACCCATCCCATCCACCTTCCCACGGGTACTTACGCTGCGGATCTCCGCCTGTTGCGGCCTGCTGCCATTCCCACTCCGTTGGAAGATGAATACTCTTGCCGGTCTTAGCACTGAGCCACCGGCAAAAGGCGACGGCTTCATACCAGGAGACGGTCTCTCGCGGTGCATTGGTCTCCTTCCATGTCGTCACACGAGCCTTCTCGCTCGGTTCGATGTTATTCCACCATTGCTTATTTCGGTAGCCATCCTGTGCACTGATAAACGCCTCGAATTGCAGGTTGGTTACGGGATATTTGGCGATCCGGAAGGTTTTGACCTCGAACACCTGGTCGATCTCCTCCAATATAATGCTGCCTCCAGGGATATCGATCCACACGATGTCAGGTAGACCATCCTTCAGACCGACCCCATCCCGCGTGTCGCCAAACTCACACAACTTTTGACCGATCAGAAGACGGTCTTCATGTGACAGTGCCGCATCATCGAGCCGCTCAATCAACATCTTCTGTGGGTGGATCATTGTATACAGCTGAGCAGAAGGCATTCTCTTGAATCGTGTCAACGCACGTTCGACTGCTTCGGCCCTCTCTTTGCGCCACACTTCTTCGAGATGACAGCCCGTCTCGTACCATCGTCGCGCTGCCTCCTCTACATAATCAATCAGCCGCAAGTCGGCACTACTACTATCGATCCAGTCTTTGAGCTTAGGCCAGGCTGAAAACAGCTTTTCATGGGCAACCTCAACCATGGCCTCACTCCCTTCACCACCTTTGACCAGGATTCGGCATTTTGGGCCTGCCAGCGTTTCGATCAGTTGATTCGCGGGCGCGTCTGACCTGAAGACCATGAGACTCACGCGTCTACGAGTCGGCGGGCGCTCGCGTTCAAGGTGTACGAGCTGAGCGAACACTTTGTCGAAGGCATTCCTTGCTTCCTCACCTAATTCGGTCATCACCCGATCTGCCCGCTGGCTAATGGCACCGGCAAGGCCGCCCATTTCATCGTAGGCCCGTTCAGTCAGTTCCTTCCCCGCTCGTTTATCGAAGAGCTGCCATAATGCAAACGCTAAGAGCGGTAAGTTACCCAGCTCGTGGCCAGCTTCATCTGTAACACGGCGGACCAGCTTTTCCGACAGAGAAAGCCCTGCACATTGCGCCGGTCTGAGAATCATTTCACGAACACTGCCTGCATCAATGGGGCCAATCCCAATATGCCCTTGCCCGTTGAGCATTCTCAACAAATCGGGCTGTTCATGACAATGGTGCAAGAAATCACTCCGGATCGTCGCGATGATACGTAGGGGGGCATCCTGCGTAGTGCGATAAAGAGCTGAGAGAAAACTATGGGATTGTGCCCGATCCTGCCCTGTAAACAATTCTTCCATCTGATCAAGGAACAACACGAGTTCAGCATTCTTGAAACATTTCGACGCGATTTCTCCAAAAATCTGTGGCAGATGATTGGGCTGGCTCAGCAGTTGTTCGCTCACGGTGTAAGCATCTACTCCCGCCTGCTCGGCATACCCATGCAGCGGCCGCATCAGTGCATCAAAGGGATGGCGACCCCGACTCGGCACCATGCGCGCACTGTGATATCCAGGACCTTCGTTGGCTACGGTCGTCTCAATTTTCGGCAACACACCAGCGTCCACGAGGGAGGATTTCCCAGTGCCCGACGCCCCGCTGATGATCAGGAAGCGCCCCTCAGGAGATCGCAACCGGTCAAGAACGTCATGGATCTCCGCCTCGCGACCAAAGAACACGGGCGCGTACTTGCGGGTGAAGTGCATCAGTCCGGGATAAGGCGAGCCATTTTTCTTGATATCCCAGGTGATGGCCGTGGGAGTCGGCGTTTGTGGTGTGCTCGATGATGCTGGTGTCCTGTGCGCCGCCAGATAGCTTGCCACCGCAGCCTGGACCAGACTCGCCAGCTGGTAGGGTGCTGAGAAGAAGCTCGCCGTCTGCTCACGACCCAATTCGTCACGCAACCGCTTGATGTGCTTTCCAGCGTCACCATCGCCGGTGAACGCATCCATCAGGGTGGCTGGGAACCCAGACGCCTTTGGATCGGCGAGAAACGTCAAACAAGGTTTTTTATGATGCTGTGCATGGCGAAGCTCCAATTCGGTAATCGATAAGCCCTTTGGGTTGTTGTGCTCAGATGGCGGAACATACCCATAGCGAAATGCAAAAAGCCCGACATAGATATCGGCTTGCTCCACATCCCGAAGGCATTTGTCCGCCGGCCGCTGATCAGTCGCCACATAGTCTTCCATGGCGATGACGCGATACTCGCTTTGGCGGAGTGCATGCACTACCGCAGATCGGAAGTCCTTGAGGTCTTCGTAGGTGGAGGAGAGATAGATCGTTGCCATAGGTCTTATTAACAACCGCAGCAATACCAATACCTGCCATGCAAAAACCAGAACGCACTAAGGCGTGTCATCAATTAATTTTCTGGGTTCACAGAGCCATAATGTTGTGATTCACTCATCCACAGGCCGAGGGAGGGGCCTGCGGATGGTGAGACGATACGGGTTGCGTGATGACCAATGGGAGAAGATCGAGAAACTGCTGCCAGGGCGTGAAGGCGCAGTGGGTGTGACAGCGAAAGACAACCGACTGTTTGTGGAGGCTGTTTTGTACCGTTACCGTGCCGGGATCCCATGGCGGGATCTGCCGGAGCGGTTCGGGGATTTCCGGGTGATCCACACGCGTCATACGCGCTGGAGCAAGGGCGGTGTCTGGAAGCAGGTGTTCGAGCGTCTGGCCGATGATCCCGACAACGGATACGCCATGATCGATTCAACGATCGTCCGTGCTCACCAGCACAGTGCGGGCGCAAAAGGGGGCATCGCGAACAGGAAGCGATCGGACGCAGCAAAGGAGGATTGACCACGAAAATCCACGCCACCTGCGATGCGCTGGGCAATCCCACGAGTTTTCATCTCACACCAGGCCAGGCGCATGACCTTGATGGGGCCGATGCCCTTCTTCCCGGCATCGACGCCGACACGATCCTCGCCGACAAGGCGTTTGACGCCGATGAACGGATAATCCAGCCGTTGCAACAAGCGGGCAAGAATATCGTCATCCCGCCAAAATCCAACAGAACAACCACCCGAGCATACGATAAAGCCCTGTACAGGGCACGGCACCTGATCGAGAACTTTTTTGCCAGACTCAAACAATTCCGCGCGATTGCTACACGCTACGACAAACGCGCGGCCAACTTCCTTGGCGCAATCTATCTCGCTGCCTCCATCACATGGCTTAATTGATGACAGGCCCTAGCGCGACTTAGGCGAAGTCCATGACCACACAGTGAAAGGAGACAGGATGATGACGTAGAGTCAACGGCGATGGGGAGGGTGATCGCCATGATCGGTATCGAACTAACAGGCTGCGGAAAAACTCGATTTCTGTGCTTCGACAGGCTCAGCACGAACGGAAAACCTCAGTATATTCAATGACCGCTCCGTTCGTCCTGAGGCTCTCGTAAGGATGAACGGAGGGTTTTTCCGCAGCCTGCTAGATACAGAACTGTATCCGTAGAGATACCATAGGTAGGACATTCCATGCTAGTCTGCGCACTGCATGACGGCATGGCTTCCTGCGTAGGCCGGTGAAAATAAAACGGGCGGCGTCCCTTTCGGGAGGCCGCCCGTTTGCACCTGGGATAGCCTTCAGTGCGGACGATTATACTGTGCGGTCCATGGAACGAGACCGCCGAGAGTTTTTCCTCCTGGAAGCATCACATCGTATTGCATACCGACGTTACTCCCATCGGGAGAAACCGGCGAAGAGTTGAGATCTTGCTTGGCTGCTGCGCAAGCCTTATCGTATTCACTCTTCCCGGTACAATCCTTGAGACGAAGCCCGGACATGCTCACAGGCTTACCCATTGAACCAGACACCTCAGGAATCTTCTTCACGGATGAAATCACCCGATGATTCTGTTCAATCTCTGTGACAACGAATTCAATCAAGTCGGTCGTGCTGCCTGGAGGAACTTCTTTTGCTGCTGCCGGTCCGGCATGAGACCGGCCCATCTTCTTCAACTCTTGCCAGGCGGACTTATCGGCATAGAACTTCACATTTTTACCCGGATGAACTTTTTGCCAGAACAAGCCGCTCTCGGCATTCCCGCCGAATACGGCGATGTTGATCCACACCGCTTCATCATATGGATCAAGCACGATCACCCGACCTTGAAGTGTGGTCGGTTTGCTCATATCGCCCCACTCGAATCGCTCTTGAAATGATTCAATGGCCGAGGCAGTCGAACCCATACCGACGACGAGCGCAACGGCTGCCAGAACGGCTGCACCTCGCTTCTGCAAGATCATGATCGAGTCCTCCTTCAACAACATCTTCGACATTGACAGTGACTAGTCCTTGATCACCTTGAAGCCGGTGATGGTTCTGCCGTCCAGCGTGATCTCCATGGCGACCAATTCTTGAGAGGCCTTGATGATTTGATCCATCAGGGCCTTATCTTTGACCATAAGACGGACCGTCGTGGCGGTATACCAGCCTGAATAGGTAGAATTTTTCTCACTACCTCCGGTAAAACCCCAAGCGCAACAACTGAACAATGGATCAGGCGGCTTCACGTCAAACGTCGTCGATGATCGGCCCGCAGGTGTGCCGGATCCCGGCTCTCCAGTATTCCAATATTGAATCCCGAACAGGAGTTCTCCGTCCGGGTTATCCGCCCACTGCGACCAGACACGACCTTGCAGCGTCTTGGCAGCGGTTTCGGCCTTCAGCGGTTTTCCCCCAACCACCGCATCAGCGAGGCCTAAATGCTCTATGTCGGCAGCTAGGGAGATCCCGGCCGCTAGCAAGCCGAATCCCGAAAACACCGTCACGGCAGCTAGAATGACAGCCCTTTTCATACGTTATCCCTCCTTGCATCAAATTTGAGCCCGATATCCTGAGACGTTATCCGTCCTCACTTCTGAAGTCGCTCAATCAAAGCTTGTGCAAAGCTTTTTGGGAATTTACGTTCTTCAATAGCCTCCACCGCAACACGAACGGGAAACTGTCCAACCGGTACCGGAACGGTACTGAAACAGCGATGTCCTGTCAAGGAAATGTTTGCTGAATTCTAATGTAAAGAAACTTGCGTCAGGATGTCAATGAAGAATCCGTCGTGAGATTTCCATGAATTGGTCTCAACTGCATCAACGACGGTTACGAAAAGTTTGCGCTCAACTCCCGCACTTGCCGTGAAGAAAGAGGGCCCAATCCGGTCAACGCGATGCTGTCCTCGACGAACAGGCTCTGTGCGGTTTGAAATACTTGCTGCTCGGTCACGCCGTCGATCTCCATCGTCAGATCCTCCAACGTCGTATGGGTTCCGGCAATCAGCTCATCCTTGGCAAGCTTGTTCATCCGACTATGTGAGCTTTCCAAA
Source organism: Nitrospira sp. (assembly GCA_029194675.1). Lineage (NCBI taxonomy): Bacteria > Pseudomonadati > Nitrospirota > Nitrospiria > Nitrospirales > Nitrospiraceae > Nitrospira > Nitrospira sp. Next base: position 420,820 of record JARFXP010000003.1, on the reverse strand, counting down.
CTCAGCATGAGACTGCCTTTCATTTGATCCTTCGTGCGTTTGAGTTCGTGACCATCGATACCATGCCTGGCCAGTTTTCGAATTTCACGGCAGACCAAATCCAGGACCCGCTCAACCTCTCGTGCCCGAATTCCAACGTAGACCGTAATGGTGCCGCCATCGGAATAGCCGGACAGAAATGAGTAGATCGAATAGGACAAGCCGCGTTTCTCTCGGACCTCTTGAAAAAGCCGAGAACTGACGCTGCCGCCGAGCACCGCGTTCAGGGCATAGACCGCATAGCGGTCCTTATGACCCGCTGCAACGCCCTCGAATCCCACACAGATGTGAACCTGTTCCAACGGCTTCTGTTTCATCATCACGCCACCCTGGAGTTCAGGAGGCCACCGTTTGCAAGGAATGCTGCTTGAGGACTTGTGATATCCACCAAAGGTGCGAGCCATTGTTTTTTCAAGCTGATATTGATCGAAATTCCCCGCGACCGCCACCACGATTTCTTCCGGGCGGTAATGGGCGTCGATATAGTCGAGAAGATTCGATCGGCTGATCCGGACGATGGTTGATTCTCGCCCCAAGATCGGCCGACTCAAGGGATGTCGCCCCATCACCAACTTGGTATGAAGTTCCTGGACCAGATCCTCCGGGTCATCTTGAACCATACGGACTTCTTCAAGCACCACCTGTTTCTCTTTCTGAATTTCGTTCCGGCCAAGACGAGATCGAAGGAACAGATCCGAAAGCAGATCCAACGCCTGGGGCAAGTGCTGATCCAAGACCTTGACGTAGAACGTCGTCGTTTCACGTGTCGTGAAGGCGTTCATCTCGCCTCCCAACGCGTCGATTTCACGGGAGATCTCCGTGGCCGAACGAGCAACCGTCCCCTTGAAGAACATGTGTTCAATGAAGTGCGAATACCCGGCCTCTGCGGGACTTTCATCACGAGAGCCCGTATTGACCCAGATACCGACCGTCACGGATTTAAGGGTCGGAATGCGCTCAGTGACCAGACGAATTCCGTTATCGAGAATGAGCTTGCGGTACAAGTCTTATCCGCTCGCTGAATCTTTTGCGCCGCTTCCTGTCGGCGCAGGGATGGTTTCCTTCCGGCTGAGCCGGATCTTGCCTTGCTTATCGATCTCCAGCACTTTCACGAGAATCTGATCGCCCTCGGCCACCTCGTCGGATACGGCTTTCACGCGGTGATGCGCCAATTGTGAGATATGCACTAATCCATCCGTACCAGGCAACACTTCCACGAATGCCCCGAAATCCATAATCTTTCTCACCGTACCCATATAGACCTTCCCGACTTCAACTTCCTCAGTCAAGCGGTTGATGATCTCCTGAGCTTTTTTCAACGACACTTCGTCCGCAGAAGCAATGGTCACGACACCGGTATCCTCAACGCTGACTTTGACGCCACAGTCGGCCTGAATCCCCCTGATGGTTTTTCCGCCCTGACCAATAATGTCCCGAATCTTGTCCTGCTTCACCTTCATCGTGTAGATGCGAGGTGCGAACGGCGACAGGTCGGTGCGGGGACCCGCTAGCCCTTTGGACATGCGGTCGAGAATGTGGAGGCGACCCATGCGGGCCTGCTCCAAGGCCTGTTGCATCAAGGACGTGGTAATGCCGCCGATCTTAATGTCCATTTGAAGCGCCGTCACGCCGTTCTTGGTCCCGCATACCTTGAAGTCCATATCGCCCAGATGATCTTCAAGGCCGAGGATGTCCGACAAGATAATGACGTCGTCCCCTTCCTTGATCAACCCCATGGCGATGCCGGCGACCGGTTCCTTGATCGGCACTCCGGCGTCCATCATGGCCAGCGTTCCGCCGCATACCGTTGCCATCGATGAAGACCCATTTGATTCCAGAATTTCAGAAACAATCCGTAAGGTGTATGGAAAGACATCCTTGTTCGGAATCACGGGTTTCAACGCCCGTTCAGCCAAGGCTCCATGCCCAACCTCACGCCTTCCTGGGGAGCGGAGCGGCCGCGCCTCACCAACGCTGAAGGGCGGGAAGTTGTAGTGCAGCATAAATGTCCGGGTATACTCCCCTTCCAAGGCGTCAATGCGCTGCTCATCGTCGGTCGTCCCTAGCGTCACCACCGCCAAGCTCTGTGTTTCGCCTCGGGTAAAGATCGCGGAACCATGCGCGCGCGGCAGGGCACCAACCTCGCAGGTGATCGGCCTGATATCGGCAGGGCCGCGCCCGTCGGCGCGCGATCGGTTTTCCAAAATCATCTTCCGGACTTCCGTATATTCCAATTGATGGAACACAATCTTGATATGCCGCTCCCTTGAGGAATCATCCGGCTTCTTCAGCTTTTCAATAGCGTCGGCCAGAATGTGGTCCAACCGCTCCTGTCGTGCGGTCTTATTGGCAATCATGATGGCGTCACGAATCGGTTGTGCAACCAACTCTTTGATCTCGGCTTGCAACGCGGAGGCGATCGACTCCGCAATGACCTCCCGTTTCGCCCTCCCGACCTTCTTGGCCAATTCAGCGATCTTCTGGACGATTTTCTTGATCTCAGCGTGAGCCAATTCCAGGGCCTCGAGCATCGTTTGCTCGGATAATTCGTCGGCGCCCGCCTCCACCATCATCACGGCATCCGCTGTCCCTGCCACCACCAGATGCAGCTCGCTCTGCTCCATGGTTTCGAGGTCAGGATTGACGACAAGCCGGCCGTTGACCCGACCGATCCTCACCCCGGCGACGGGTCCGTTGAAAGGAATGTTCGACACTGCGAGCGCGGCTGATGCCGCCGTGATGCCGATAATATCGGAAGAACCGGTCTTATCCGCCGAGAGGACCGAGGCAATGACCTGTGTTTCGAAGTAATAGCCTTCCGGAAAGAGTGGACGAAGCGGGCGATCGATCAAGCGACTTGTCAGCACTTCTTTTTCAGCCGGTCGGCCTTCGCGTTTGAAGTACCCCCCGGGGATCTTCCCGGCAGCATAGGCCTTTTCCTGGTAGTCGACGGTCAACGGAAGAAAATCTATGCCCGGCTTGGCAGTTTGCGCGGCCACGGCCGTCGCCAGGACGACTGTGTCACCATACGAGGCCCAAATTGATCCATCAGCTTGTTTTGCAACACGACCGGTTTCGAGGCGGAGGGTCCGACCTGCAATATCGATTTCTACGACCTGTACCATCTATGGTCTCCTCTGGTTAGATCCACAGATGCCCACTGAGATACGCTCAACCGTGGGCGACAAGTTAAAAAGTTCAAGGTCTGAGGCTCCTCAGTAACTTGACAGCTTTTCACTTTCACACTGCGGACTTCGCGTGAGCGCATCTCGGTGTTCATCTGTGGCACAGTCGAACGATGCTATGGCGACGGGAAACGCCGCTGTTAGTACGACCGGTTATTTGCGAATGCCGAGTCGATCGATCACCGCTCGGTAACGCGCGTCATCCACATCGCGGAGATAGTCCAGCAACCGTCGTCTGCGGCCGACCAGTTGCAACAACCCACGTCGCGAGTGGTGATCCTTTTTATGGCTCTTGAAATGCTCGGTGAGATACGTAATCCGGTTGGTCAACACGGCAATCTGCACCTCCGGCGATCCGGAATCCTTGTCATGCTGCTGATATTGCTTGATGAGTTCACTCTTTGCCTCTTTCAGTAATCCCATACCTACTCCTTCCGCATTAATGACTCAAGAGACTCAGGACCTTACGAATTCTAATCGACCCCACGCAGCCGGCATCGTGAGTTCCAATGGCCAACAACTGACCTGCTTCATTCTTCAGACGCACGGAAACAGCGGAGGGAGAAGAGGGCAGTTGCCCAATTCCCGCCGAAAAGATAGGCGAGCCATGCAGGACACGCTGCGCCTGCTCATCGTTCACCACCACCGCCGGGAGTTGGTACAGGAGTTGGTCCAACGGAATGAATTGCTTTCGGAGCGTTCCCGTCGTCAACTGACCGGCGACTTGATCGATCGTCATGGCCTGTTCGATCGACAGTGGTCCTACACGGCGACGTTCGAGAGTATGGAGATGCCCACCTACGCCCAAGGCCTGTCCGATATCGGCGCACAGCGTGCGTACATACGTGCCTTTTGAGCACACAATGTGCAGGACCACGTCGCGATCGTGAAACCCCACGATCTCCAGCTGATGAATCGCAATCGACCGCTCTGCTCGGTGGATCGTTCTTCCTGCTCTCGCCGCTTTGTAAAGCGGTTGTCCGCCGATCTTCACCGCTGAGTACATCGGCGGCAGTTGCTGTTGTACTCCTCTGAATCGAGCGATCACCGCCTGGAGGGCGTCCTCAGACACCTCACAGGGATCGACTCTGGTCAAAACCTGCCCCGTTGCATCCTGGGTGTCGGTCGTTTCGCCCAGGCGCAAGACGGCACGATACTCCTTATCCCAATTGATCAGGTATTCAGCGATTCTTGTGGCCCGCCCGACCAGGATGGGCAAGACACCCGTGGCATGAGGGTCGAGCGTGCCGGCATGACCGACTTTGTTGCCCCCCAATAACCTCCGGATTTTGGCGACGACATCGTGTGAAGACCAGCCGACTTCCTTGTGGACAATGAGAACTCCCTCCAGATTGCCCTCCTGGTCGGTTGTAATGCCTGTCCGGTTCATACCCTTAAGAATCAGCGATCCCCTGCCTGCTGCTTGGAGGGTCTTGGGTTTCCTGTTGTTCAGACGTCCCCTGCAATTCTTCCAATAGCCTCATGACGCGGTCACCACGAGCTCCACTGACATCCTTCTTGAAAATCACATCCGGAAGGTAGCGGAGCGAGAGTCGCCGTCCCAATTCAGACCGCACAAACCCACTAGCTCTTGAGAGACCGGCAAAGATGTCCCGTTCAGCCTCGCCCGTTCCCATGGTCGTGACAAAAACATGAGCGATGCGCAAATCTCCCGTCAGCTCGACATCGGTGACGGTCACGTCACGTACCCGGGGATCCTTGATTTTTCGCATGAGAATATCCGCCACTTCCATCCTGATCTGGTCGGCCACCCGGTCTGCTCTTTTATAGGTCGTCTTCGACATCTTGCTATTCCGACGTTGGCAATCACAAATATCCTGTGGCCCTTAAGAGTAAGACTGCAGAGGATGCTGAAAAAGCCCTTCCAGCAAGGCCGCAATGAGCGAAAGGTCGAGGCGTACGCGGTTGGTACGTTGAGACCTTGAGCGACGCGAGAACGACGCTGGAGGGCTTTTGCAACATCCTTAGAGCAATTCCAATTGGGTTCGGACGACTTCGACTGCGGGCATGCTTTTGATGAGATTCAACGCTTGTTCAATCACCCGGTTCGCGTGACTACCCTCATTCGAGACACAAGCCATTCCAAGGATGGCCTTCTGCCAAAGATCCTGACCGTCCACTTCGGCGACTGAAAGGTTAAACTTGCCTCGAAGCCTGTCCTTGAGCCCATGAAGGACCTGCCGCTTGTCTTTGAGCGATTGACTCCCCGAGATGAATAATTCTACCGTGCATACACCCACGACCATGGCCAGGGTTCAGTTAAAGTAGGCTCTTGAGAGAAACTCTACGATTTCGTTGAACAAGCGTGCCCGGCCTTTGGACAACGGGCCGCACCAAAAATTCTGAGAGTTCTAGAGTTTCGTTGCGATCTTATCGATGGCATAGGCCTCGATGATATCGCCGGCCTTGACATCGTTGAAATTCTCGATGCTCAAGCCACATTCGTATCCCTGCTGCACTTCACGGACATCGTCCTTGAAACGCCGCAACGAAGCGAGTTTACCCTGATAGACCACCACATTGTCACGAATCACGCGTACCCCAGCACTTGACCGAGCGACCGTCCCGTCAATGATATAAGACCCCGCCACGGCTCCGACCTTCGGAATCGTAAATACCTGCCGGACTTCTGCTCGTCCCAACACACGTTCTTTCAGGGTGGGCTCGAGCAATCCTTCCATCGCCGCCTTGATGTCGGCAATGGCGTCATAAATGATCGTGTAGAGCCTGATATCGACACCCTGCTGTTCGGCTAATGAGGTGGCCTTCGGCTCGGGCCTGATATTGAAGCCGATAATGATGGCTCGTGATGCGGCGGCGAGCAGCACATCGGATTCCATGACCCCACCGACTCCGTTATGAATCACACGAAGCTTGACGGCCTCCGTCGACAGCTTTTCAACCGCGCCTGCCAATGCTTCGGACGATCCTTGTACGTCGGCCTTGATGACAATCGCCAATTCCTTCACGGATCCTTCTTGGATCTTCGCGAACAGATCATCCAAGGACACTTTCGAGGGACCGGTCAGCTCTGCCGCCCGTCGCTTTTGAGCTCGTTCTTCCGCTATCTCCCGGGCGACTCTTTCATTGGAGACGACATGGAAGACGTCTCCCGCCGACGGAACGCCGGGCAATCCGATCACTTCCACCGGAATGGACGGCCCTGCCTGCTGCACTTTTTCGCCACGATCATTAATGAGGGCTCGAACACGGCCGCTGAATGTTCCCACGACATATGCGTCCCCCCCTCGTAGCGTCCCGCTCTGAACCAGCACCGTCGCAACAGGGCCTCTCCCGCGCTCAATCTTGGCTTCGATGACGGTGCCTTTGGCCTGTCGGTGTGGATCCGCCTTGAGTTCTAGCACCTCCGCCTGAAGCAAAATCATCTCGAGGAGTGTATCGAGCCCCGTTTTCTGTTTGGCGGATACCTCGACCATAATGGTATCCCCGCCCCATGCCTCGGAGATCAGTCCATGTTCAGAGAGGGCGTTTTTGACCCGATCGGGATTGGCGGTCGGCTTATCGATCTTGTTCATCGCCACGATCAGCGGCACTCCGGCTGCCTTGGCATGGTGGATGGCTTCAATGGTTTGCGGCATCACTCCGTCGTCTGCTGCGACAACCAAAATGACGATGTCCGTGACCTTGGCACCACGAGCTCGCATGGCCGTAAAGGCTTCGTGGCCGGGAGTATCCAGAAACGTCACTTGTTTCCCACGCACCGAGACGGTATAGGCGCCGATATGTTGGGTAATGCCACCGGCTTCCCCTTCCGCCACGTTGGTTTGGCGAATCGCATCGAGCAGGGAAGTTTTTCCGTGATCGACGTGCCCCATGATGGTCACGACCGGCGGTCGAGGTTCCGGCCGTTCATCATCGCCCGTTTCAACGACATCTTGCAGCAACTCGTCCCCCACTTTTTCGACCGATATGTCGACCTTGACTCCAGTTTCCTCTGCGAAAATCGATGCGGCATCCAGGTTCATAGGCTGGTGAAGCGTCAGCATTTGTCCCATGTCCACCAGCTTGCGAACGATGTCCGCCGGCCGTTGACCGATCAACTCGGCGAATTCTTTGACCGTCGTCCGCGGGGTGACTTTCACGCTCTTTCGGCGTGGTTTGGTAATTTCTGCCAGGGTGCTATGGTGTACATGCTTGGATCGGTCATCCCGTCGTTGCAGCGGAATCGCACGAAGGTCTTGCCAGCGGGCGGCGTCCTCACGGAATTTCACATCTTGTTGCTGACCATCTCTGGGGCGACCCGGTTTTCGTACTTTCTTAAGCTTGTCTTTTTGTGCTTCGGCCTCGATGGCCTCGAATGCCATGCTCTTCTTCTTGCCGGTCACCGGTTCCGGAGTCGACACCCCGATTGTTGACGGAGCGACGGTCGGCTTTGCCGGCACCTCCTCCTGCTTCGCAACGAGCGGCACAGGTGCGGGTAGAGAAATCTCGTCCGAAACTTCTTCCGTTGGAAGGTCGCGATCGACTAGTCCACCACTGCTGGGCTGCTCGGCGACTGGAAGCGGTGTCGGCACGGTGATCGAGGGGACGGGCTGCGCCTGACGCTCAGCCTCAACAATCGGAGCTGATGGAATGACCTCGATCGGTTCATCCTCTTTCTTTCGTTTGATCAGTATACGACGCTTGTCCGGCTTGGGCGGTTCTTCGACGACGTGGCTCCTTGCCACCACGACTTTACCGTGACTCGCATGCTCGACCGGCCTTGCACCGGACTCTCCTTCGGTTCCCGTCACATGGCCTTTCGATCTTGAGGCCAGTTTATCCAACGCCCTCTGAACGAGCTCATCGTCGAGCGTACTGCTGTGAGAAGAAACCGATGCTCCCATCTTCTTGAGCTCTGGGATCAGCACTCGATTCTCCATTCCTAACTGCTTCGCGAGTTCGTATACACGCATAGCCATGAGACGGTTCCGCTTTCTATCCGCTCGTTGCTTCCTCGGCTCTGGCAGCCTGCCGAGCTTCTTCTTGCAATCGCTGAGCCTCGGCTTCCTCTGCGAGCGCGGCTTTAATTTCTTTATCGCGTTCTACTTTTTCTTTTTCGTATTCCGTTGCGCTGATGATATCGATCTTCCATCCCGTCAAACGAGCCGCAAGCCGGACATTCTGACCGTTTTTGCCGATGGCCAACGACAATTGCGAGTCGGCGGCGACCACGAGCGCCGACTTCTTCTCTTCGTCGATCCCTACCTTTTCAATCGTCGCAGGATTCAAGGCTTCGGCAATAAAGACTCGCGGGTCCTGAGTCCAGGTGATGATGTCGATCTTCTCGCCCCGCAACTCCCGAACGACCGCTTGCACGCGTGAACCCTTAATACCGACACAGGCCCCCACCGGATCCACGGCCTTTTCACGTGACGTGACCGCGATCTTCGTCCGATCTCCCGGCTCTCGAACGACCGATCTGATTTCAATGATCTTTTCCATGACTTCCGGTACTTCGAGTTCAAAGAGCTTCGCCACGAACTGCGGATGGCTACGAGACAGAATGACTTGTACATCCTTCGGCGTACGGCGCACCTCCAGCAACATCGCCTTCACGCGATCGCCGCGCCGGTAGGTTTCACGCGGAATCTGTTCTTGGATCGGCAGGATAGCTTCAGTCTTTCCGAGATCCACAAGGTAATTCCGACGTTCCATTCCGAGAATGATCCCCGTCACGAGATCCCCCTGACGCGTCGAATATTCTTTTTGAACCGCTTCCCATTCCGCCTCACGCACCTTCTGGAAGATGACTTGTTTCGCTGTTTGTGCGGCAATTCTCCCCAATTCGTTCATTTCAATCAACGATCCGATTTCGTCGCCGATCTCCGCTTCACTATCATATTGACGAGCTTCTTGAAGAGAGATTTCCGCTTTGGGATTGCTGACCGTTTCGACGATGATCTTTTTGGAAACGACGGAAATTTCCCCGGTCTTGGGGTCGATTTCCACTTGGATGTTTTCAGCCTGGCCGAAGCGTTTCTTTGCGGCTGTCTGCAGGGCAGATTCAACGGCCCCGATGACTCGGGCCTTGTCGATTCCTTTCTGACGCCCGATTTCGTCGATCACTGAGATCAGTTCTCGGTTCATACAGCACGCTCCTGCATCCGGTTACCGCTTACAATACTCCCACTCTCCGATCCTTAAATTTTCACGACCAGCTTTGCCTCAGCAATCAAGTCTCGATTCAGTCTCACCGTCCGTGACGCCCGCGTCGCGGCCACCGCCAGGACTACGACCTGCTCATCCGCTTGCATCAGCTCCCCGGTGATCCTCCACTGGCCTTCGAGGGGTTGTCGAAGCTTGAGGCTCACCTCTTTTCCAATTGCCCGTTGATAATCTTGAGATCCCTTGAAGGCCCGATCAAGACCCGGGGAAGAGACTTCAAGCGTATAGGCATGAGGGAACGGATCGGCCACGTCGAGGGCCGGTCCTAGGATCTTATGTGCCTGCTCACAGTCTGCGATGCTGACTCCACCTGATTTATCGATCAGAACTCGAACGATCGAGCGAGGACCTTGGCCCACGCACACGACATCGACCAATTCAAGCCCGAGCGTCCATAGGATCGGCGAAATGACTTCGCGCAACCGGTCGGCAACCGGCTGCGGACCATTGCCCGGTATGCTCAACCCATTTCCCTTTGACATGTATCCAAACAAAAAAGTGGGCAGGAGCCCACTTACAGAGGGAGCACCATACCATGCACCTCAGTCCAAAGCAAGAGTACTAGCCGGTCAACAACGCCCAGCGAGCAGCCAGCGTTCTTGTGATAGGACCCGGTTGGCCGGAGCCGATGATTTTCCCATCGATCTGGACAACCCCGAGTACTTCGAGCGTGGTTCCGGTCAGAAAGACCTCATCGGCGCGGTACAGGAGGTCGACCGGTATGAATCGTTCTTCGATCTCCATGTCCTCCTTTTTCGCCAACCCTAACACGACGGTTCGTGTGACGCCGGATAGAATTCTCGGCCCCTCCGGGGCCGTCATGACGACTCCACTTTGAACAGCCATGACATTGCTCAGCGCACCTTCCATGACGAGGCCATCCCTGACCAAGATTGCTTCGAAGACGCCGGCCTTCCTCGCTTCTTCACGGGCAAGGACGTTGGCCAGGAGATTGACGCTTTTGATGTCACAGCGGCCCCATCGAAGATCCTCCCTGGTACATGCGCTTACGCCGGCCCGGCGGACTTCCGGTCCCAGGGAATGAAACTCCCTGATGGTCATCACGACCGTTGGGCGACTCTCCGGTGGAAAACCATGCTCACGGGGAGCCATCCCTCTGGTAAGCTGAATGTAGATCTTTGCATCTTGATATCCGGCCAGACTGAGTCCTTGTTGAATCCACCTGGTCCATTGATCTCTGGTGTACGGTTGGCGAAGCGAGAGTTCTCTTGCGCTCCGGTCCAACCGAGCAAGATGCGCGGCAAGTTCGAACGGGCTTCCTCGATAGGTCCGAATGACTTCGTAGACGGCATCTCCGAATTGGAACCCTCGATCATCGATGGAAATGGTCGCTTCTTCCCAAGCAAGAAAGCGACCGTTGATGAACGCGATATCGGGCATTGGCTCAATTCCTGGATGGCGGCGCTGCCTCTATTCTGAACAAGCGCCGATCTTCGGCAGTAAATTTCCACCCCATGCGCTTTTCAAAAATCAGCTGGTACACCCCTGACTGCACGGCTTTAAATTCGAAGATGCGCTGCCCGTTTTCCACAGCGTTATTGCTCGCGATGCACAGGAACTCATCACTGAGAAGCGCCAGTCCTTTGGTGTCGTAAGACGGCACCCACTGTTCACCTCTGGTGCGATCTTCCCATAGATGGATAAAGAAAGACTGGTCGACCGTGACCTGGCGGCGGTCGCTGCCGTCCAAAGTAGGGTTGTGATCGGTACTGGAAATACTCACGTCGATATCCTGATGCGCGTCGTGAAGACAAGCGGTTTAGTCGGATTTCCTCTTTTATATTTTCCGCCGAGGGCCGATCAGAATATCGTTCCCATCCACCCGGACTTCGTAACTTCCTACACAGTACCCGCCGCCGTCGACACCTTGCCCGTTTCTGATATCGAAGGCCAGATCATGCCAGGGGCAGGCAATGACATACCCTTTGAGTCTTCCCTCAATAAGCGGACCTCCCTCATGGGGACAGCTATTATGGATGGCGTACAACTTTCCCTCGACATTGAACAATGCGATCGGGCGGTCATTGATCTTGACGATCTTTGAGTTTCCCGGAAGCAACTCATCGATCTGGGCAACCTTTTGAAACTCATCCATCGTGCGTATGTCCTCTTGCGATGGCCCAGCCTCTACATCCGAAGGGCAAACTTGAGCTCGTCGCCTTTTGCAACTCCAGTTTTCTGAATGAACCCCGACACTGCCTGTATCACATAGCGAACAGCTTCGAGCGGTGGCCCGAAAAGCAGGCACGGATCTTTGGCACATGGCTCTGCATGTTCCAGCATATACACCACATGATGACTCTCGTCCACCCACAGAATGTCGATCGGGAATCGATATTCCTTGGTTGTCACGCGATGCATTCCGTTTTGCTCAAAGATATAAAGCATGCCGCCGTTTGGAGGCAATGCATCTCGAAAGGCAAGCCCGAAGAGCAACTTCTCCGGCGTGTCCGCCACTTCGGCTTCCAGCTCGACACCACTCGGGAACGTGACGACGATGATGCTCGATTCCTTGCGTTCGACGAGGAAAACCGATGCGCTCATCAGGAGAAGGGCGAGCAAAGCCATCATGATGATCCGCTGTTTCCGCTGTTCTCGATTGTTGGCCGGAGCTCGATCAGATGTCATATGATGACGACCGATGCTTTCTTCTGTGTTGGGCCCAATGGCCCAGGCACAATAATGGCCTAGGTCTTCTAACCAGATTCCGTTCAGTTGACTTAGAAAAGAATCACGGAATAAAATGCATTTCAGCGTTCTTACTCACCATATGTCGGCCGAGGCACTATGGTGTGAGCCGCGTGAACTTGTCAATGTTCTTATAGTCTTTTGATGTGATTTTGACGTGATTGTGATTTTGACGTGATAAGGAGGCTTAGGTCATGGCTTTATTGATTACGGATGAATGCATCTCTTGTGGAGCATGCCTGCCGGAATGTCCGAATGAAGCAATCTTTGAAACAAGAAGCGATGCTGAGACCAAAGGCAATCACGTCGGCGATGGGCAAGGCGTCGGCGATAATATTTACGTAATCGCGCATGATCGCTGCACTGAGTGTGTCGGGCACTTTGATGAACCTCAGTGTGCGGCGGTTTGCCCCGTTGATAATTGTTGTATTTCTGACCCGCTCTATCCTGAAACGACAGACGTGCTTCTGGAAAGGGCGAAGACGTTGAACCCCGATAAAGCAATAGATGCTGCCAAGGTATGGAGCGGGGTTAGAAACTGATCCTGTCCATTGACTTTATTATTTGAGGGCCCTGGGTCCATCGAGAGCCAGGGTCTTTTGTTTTGAGTGATTGTGGGCGCAGAACAAAAAGGCCTCGGTGAGCGTCACCGAGGCCTTTTTACTGTCCGAATCGGAATAACTTACTTGAGCATAAGCAACTTGCCGCCGACATGGGCCGGATGCAAGTGACAACGATATTCGAGGGTATTCCCCGCTGCATAAAACAAATCGCTCGTTGGCACACCGATGTACTTCGTTTCTCCAGGCTTGACCACTAACCTGGTATCCAAGACAAATGGTCCCGATTGATTGACTGCAGCACTCAGCTGAAAGCCATGTTCGGTAGTGGAATTGTTCGTCACTTTTATCAGAACTGGAGCACCAGGACGCGTCTTAAAATCGATGACCGTCGTGGGAGGATACCAAGTCTTCATGTTGCCGATATCCACAGAATAGAACGAAGCATCCACGGTCAGCTCCTTAAACGGCTGTCCGACGACAGAACCGGTTTCCAGATCACCGGTCTCAACACCGCCTGCCTGAAGCGCATACGAACCCGAAACCCCAACCAACACCATTCCGAGGCCTAGAAAGACCGCCCACAATGTCTTGCCCATGACTACCCCCTTGCGAGAAAAGAAGAGATAAATAGAGGCTTGTGAATTATATGTATGATGTCAATCTTGGAGGACGTGCAGGCCTTTGGTAATGTGCCTGCCTTTCGTCTATTGCCTTTGCACCGCTTGTCAACACTCGCCACGTCACGCAATGATCCTTCTGGCCTTATAGCATAGTGCTTAAAACGGAAGCAACCGATTTGGAACGCTGAGGTTGCAAGAACGAAAATGTTGCACTACAAAATCCAGCCTCCCAGAGTGCTGCCGAGGGGCGACTCGCGAGAAGGACGACGCTGGAGAGTTTTTGCAACATCCTCAGCTTAAGTATTTTCCGAAGACTCCGATACGGCAGTTGAGGAAATGCAGCATGCCCATCATTCTGTCGGTCAATGGAATCGTGGAGACGTATCCGATTAAGCCGGTTGGCCCACGGAATGGCCGTGCCGAATCTGCTGGAGAGCGAGGGCATCATGGCCGACATTCCTCTTCATTAGATCGCTCGGCCTTGGCAGCACAAACAGCTTATCAACAACAGAACAGCGAACGGCCACACCCGAAACCGGCGATCTTAGCTCGGGACTTGATGAGTGCTCCGGTTCACTCTCTTCCATCCGACAGCACCTTGCTGGACGCCTGGTCGAGCATGTCGCACAAAGGATTCCACCATATCCCCATCACGTCGATGCACGACACTCTCGTCGGAATGGTGTCGTATCAGGACCTACTCCATCATGTTCCGGAACTGATCACGGCGGCCGATAAGCGACAGGCCTCCAGGCGGCGATTGGCTGACATCATGACTTCTCGAGTTGTTTCTGCAACACCCGTGACAGAGATCCGTGACATTGCTCGCGTCATGCTCGATGAACGGATTCATGCCGTTCCGATCTTGGATCACGATCGTCGTGTCGTAGGCATCCTTGCTATCCGAGATCTGTTGCAGGGTCTCGCGAACCACGGTCCCCTCGAACTCTGGACGTGACTCCTCCTCCACAGCCGTGGACTGTCCGGCTCCCCTGAGTGGCCGTTGCCGTGATCAATCCGGAAGTGTCGAAATCTATGCGCTCTTCTGGATCAGGACACGTTGAACCATTGTGAGAACGTCGCGGCTTGACCGACAGGTGTCCCAACCGAATCGATAACGTTCCAGATCAATGCCTGCTCGACAAGGAAGCGTTGACCTGTCGAAGAAATTCTGATTCCCCGATATCCGTCGAAGTAACCGTAGAGTTTGGCTCGTTCCAACATCCTTGCCCGCTCAGCCCGGTCATCCGGCTCGGCCGTGAGTCGCGACGGCGTCTTGATGAATCGATCCCAGGAGAGTTCCCAGAGGTCCAAGGCGGTTTGATTGCCATAATTCAAGATCGGGTCCGGTTCCACACTGTGCGACACCACGACAAAGGAGGCTTCGAACAATGTTCGCGCTTGCCGGTTCCTGTCGCCCGCCCGCTCGATCAGATCTTTTCCAATCCAATGACGATAGCTGTCCAGCAACAGCTGACTCCACTCCACAATACGTGGTTCGTCCCAGGACGCAATTATCACGAGCGTGGTGGTAACACGTCTTGCAAGGCAGGGCAAGCTTCACCGCCTTCGCAGAGAGCTAAGTGCGCAGCCATGAAGCCAAGGCGCTCGGCTTCGCGATGGGAGACCCGTATCATTTAAACCGATAAACCGACAAGATCAGGCACCACAATGTGAAAGTCTCCAGCTCCAACTATGCGCTCTACGGCGACATGTCCCGGCGCGTGATGAGCACGCTTTCGGATCTCATCGATGCGGTCACAACGATCAGTGAGAAGATTTTCCGGCCCGGCCACGCTTACCAGAAATGCGGCGTCATGCTGACGGATCTGGTTCCGGCGGTAAGGGAACGGCACGATCTGTTCGATGAAAGGGACCGGCAAAGACAATCGCGGCTGATGAAGCGGTTGATGCAATTAATTCAGACCATGGTGCGCGCATGATCCAATTTGGCGATCTTGGCGGCACAAAGCGGTAATGGGCAATGCGGGCCGGTTTCCGCAGACCGCGTTATACAACGCGGTGGGAAGAGATTCCTCTTGTGCGGTAGACAGGAGACGATTCCTTCCTTTGTGGAACGAACGCGAAACACTGGCCTGATCGATATAACTGATAAATCTATGAATCCATGCGGTCATAGCGGCTTGGAATGGAGGTGGTTACTGTGGCAGGGAAACCACGCCATTCCTGAGCGCGCGGTGGGAACGGCCTTTGGCGTCCGGTAGGAGTCCGACGGTAACCACGTGACGGTGACGGAAGGTGTAAAGGTGTAGTGGACATCCAAGTGAGCCGCTCAGCCTCGAAGCTTGGTAAGTTCGATGTCTAGCTCCTGTAACCACTTCCCAGATATGACTTCCTCATCTGCGCTATTGGGAGGACAATGAAAAGGGGTCGACCATCTCGAAGACTCCAGTCAAGAGGCACACGACACCTTCCGCACGTCGCTTTCCATCCTCAGGCATCGTGCGCTGGGATTGTGTGGACACCACTCCCCCGTGTGAGGCCTGACGCGCGTCCCCGTTCTCCTTCCGGTGGTGTCGACTCCCACCACTGAGTCGCACCCGTCACCCATCAGGATCAAGGCGAGACAGAGACGCCGGCTGGTCTCTCTCTGCCGCCCCTGGCACAGCGTGTGCCCCAGAGAACTGTCGGTACCCGGCCGCGTCCATGGTGCCGAAACACAGAATTCGTGGCTGCCGCATGGCGCCACCCTTCGCGTGGCTCGCGGCCGAGGCGACTCAGTTCCTCACCCGTCGGCGAGGGCGTTGGGTGGACCGGCGTGGGGCTAATCAGCACCCGCGGGCTCGCAGCCATCCCCCTTATGAGCTCCGCGCACCGGTCCACGAGTCGGTCAGGCGGCAAACGCGCGCGTGACCTGAAACGACACCTGCTCCCGCAGGATGTGATAACAGGCGCGCGCGAGCTCCATGTCCTTTGCGGAAGCGTTCTCGGGGAGAGCTGGTCCTGCCGGGCGGAGCTGGACGCTCCAGCCTCCGTTAGGCAGCGGAACAACGGTTATGCTGATGGCCGGTAGATCTGACATCTTGTCCTCCTGTGCGCAGGACCCCACCTGAGTGCGGCGGCCTAGCGGTATGGAGCCACAACAGATCTCAAAAAGAGGCCACGGTGTAGCCGTCCGCTCCACTGGGACTGTTAGACTTGGCTTAGGGATGTGGCTCTAATTTCGAATGTGAATCCTACTCCAAAGTCTCCCTCCTGGAAGTCTTCCCTCCTATTATAGTCGACGGTGGACTATTGTATTCCCACTTAAGGCATCTTTGGCCGACAGTGTGAAAACTAGCTTTCGTTCCTCAATTACATTCGACTCGAGACTTTTTTCTTCCTTTATATTCATATAAAAAATGGGGCACTTCTAAAACCGCCACTCTAAATGTTCCTCACTATCTATCTTCGCTATAACAATATTTTGTCCGATCTGCTATTATTGCTCTCCCGCTGAAGTATTTGGAGCGAACTTCGAGATCGACATCGCAATCCAACACATGCAGCAAGGAGAAAAGTTGATCAATCGATTTACGGAAGTTAGTTAGTCGAGCAAGATAGACCTTTGTGGGCAGACAAGCCCATCTGCCTACTGATTCCTGCTTCGAACTAGGACACTGTTTTTAACGGCTCTTGGGCTTCAAGGGTCAGCCTATACACATCGGCTTAACCGCTCGGTGCATTGATGCTTAAATCGCATTCCCTTACTCTATGAGATTCAAACGAGGGGAGGTCTGCTATGCCGAAGGAAACAAACAGGCGACGCCGACATCGGACTGCTTCACCGGAGAAAGAGGGGCAACGTCCGGACAAAACTGTCTACCGTGGACACACTATAGAGGTTGATGCTGGACGAGAGAGGGCGTTGACAAAGGAAGATGCGTCGGTTCGTCTCCGTATAGACGGGAACGAGATCCCTGTTGAAAGAGCAGAGGACGGATTTCTTTCGCACGCGAGCATGTTTAAAGTTTATGGCTCCCCGTATGAGTTGGCCGAAGATCTCATTCGCCAATGGGGAGAAGCTGAGATTAGTGTCTCTGAGCCACACTCTGGCCACGGCTCACACCCGAGTCACAAACCTGATCGCAATCACGGCGAGAAATAGTTCGGAAGTGTCTATGGACCCTAACGTGGACTTCTGGTACAGGAGGATGAAATGGCACTTCGCTGTCGAAAGAATCAAGCAACCCTTACGGCTCAGGAAAAGGGACACTATGTGGCAGCCGTATTGGCGCTGAAAGCAAACGGCAAGTATGACCAGTACGTGCAAGAACACATCAATGCTATGAACGATGCCCATCGAGGACCTGCGTTTCTACCATGGCATCGCGAGTATCTTCGGCGGTTCGAGCTGGACCTCCAAACGATTGATTCGAGCGTCACGCTTCCATACTGGAATTGGACGGTCGACAATTCACCAAGCTCGTCTCTATGGGACATCACGTTCATGGGCGGCGATGGCCGGCCTTCCGACGGACAAGTGATGACCGGGCCTTTTGCCCATGCGAACGGTAACTGGACTCTGAATGTCGATGGGCCATTCCTTCGACGTCGCTTCGGGATTTCGGCACCCTCGCTTCCCACGCCGAGTGACGTCACGTCCGCTCTCAACGAAACGGTCTACGACGTGGCGCCGTATACTCGATTGTCCGCCTCGGGATTTCGCAATCGCCTTGAAGGATGGATATCAGGTCCTCAATTGCACAACCTTGTGCATGTATGGGTCGGTGGATCTATGTTGCCCATGTCCTCTCCCAACGATCCCATCTTCTTCCTTCACCACTGCTTCGTAGATAAGCTCTGGGCGGATTGGCAACGACTCCATCCCGGCGCCGGGTATCTGCCGGTCAACGGAGCGGCCCAGGGCCACAATCTGGGAGACGCGATGCAGCCGTGGGCCGGCATAGGTCAGACGGTGACTCCCGGCAGCGTGCTTGATCATCAAGCGCTGGGATACGCTTACGATACGGAACCCGAGTGCCGGCCCAAATTGAAATTCCGAGATGATATCGCGACTCTGAAATTCCGGGACGATATTCCGCCCACACTGAAATTCCGAGATGATATCGCGACTCTGAAATTCCGGGATGATATTCCGCCCACACTGAAGTTTCGAGACGATAGCCCGCCCACCATCAAATTTCGGGACGATACGCCGACGATGAAATTTTCCGACGACGGTGGGACACTCAAGGTTGCCGATGACGGCGTGACGCCGGGCCCCGGCCTGCCCGATCCGAGGGCCGGTGTGCGAGAGATGAGTCAAGGTGCTGCGGGGCGGTCGTCCGCGCCGTTCATCCTTGCCACTCCGCATCACTCCATGGCATGGACTCAGAGCTTTCCGGACGCATTCCAATCGGCGCTTGCGGAGCGTGAGAACGCCCTCGCCCAATGCGAGGCAGCGATCATGGAACGGGAAGATGCGCAGCGACAGGGTCTTCTCACGTCCAACGAAGAACAGCAACTGATGGCGCTTCGTCAAGAATACGCCGCGCTGCAGGCAGAATACCAGCAACTCGCGCAGCATGAAGGAGGGTGTTGCTGAGGCTCAGTGCCTAACAAGCAAAAAGCGGTCGGTGTGATCCTGCTTGTCTCTCACGCCGTGGATGAACATGCGACGGCGGTCCTGGCTGAACTTGGGCGTCTGGGAGCCGACGCGCGGTTACTCGACCTTTCACAGTTTCCTCAGCAGCTTCGGCTCGTGATGGCATACGAGCGGAAGGGAGTCCGTTCGTTCTCGCTGTATTCTCAATCCACGCCGGAAATCCGATGCGCCGACATTCGCTCCGTCTGGTGGCGTCGCCCTCAATCGTTTAAACTTCACCCTGAGGTCACTCGCGGTACACATCAGACCTTTGCTTACAACGAAGCATCGGAGGCTTTTGCCGGTTTTTGGAATGCCCTCGATGCTCGGTGGATCAATCATCCCAGCCGCGATGACGTTGCGAGCCGCAAAGCCTTTCAACTGCGCATCGCTCAGGAAGTCGGTCTGGACATTCCAAAAACCCTTATCACGAACGATCCGGAAGAAGCACGCCGCTTCATTGAGGAGGTCGGCGCTGGGCACACAATCTGCAAAGCGTTTTCCGCCACCATTCACGAATGGCGAGAGACTAGGCTTGTAGGCCCGGCCGAATTACAGGCGCTGGACGCGGTGCGCTATGCTCCCGTCATCTTCCAGGAATACGTGCCTGCCATTGCCGATCTTCGTATCACGGCGGTCGGTGAGGAACTCTTTCCAGCCGCCATCTATTCACAAGAAACTTCATACCCGGTTGACTTCCGCATGGAAATGTCGCGGGCACATACCGAGAGCATTACCCTGCCGGACGAAGTCACCAGTCGACTAAAGATGCTTCTGTCGCGATTCGGCTTGATGTATGGCGCGATCGACATGCGGCTGACACCGGAAAACAAGTATGTGTTTCTTGAAATCAACCCCGCCGGACAATGGTTGTTCGTCGAACAAAGGACTGGGCAGCCGATCACGGCTGCCCTTGCCCGATTGCTCGCCCATGGCGTATCGAATCAATAATCAACGTCGTTAGCCGTGAATGAGCAATGCAAGCCATGACATACCTCCATTCCTAAGTACATTGAACACAGATGAATTCGCGATAGTGGAACTAAAGCGGGAAGCTGCCCGGCGGGCCCGACTTCCATCGCTACCGTCTTTCAAGAGCGGCGGGAACCAGGTTCGAAATCCCGAATCTGGGTGCACTGTATGACGCGACAGAATGACATTAGAGGCCATTTCAAGATATAAATCCATCCCTATAAGTCTGGTCATGCCTCGTCTGCACAACGACAATGGAGTGGATTCAGACACCGTTCCCTGAAGAGAGACATCCCAACACGCGCCCCGCAAGAAGCCCGCGCGATACAACGCGGTGGGAAGAGATTCCCCTGGTACGATAGCTCGGGGACGCCTTCTTGGCGACCACACTCTTGATCTTCTCAGATACTAGATACACACTTCCCCCGCGTCGGCGGATACTAAAATACGTAGTGGACGAAGCCGTGCTTAAGAATGGCGGGGACGCTAATACCGCACCCGAAACGTAAGGGAATCCTCGGGCCGCGTCTTGTTTCATGCGAGAGGGCATTCGTGGCGGCCGTCGCGCACATCGAATTAACACACAGCCCGTTGACCTCTATGTTCAGGCCTGTCTCCTGCCCATGTTTTCTGACGACGTTTCTATAGATTGAATTCGGATCCAACGGCTTCTCAAGCTCTCCCGTGCGATTACTCAAAACCGGACGGAACTGCGGCCCGTCTTCGTCGTTGTCGCGACTGGCAAGTTGTAAATAATGTTCAATGAACCGCTGCGCGAGCGGATGCACGGGAACATATCGAATCTTCCCGCCTTGCCCTTCACTTTGAAGTGCTTCACGCCCTCGCGGCTCTGGATATCCTTGACAGCCAGCCTGCACAGTTCTCCCGGCGCATGCCCTGATCGAGTAACGAAGCCAGAATGGCACGGTCGCGTACCCCTTTTAACGTGTCCTCCGGAGGCGCTTCGAGCAGCCGCCGCGCCTGTTCATCC
This sequence comes from Nitrospira sp., assembly GCA_029194675.1. Taxonomy (NCBI): domain Bacteria; kingdom Pseudomonadati; phylum Nitrospirota; class Nitrospiria; order Nitrospirales; family Nitrospiraceae; genus Nitrospira; species Nitrospira sp. The sequence continues at coordinate 399,965 of JARFXP010000003.1, read as the reverse complement.
GAAAGAGCAGGGGTGCTGCCCTCGTTGCTGTTCGCCATCGGTCGCTTCAGGCCGTCCACCGGATTGCCGGATATGGCGTTGCGCTCGTACAGGTAATCAAACAGCGAGGTGAGGGCCGAGAGCTTCCGCCGAATCGTCGCTGCGGATAGTTCCCGGCCCTCGAGCGTTTCACGCTATGCGATCTCGTGCGCGCGCGTCACGGTTCGAAAATCATCAGGCCTTCTTAGGCCAAGGAATTCTGAAAACTCGCTCCTGTCGATTTTATAGGCACGGCGGGCTTTCTCATTGGTGATGTTTACGACCCATTCAAGCTCGGGCGGCACTTCGGCAAGCCGGTCAAACTGCGCCGCTGTCAGACTGCCTTGCTCGAATGGAACCAGTTCGATCGCCCAAACCATGAATAATCTTCCTCACCGCCAGCTCAGGAAGCATGTCCTGTCTGCGGATCGCCCGCATGTTCTCGTTGCGGCTCATTCCCACCGTTAACCGTTAAGCGTTCACGCCGCTAGATCGAGAGGCAAGTCCTGAAGCCATGGAGGAATGGGTGGTGTCCGTGAACGAGACGGGCTTTCAGCCTTCGTAGCCTGTTGACTACTGTTGACTACTATGGCGGAGTAGGCTCGGCGAGGTGTCGCCGGCGAACTAACAGAGGACGCACAGGCACCTTGTCAAAGCCCTAGGACTTCTCTGTATAATAGCGTGGTTTGCGCTTGGGATGGGTAGGAGTTGAGATGGCAGGCAAGACCTTATTCGATAAGATTTGGGATTCGCATGTCGTCCGGTCAGAACCGGACGGAACGACGCTGCTGTACATCGATCGACAATTGGTTCATGAAGTGACATCGCCTCAGGCCTTCGAAGGGTTGAAACTCGCAGGGCGCCGTCCTCGTCGGCCCGCTGCGACATTGGCTGTGCCGGATCATAACGTCCCGACCACAGACCGGCGGCTTGGGATCGCCGATCAAGTGAGCGCCCTTCAGATTCAAACACTTGAAGATAACTGCAAGGACTATGGTATCTCCATTTTCAACATGAGCGACATACGCCAGGGTATCGTCCATGTCATCGGCCCGGAACAGGGCTTCACCCTCCCTGGTACAACGATCGTCTGTGGTGACTCCCACACCTCCACCCATGGGGCGTTTGGTGCCCTGGCCTTCGGCATTGGGACGAGTGAAGTGGAACACGTGTTGGCCACTCAATGTTTGGTGCAGAAGCGACCCATGACAATGGAACTACGCGTCGATGGAACTCTCTCCGACCGCTGCTCAGCCAAGGATATTATTCTGGCGATCATTGGGAAGATCGGCACCGCCGGGGGAACCGGCTATGTCATCGAATATACCGGTTCGGCAATTGAAGTCCTCAGCATGGAGGGCCGTATGACCCTCTGTAACATGTCGATCGAGGGTGGGGCTCGTGCAGGCATGGTCGCCCCTGACGACAAGACAATTGCCTATATCAAGGACCGACCGTTGGCGCCCAAGGGAGAGCTGTTCGCACAGGCGACCCAGGCATGGCGGCAGCTCAAGACCGATTCTGACGCCACGTATGATGCAACCGTCACATTGCAGGCAGAACAGATCGCGCCGCAAGTCAGTTGGGGCACCAACCCCGGTATGGTACTTGGTGTGGACCAGAATATTCCGGATCCCCGAGCGATGCCGGATGAGAAAACAAAGAATGCCACCGACCGGGCATTGGCTTACATGGGGCTAGCACCCAATATGCCGATTACCGACATTAAGATCGATAGGGTTTTCATCGGCTCCTGTACGAACTCGCGGATCGAAGACCTTCGGCTCGCCGCCGGCTTCGCGAAGGGCAAGAAGGTCGCGAAGACCGTGCATGCCATGGTGGTGCCGGGATCGGGGCTCGTCAAGCAGCAGGCGGAGGCGGAAGGACTCGACCGAGTGTTCCGCGAGGCAGGGTTCGAGTGGAGGGAGGCTGGCTGCAGCATGTGTCTCGCGATGAATGCCGATGTACTGAGGCCCGGTGAGCGCTGTGCCTCTACGAGTAATCGGAATTTTGAAGGGCGCCAGGGAGCTGGAGGCCGCACCCATCTGGTGTCGCCGGCCATGGCGGTGGCCGCGGCCATTGAAGGGCACTTTGTGGATATCCGGCACTGGAGCTGATTACGCAATGGAACCTTTCACGACACTGACCGGGCTCGTTGCTCCCCTGGATCGCGTGAACGTCGACACCGATCAGGTGATTCCGAAGCAGTTTCTGAAGACGATCAAGCGCACTGGGTTGCGCGAAGGTCTGTTCTTTGATTGGCGGAAATTAAAAGACGGCTCTCCAGATCCATCATTCTTCTTAAACCAGCCTCGTTATCGGAGTGCGACGATCCTCTTGACCCGCGACAATTTCGGCTGTGGCTCATCCCGTGAGCATGCCCCTTGGGCCCTGCTGGATCAGGGGTTCCGATGCATCATTGCGCCGAGTTTTGCGGACATCTTCTATAACAATTGTTTTCAGAACGGCATCCTTCCTGTGGTGTTGAGAGCTGAAGAGGTGCCGCCGCTCATGAAGGACGTACTCAGTATTGAGGGCTACCAGCTGACGGTTGATCTGGGCCGCCAAACAGTGACCACCCCGCTGGGGAGCGTGTATCGGTTCGAGATCGACCCCTTCCGCAAGGATTGCCTCTACCGAGGACTTGATGCGATCGGCCTCACGCTCCAGCACGAACATGCGATCACGGCCTATGAATCTCGGCGGAAGGCTGAGGTTCCTTGGCTGTTCGGTGACCTCCATGCTTAACTGAGGAGATACCAGTGAAACTGTTTCTGACGCTTCTCTTCTTTGTGGGCGCGGCCTACCTCATTGTCGTGTTCAACTGGACCTATTCCGATGGAAACCGAGCCGGGTACATCCAAAAATTTTCCTCGAAGGGCTGGCTTTGTAAGACGCATGAAGGAGAGTTGGCCATGACAACCGTGCCGGGAACGGCACCTCTGCTTTGGGACTTTACGATCTGGGACGATAAAGTCGCCGCGCAATTATCGGAGGTGATGGGGAAACGTGTGATCTTGCATTACAAAGAGTATCGCCATATTCCGACCACCTGCTTCGGTGAGACCACCTATTTCGTGGACAAGGTGGAAATTCAAGAAGAGTAGTATCAGACACCAGGATGTTCAAAAAGACCGTCATTCTCACCCGCCCACCCCGGCGCGCCTAGACGCGCCTTCCCACGGGCAAGGCTGCAGCTAGCGAAGAGGCGAAGCGTACTTTTTGCCGTACGTTGAGTCTCTGAGCGACGTGAGAACGAAGCTGGAGGGCTTTTTCAACATCCTGCTAAAGCCATTTCTTTCGGCGGAACCCAATCAGCATCACGGCCGTCACGACTCCCATTACGCCCAATGCCATCGGGTAACCCCAGGACCATTTCAACTCCGGCATATGCTCGAAATTCATGCCGTAGATGCCTGCGATAAAGGTGAGCGGCATGAAAATCGTCGTGATCACCGTCAGCACCCGCATGACGGCGTTCAGCCGATAGCTGACGCTTGATAGGTAGATGTCGAGACTCGCGGAGACCATTTCTCGCAATGTCTCGATGGTGTCGACGATCTGCACCACATGGTCGTAGACGTCTCGAAAAAATACCTTGGTGGGTTCATGTAAAAATGGACATTCCGATCGAGACAGGTTGTTGATCGCTTCCCGCAGGGGCCAGACGACGCGCCGCACGAATAGGAGTTGCTGTTTGAGCGCATGAATGTCTTTGAGTATATCCTGCTTGGGGTCGGCGATCACTCGTTCCTGCAGCAATTCAATCCGCTCGCCGAGCATTTCGAGAACAGCGAAATATTGGTCGACCACGGCATCAATGAGTGCATGGAGCAGATAGTCCGATCCACTTTGACGAAGCCGCCCCTTGCCACCTCGGAGGCGATCCCTCACCGGGTGAAACACGTCGGTTCCATTCTCTTGGAACGAGAGGACGTAGTTACGCCCAAGGACGAAACTGACTTGTTCGACCAGTATGTCCCCGCGGGCAGAGGTCGTGAGCATCTTCATGACCAGAAAGAAATATGCCTCATAGTCATCGAGCTTGGGGCGCTGATCGGTGTTGGCGATGTCTTCCAGCAAAAGCGGGTGGAGATTGAACTGTTTGCCGAAGGCTTCCAAGATGTCGATCCTGTGCACGCCCCCGACATCAACCCAGGTGACCGTTTCGTCGGCGGGCAGTCGAATCTCATTCGCGTCCGTGACGACATGCTCTTCGCATCGGGCACCGGCATAATTGAACAGGGTCATAGTGACGGCCTCGGTTCGCGCCTCGCCGATGTGGATGAGCGTTCCGGGCGAGAGTCCCGACTTCCTTGACCGTTTCTGGACCAATTTCATGATAGCGTGCTTGTACGCAGATTCTTGTGTCAGGTCAAGCGACCGACGAGATCGCTCCTTTTCTTCTGTCTTCAGGCTTGTTACTCTTCTGTCATGGGATGGGCCTACGAGCTGGAAGTCCTTATCGATGCAATCCGATCGGCCGGGAGGGAGGCCTTACGATTCGCCGCCGATGGGTTCGAGATAACCCAGAAACCGGATCATTCTCCGGTGACCTCGGCAGACCTCGCCGTGAATCAGATTCTCCTATCTCGCCTGCGGTCGGCCTTCCCTCTGGATGGTTGGCTATCAGAGGAATCGCCGGATGAACTGGAAAGGCTCCGCAAAACGCGGGTCTGGGTCGTCGATCCGATAGATGGGACGAAAGCGTTCATCAGTGGTGAGCCGGAGTTTTGTGTCTCCGTCGCACTCATTCAAGGAGGTCAACCGGTTGTGGCGGCCATCTTCAACCCTTCGACGGACGAGTTATTCACGGCCATTCGAGGAGGAGGGCTTCATCTCAATGACAGATTGATTACCCCACAAAATCCGCGCGGCAGCCGGCAACCGCTGGTCGCCCTGAGTCCATGGGAGTGCGAAATCGGCCGCTTCGCATCGCTTGTGCCGGTTATGAGCAGCCCCCCGATTCGCTCCATCGCCTGGGCGCTTGGCCTCACAGCGAACGGACGCATCGATGGAGCCGCAACGCTCGAACCGGAAAATGAATGGGATGTTGCGGCGGGAACCCTCCTGATCGAGGAAGCAGGTGGGATCATCTATGACGGGAGCGGACGTGGCCTGACCTTTAACCGGCCCGAGCCTCGCTTTTGCGGAATCATCGCCACCAGCCAGCACTGCCCCGATGCACTCTCTCGACAGCTCAAGCTCCTGACTTGCTCGGTCTCTGGAGACGATGAATAACCGCGCTTGCGTTTAGAAGCGAGTGCTTATCGGAAGTTGTCTATTGTGGCCGGTGAGGAGAGATCTTCTTAGGATTCTAGAAATCGGCTTGAGTCAAACGTCGACAAGCCTCATCGAGATCAGGATCCGTCTTCGCGTAGCTGAAGCGAACATAATTGGCCCCGGCCTGTCCCGTGAAAAAGGCCTCTCCTGGTACACCAGCGATACCGGTCCGTTCCAATAGATACATGGCCCGAGCTTTTCCACTGTCTCCTGGAAGCCGCGAGACATCGGCCAATACGTAATAGGCTCCTTCTGGGATCGATGGCGTCAGTCCCGCCTCGTCCAGAGCGCTGCAAAATTTGTCGCGCTTATGCTGATATTCTCGAGCCAGGGTTCCATAGAAATCGTCGGGCAATTCTCTGATACCGTGAGCCACACCCATTTGGAGCGGCGCTGGCGCACAGACGTAGAGGAGATCGTTCATAGCGCCGATCGCTTTTGTCCATCGCTGCGCAGCCACACTGTATCCGATGCGCCACCCTGTGACGCTGAACGTCTTCGAGTACCCACCGATAGTCACCGTCCGTTCGGCCATATTCGGCAAGGAGGCCATGCCCACGTGGCTCCGCCCATCATAGAGAAAGTACTCATAGATTTCGTCGGTAAAGACGAACAGATCGTGTCGGCACGCAAAATGTGCCAGCGCCTCAAGTTCCGTTCGGCTGAACACCTTGCCCGATGGGTTGCCGGGCGAATTGACGATGATGGCCTTCGTATTCGGCGTCAGGACCTGCTCGAGCTGGGTCGGTGAATACGTCCATGCCGGCGGCTGCATTTTGACGACTACAGGAACGGCTTCGACGGCCACGAGTGCGCTGATATGGTATTGATAGTACGGCTCAAACAAGATGACCTCGTCGCCGGGGTTGAGGAGTGCCGCGCAGGCACAGTGAAAGGCGCCGGTAGCCCCGGCGCTGACGGTCACTTCCGTTTCAGCGTCGGCGTGAAGGTCGTTATAGTGGGCCAGCTTATTGGCTATGGCCTGCCGGAGTTCTGGCAACCCATCGAAGCGAGTGTAGACATTGTACCCGTCCCTGATGGCCTTCTCCGCCCCTTCAAGAACGATCGGAGGCACCGGCGTATCACAAACACCTTGCGCCATATTGAGACCCTTCACGCTCGCACAAGCCTGTGTCATCGCCCGAATCTCCGATTGGGCGAGATCCGCCATCCGTCGACTGACCGTTCGCATCACCATACTCCTGCTTAACCTTCCTGGGCCGGTATCCTTTGTGGCAGAGGATTATGACGACGTCAAGATGGGTCACAATTCGGAGCGCGATAGGAGCGGTTGTAGGCATCACCCCAAGGAAGACATATATTATGCGTGCTCAGGTCGTCTCTCAGGGTAGACTAATAGTGATCGCATATTGTGGCGATCATACGCCTACGGGAGGTACGGTGAAGACATCGGATTCTATTGACTCTCATGTCGTTTGGACTTCAATAGAGCCATCGCAGACGCCTTTCGTTCCATCACTTGTGAGGTGTCGTGCGTGACCTGAGCGAGAGAAGGGCAGTGCGTGGGCCCACAATCAAGGTTATCCGCAGTTGCCATCGGGTCGGGAGACGGAGTATGGGTGCTCGTCTCCGCCCTCAATCGCGGCGCGTTCTTCCGGCGATAACATGACAAATAAACCACGGCGTTCTTCGGACATTCCCAAAGCGGCGGTTGAGGCGCTGCGGCATGGGAATTTGATCGAGGCGATCAAGGTTGTTCGTCAAGAACGGAATATCGGCCTGAAAGAGGCGAAGAAAGAGGTGGAAGCCTATCTCGTCTCTCAGCCGGCCCTCAAGAAAAAGATGGACCAGGTGCTCGCCACGGCCCAACAGAGATTTATTCGTTGGCTGATGGGATTTCTGCTGCTTGCGGCAGGAATGGCGTATCTCGTGATGCATGGCCTTGGGTGATAGAGAAAGGGAGTAGGCGGCCGAGAGTTGAGGTTAGCCTAAGTCGACGTAAGGAGTGCAACATGAAACGTGGCAGAAAGTTGCCCATGGTCATCATGCTGAGCCTAGCCTTGTATTGGGCCCTTGTGCCCGCTGTAGTGACGGCCACGGTGCAAGTGTTGCCTGAAACGATTTTGTTGGTGGAGGGGAAAACGGTCACGCGACAGAGCCGCCTGCTGGGCCATCCGGTTGTGAAAGGGCTGCTCGCCTCGTTCGAACGTGCGGAGGTGGCGCTGAAAAAGGAGGATATCGACGCACTCATGCAGTTTTATGCACCGTCCTACGACTACCATGGGTTGAAAGAAAGCGACGTGCGACGGGTATGGGGCGAGGTGTTTGAACACTACAAGGCTGTGGAATCACTCCATTTATTTTCCGATATCAAAGTCTCGCGAGTGAACGATGGGCTTCGTGCGGAAGTGACCTGCACGGGAGGATTGTACGGCATCGACGAACGCTCGGGCGATCGAGTCACCCTCGACAGTTGGTTTCGTGAAGTCCACTATCTGGTGAAAGAGGGTGATGCCTGGCGGTTTCTTGGCAATGCCGGAGAGGTGCCGGCTGCCGCCCCATTCGCATCAGCCCCGCACCACCCACTGTTCTGATCTGCGCGAAAGGGTCTAGCTCTGTCGAACGTGCGTGATGATGGTCGGCATGAGAGCGAAGAACAGGAGAGCCGCATAGTAAACAGCGCCTGAGACTGGATCGCGATCGAGAAAGACTTCCGTTGTCGACAGTCCTCTGAGCCATATTCCCACAGCCAAGTCGGCCATCAAAACCATTCCCAGAGCGATGAACCCGACGGTGAGTGCTGAAGACAGCCGACCATCATCGAGCCCGCGACGGACTAACCATGCAGCTGCAGCGACAATGACGATGAGCATCAGAGGCATTTCCAAGAGTTCTGCGGTGCGCTCACCGAGCAGTGGAACAACCATGAGGACTCGCCCGATTCCCAGCACGAACCCCGCACCGAACACCAGAAGAAAGTAGAGGGCTGCCGCTTGTAGGATTCGCGAGTCCAAATCAGCTGCACGCTATAAAGGACTCGCGGTTCACGTTGGCAAGGTGAGGTTTCAGCCAAACCTCTGAAAGTCTATTCATGACGGTCCTCCTCTTCAATACGTCATCGACTGTGAGACGTGCGGGTTTGGGTCGGCACACACATTATATAGAAACTGACCAGGGGATAATCGAGGATACTGCATCGCTGCCCATTAAACGGAGTCACTGTGGAAATCTGGAAGACGAGCAGCGGTCTTTTCTGATAGACTTCTCCGGTCACCATGACGGAGGAAGCACGCGTGGAATACGATCTTCCCATGAAAGCCCTGGAGGCGCTGTCGCAAGGCGACCGCAGCAAAGCAATCGAACAGGTTCAGCTGGAACGAAACATGAGCCGTGAGGAGGCGAGGGAGATGGTTGCCTCGTTTATCCTCTCACAACCTTCTCTGCAAGCGAAAATGAGACTGGAGGAAAGCCGCGCGAGGACACAATGGGGTCTCATGCGCTGGCTGATCCTGTTCCAAGCGATCGCGGTCGCAGTCGGGTACTTCCTCTTGTTCCGAGATCAATGGTGAGCCGACCTACCAGAAGTGGCAGTATGATTTCCCTGTTTGCGACTCCGGTTGTAACTTTCCTCTATTGAGAAGCCTCTGTTTCCCTCGGACTCCATCCGGAGGGACCACTGTTGTCTCTGTCGGGACCAGCGGGACATTCGCCATAGAGAATCTTTGTGTTGCATTCGACCACCATGGCCCTTCGCTGACGTGGCACAACGCTACAGTGAACAGGGAAGGCTGTTTGATAGTCGATGTTATGCATGGCATGCACCCTGCTGCAAATTGTGCTAGCGAAAGGGACGTGATGCGGATTGAGAGCAGCATACAGACGCCCAGTGAGACAAGGAGAGCAGCAACATGGTACGCCCGCCCGACGGAAGCCCTGGCTGATGAATTCCTGACAGACCTCAACGTCGGTTTACCTGTTGATGAAGCGGCACGCCGGCGAACGCAAGAAGGACCCAACGAATTACCCGAAGCCCCTCCTCCCTCGTTGCTGAAACTCTTCGTCGCACAGTTCGCGAGCCTCCTCGTGTGGGTGCTGATCGGAGCGGCCTTTGTGTCCGGTTTGTTGGAAGACTGGATTGATGCGGCGGCGATTCTGGCCATCGTGTTTCTCAATGGCCTGCTGGGGTTTGTCCAGGAATTCCGAGCCGATCGATCACTGGCGGCACTCCGCAAGATGTCGGTCGCGACGGCCCGCGTCATTCGGGAAGGCACGCTGCAGTCTATTTCTGCACGAGAACTGGTCAGAGGAGACGTGATTGCCCTCGAAGCGGGCGACCGCATTCCCGCAGATTCACGTTTACTCTACTCAACGAATTTCCAAGCTCAAGAAGCCTCACTCACCGGGGAATCGACACCCGTACAAAAACAGGCGGAGCTGCTCGATGCCGCCGAAGTACCGCTCGCCGATCAACGCAACATGGTCTTCATGGGCACCGTGGCTGTCTCCGGCAAGGCCCGTGGGCTCGTGGTGGCGACAGGTCTAGGAACGGAACTGGGCCGGATCGCCGCCATGATCCGAAAGGCCGATGAGGCGGAGCGTAGCGAGACACCGCTGCAACGACGGTTGGAACAATTCGGATATACGCTCTTATGGCTGACGCTTGGGGTGGTCACAGTCGTGTTCGGCCTCGGGTATCTCCGGGGAGAACCGCTGGTTGAGATGTTCCTCATTTCGGTAAGCCTCGCGGTGGCGGCTGTGCCCGAAGGCCTCCCCGCTGTCGTCACGATTACATTGGCCTTGGGAGTCACCAGAATGGCCAAGCGACATGCGTTGATTCGCAAACTCCCCGCGGTCGAAACGCTGGGATCTGCCACAGTGATCTGCACCGACAAGACCGGTACCTTGACGAAGAATGAGATGACGGTGACGCGCTTGATCATGGGTGACTCCCACTTCGAAGTGACCGGCGAGGGATATGAACCGGCAGGGGAGATTCGGGAAAGCAGCACTCCGGACTCAGGACTTCCCTCTGGTCTGCGCGACCTTCTGACTACCGCGGTGCTTTGCAACGGCGCGACATTGCAACAAGAAAACGGCATCTGGCGGATCATCGGCGATCCGACGGAAGGTGCGCTGCTCGTGGTTGCGGCAAAGGCCGGTCTCACGAAAGCCGAGTTGGAGCGCCGAGCGCCTCTGGACAGAGAAGTTCCGTTCGATGCCGAGCGGAAGATGATGACGATCATCCGCCGAACGGAGCAAGGCCGTATGGCTTACTGCAAAGGAGCACCCGATGTCTTGCTGAAACGTTGCGCTGCGCGTGTCACGCTGGATGGCCGGATCGAACCCCTGGACCAACAGGATCGACAGCTGATCGACGAAGCTAATGCTTCCTTGGCACAACAAGCCCTCCGCGTACTGGGCGTCGCGTACAGGCCTCTAGACCAATCGGCGAGTTCGGATGAAGAGGTGGAGCGCGATTTGATCTTTCTCGGCCTTCTCGCGATGAAGGATCCGTTGCGGCCCGAAGCGGCAGAGGCGGTGCGCCTTTGTCGGGATGCAGGCATCCGTACTGCCATGATCACCGGAGATCACAAGGAGACAGCGATCGCGATTGCCCGCGAATTAGGCCTCTATCGCGATGACGGGGTGGCGTTGTCCGGGTCAGAGCTGGACGGCTTAACCGACGAGCAAGTGAGGCAACGTGTGGAGCGAATCAGCGTGTATGCCCGTGTATCGGCCGAGCACAAGCTCCGGATCGTTCAGGCCTGGAAGCGGAACGGGGCCATTGTCGCCATGACCGGTGACGGGGTCAACGATGCGCCGGCGATCAAGGCGGCGGATATCGGCGTGGCGATGGGGATGACCGGCACCGACGTGACCAAAGAAGCATCGGATATGGTAGTGACGGACGACAACTTCGCCTCGATCGCCGACGCGGTCGAGGAGGGCCGGGGCATCTTCGACAACATCAGAAAGACGGTGCATTTTCTCCTGTCGTGCAACGTCAGCGAAGTGTTGGTCATGCTCTTTGCCACATTGCTTGGCTTGCCCTTGCCGCTCCTGCCTATTCAAATTTTGTGGATGAATCTCGTGACGGACGGTTTTCCCGCCCTTGCACTGGCAGTCGATCCGAAAGCGCCGGACCTGATGCAGCAGCCGCCGCGACAGACCCAAGCACGCTTACTGGACGGTGAAAGGCTTTGGACCATCGCCGGCGAAGGCATGATGTTGGCGGTCATTGCCCTGAGCGCGTTTTCGTACAGCCTGTTTGTCTGGCAACAGCCGATCGATCAGGCGCGAACGGTGACGTTCGCTGTGATGGTTGCCGCTCAGTTGGTGCACGCCTTTAATTGCCGGAGTGATCGTTGGTCGCTGTTTCAAGTGGGAGTGACGACGAATCGCTCGCTTATTTGGGCTGTGCTCGTTTCTCTTGCCCTGCAAATTGCCATTCTCGCGACCCCGTTCCTGCAGTCCATCTTCAAGGTCGCACCCTTGCCGATGGAAGATTGGGAACTGCTGGTGGCCATGACGCTCATCCCATTGGCCGTCGTGGAAACGATCAAATGGTTCAGAAGGCGGCGGGCAATCAGCGTTTAGATGGATGAAAGTGCGTCGCTTGTCCATGGAAGAGTTCCGCCGCCTCCATGACGGTCTCGCTCAGCGTGGGATGCGGATGGATTGAGGCCGCCAGGTCTTCCGCGACTGCACCCATCTCCACCGCCAGGACGCCCTCGGCGATCAGCTCTCCCGCGCCGACTCCGCAGAGCCCTACTCCGAGGATTCTTCCGGATTCGGCATCGCAGACCAATTTGGTCAGGCCATCGTTGCGGCCCATGGTGGCGGCTCGACCTGAAGCCGCCCAAGGAAAGCGCGTCACTTTTACGGCTTGTCCCGCTGCCTTGGCGGCTTCTTCGGTCAGACCGCACCATGCGATTTCGGGATCGGTGAAAACGACGGCCGGAATAGCGGCAGGATCGAACGTCGCCTCTCTTCCAGCAATCACCCTGGCCGCGACCAACCCTTCATGGGTAGCCTTGTGCGCCAGCATCGGTTCCCCGATCACATCGCCGATCGCAAAGATGGTCGGCTCGGCCGTGCGAAGCCGTCTATCGACCTGCACGAACCCTTTCTCAGAAACGGCGACTTTGGTGTGTTCGAGTCCGAGCTGCTCCGTGTTCGCCTTGCGCCCCACGGCGACGAGCACGCGATCGAAGACCTCTAGGTTGGTTCCCTCAGGGCCCTCCAGGGTTGCCGCGATACCGCCCTGGCGAACCTCTAGTGCGGCCACCTTTGTGTTCAGCTTGATGGCCTTGAATCGCCGTTGCAGACGTTGCTGCAGGGGCCTCACGAGGTCCGGATCGGCGCCGTTGAGCAGGCGCGACAGCATCTCGACGATCGTCACTTCGGATCCAAGCGCTTCGTACACGGTGCCCAATTCCAGTCCGATGTATCCACCGCCCACGACCAGTAATCGCCCCGGAACGTCGGGCAAGTCGAGCGCGCTCGTGGAATCCATCACTCGCGGATCATTGAGCTTGAGAGAATTCGGAACGGCAGGACGCGAGCCGGTGGCGAGGATTGCGTGAGAGCAGGAGAGCGTTGTCGTTCCGTTAGGCCCGGACAATGTCAGCGTCGTCGGATTCGTGAAGGCTGCGCTCGCTTGAAACACATCCACCTTCCGGCTGTCTGCCAACGTCCGCACACCCTTGGTCAACTTGCCGATGGTGCCTCTCGTCCGTTCACGGAGCGTTTCGAGATCGATCTTGGGCTTCTCAAAATGAATCCCCCAGCTTTCCGCCTCTGCTGCATCTGTGATCAGCTTGGCCGCATGGAGCAAAGCTTTTGAGGGAATACAGCCTCGCAAGAGACAGACGCCTCCAAGTTGCGGTTCTTGGTCGATCAATGCGGTGCGGAGGCCGATATCAGCCGCGTGAAAGGCCGCGGCGTAGCCGCCTGGGCCCGCCCCAATTACCGCTACGTCGTACTGTGATTCAGCCATGCGTACCTCTTGTTGCTCAACGGAGTGCTGAGAGTTGGGCCCGGAATGTTCGAGTTGACGATCTAGGCCTCAGAACCCATTCTCTTACGTTCGGCATGTTCTCGTCCTGCTTAAACCTTTTGCCTCAGCACACAGCACTCCCTAGAGTCCCAGAAACATCCCCTGGAAATCTTCCAGCACCTTGACGATCTCGATGGTAAAGCGAGCCCCGACCGCTCCATCCACCAGCCGATGATCGTAGGCCACGCAGAGTTGCAGCACACGACGAGGCACGAATTGCCCGTCACGATACAGCGGCGTCATCCGGGCCTTCCCGATGCCCAGGATGCCTACCTGTGGTGCGTTGATGATCGGGGTGAACGGACCGGCACCGAGACCGCCCATGTTGCTCACGGTAAATGTGGCGCCGCGCAGCTCTTCCAGCTTGACCTCACGTGCGCGCGTGCGATCCGCCAGATCGGCGAGCTCCACGGAAATTTGAAACAAGTCTTTGTGATCGACGTCGTGGACGACCGGCACGATCAATCCTGCCGGCGTATCCACGGCGACCCCGATATTGTAATAATCCTTGTAGATTACTTCACCGCTGGTGAGATCGAGGGTGGCGTTCAGCAGCGGATATCGCTTCAGCGCGTGGACGACGGCTTTGAGGATGAGACTGGTGAGCGTCAGCGTCGCGCCTTTCTTCTTGAATTCGAGCGCGTAGCGTTTGTGCATCTCCATCAGCTCAGTGATGTCGGCATCCTGGAATTGATGGACGTGAGGAATGGTCGTCCAAGACTGCGTCATGTTCGCCGCAATCTTCCGTCGAAGTGACGGGAGAGGCTCGCGACGCTCGTTGCCGTACGTCGTGGCGAAGACGCCGCCCGATTCGGAAGCCCTCGCTGCGGACCCAACACCGCTGCGTCTGGTTCGTTCACGAACAAACGCTTTCACATCCTCGGCGGTGATCCGGCCTCCGGCTTCCGTGCCTTTCACCTGTGTCAGGTCCACCGCCAACTCGCGGGCGAGCCGGCGCACTGACGGAGGCGCAGGGATGGTGGGGCCGGCGGATGCTGAGGGCGCTGCAGCAATCTTATTCTCAAGCGGAGCGAGCGGCGGCTCTTCTGTCTTCGGCGGCGCTGGTGGGGATGATTCGGCCGGCAGTCCTTCGCGTCGTTCTAAGGCCTCCCCATGAGCCGATTCGACGGGCGGCGGAGGTTGCGAAGCCGGAGCAACCTCCGGCTTGTCCGGCGCTGACATCTTGGCCGACTGCTCCACGCCATGTGCGCCGTCCAGCTCGACGAGCGCTTGCCCGACCTGGACGTGATCCCCCTCCCGCACAAGCAGACGGACGACCTTTCCTGCTGCCGGCGACGGCACCGGGACCGTGGCCTTGTCGGTTTCCAATTCGACCAACGATTGGCCTTCGCTGACCTGGTCGCCTTCGTGGACCAGAACCAGGACCACATCGCCGCCCTCGATCCCTTCCGCGAGAAATGGCAACTCGACTTTCATAACTCCTTTATCGGATGACTGTTCGGATACTGGGCGCTCACCCTAGTCCTCAGCCTTACATCCTCCGCACTCAGTCCTCAGCACTCAACACTCCGCACTAACTCAATGCTGCCAGGGCGCTTGGTCGTCCGTTCGGATGCCCAGCTCTTTTGCGGCTTGGCTGACTGTCTTCGCCTCGATGGATCCGTCTCGACGATGGAGAGCGTAGAGTGTCGCCACGACTAAGTGTTCGGCATCGATCTCGAAGAACCGGCGCAAGGCCTTGCGGGTATCGCTCCGGCCGAATCCGTCGGTACCGAGCGCAAACAGGCCGCCCGGCACCCATGGACCGATCTGTTGGCTGACCAAGCGCACATAGTCGCTCACCGCCACGCAGGGACCATGGAACGTTTCGGCAGTCTGCTGAAGATAGCTCTTTCGTTGCGGCTCCTCGGGATGCAACATGTTCCATCGCTCGGCCTCAAGCGTCCGCATCCGCAACATTTTGTAACTCGTCACGCTCCATAGGTCCGCCGCGACGCCGTAGCCTTCCAGCAGCAACTGTTGTGCTTTGAACGCTTCGTTGACGAGCGGCCCGCTCGCCAACATCTGTGCTCGATGCGCGGCTCCCTCGGGTGCCGGCCGGAAGCGGTACATGCCTTCGAGTATGCCCTCTTCAGCACCAGACGGCATGGCCGGCATCGGATAGGGTTCATTGTAAAGCGTGATGTAATACAACCCCTCTTCCTGACTCTGGTACATGCGCCTGAGCCCATCCTGCAAGATGACGGCAAGCTCGAACATGAACGCCGGATCGTAGGTGGCGATCGTCGGATACGTGCCGGCCAACAGATGGCTGTGTCCGTCTTGATGTTGCAGGCCTTCGCCCTCCAACGTCGTACGCCCCGCTGTGGCGCCCAGCAGAAAACCCCGGGCGCGCATGTCTGAAGCGGCCCACATCAAGTCCCCGACTCGTTGGAACCCGAACATCGAGTAATAGATGTACAGGGGAATCGTGTTGAGCCCATGTGTCGCATAAGCCGTGGCGGCAGCGATGAAAGAAGACATCGCGCCGGCTTCGGTGATGCCTTCTTCGAGAATCTGTCCGTTCGTCGCTTCGAAATAATGGAGCAGGGAACTTTTGTCCGCCGGTTCGTAGAGCTGGCCGAGATGCGAATAGATGCCGTATTGGCGGAAGAGCGCTTCGAGTCCGAATGTGCGCGCCTCGTCGGGAATGATGGGCACGAGATGTTTGCCGAACGGCTTCTGGCCTAGCAGGCGGCCCAGCATGCGGGCGAAGCCCATCGTCGTGGAGAACGCTCGATCATTCGATCCGTCGAGGAACTCCTTGAACTGATCGAGGCCCGGCGTCTGCAACGACTCGACCTTCACCTGTCGCTTCGGGAGGGAGCCACCCATCGCCTTCATTCGGTCGGCGAGGTAGGTTGCTTCCGGACTGCCGGCAGGCGGCCGAAAAAACGGCGTTGAAGCGACTTGTGCATCCGATAAGGGCACGCTGAATCGCGTGCGGAATTCGCGTAACTCCCGCTCGTTCATCTTTTTTTGCTGATGGGTGACGTTGCGGCCTTCGCCTGCCTCGCCCAATCCATAGCCTTTAATCGTCTTGGCCAGGATCACGGTCGGCTGGCCTCGGTGTTCAACAGCGGCCTTGTAGGCGGCGTATACTTTTCTAGGATCGTGACCTCCGCGCATCATTTTGTGGATTTGCTCGTCCGAATAGGACGCCACCATCTTGAGCAGCCGAGGATCGGCGCCGAAGAAATGTTTCCGAGCGAAGGCGCCCCCTTCCACGGTATATTTTTGATACCAGCCGTCTACGACTTCACCCATCCGTCTCATCAGCAGGCCTTCATCGTCCTGCGCCAGCAACGGATCCCAATCGCCGCCCCAAATCACCTTGATGACGTGCCAGCCTGCACCGCGGAATATCGCTTCCAGTTCTTGGATGATCTTGCCGTTGCCACGGACGGGACCATCGAGGCGTTGAAGATTGCAATTAACGACCCACGTCAGATTGTCCAGCTGCTCGCGAGCGGCGAGCGTCAGCGCGGCGAAGCTTTCCGGCTCATCCATTTCACCGTCCCCGACGAAGGCCCATACGCGCTGGAGGCTCGTATCTTTCAGGCCGCGATCCTTCAGGTATCGGTTGAAACGCGCCTGATAGATCGACATGATCGGCCCGAGTCCCATCGAGACCGTTGGAAATTCCCAGTAGTCCGGCATGAGCCAGGGATGGGGGTATGACGACAAGCCTTTTCCCTCGCCTGTGATCTCGCCCCGGAAGTAATGCAGCGCCTCTTCTGAAAGCCGGCCCTCGACATAACCGCGTGCATAGATCCCCGGGCTGGCATGCCCTTGGAAATAGACGAGGTCTCCGCGATCGGGTGAATCTTTGCCGCGCAGAAAATGGTTGAAGGCGACCTCGTACAAGGTGGCCGCCGAGGCATACGTCGAAATATGCCCGCCGATGCCGGAATGTTCTTTATTCGCTTTGACGACCATTGCCAGAGCGTTCCACCGAACGAGACTGCGGATGCGACGTTCAAGCTCAAGGTTGCCAGGATAAGCCGGTTCCTGGGCGACAGGAATCGTGTTGACATATGGTGTGTTGAAGGGGTTGGAAATCCGTGCCCCTCGTTGGGCGAGTCGATCGTGGAGACGTTCAAAGAGGTAAGTCGCCCGCTCCACGCCTCCTGTCTCGAGGACATACTCAAGCGAATCCAGCCATTCGTGGGTTTCCTGTGGATCGCTGTCATTCTGCGGCTGCGGAGTGCGATGGTCGCTCACTGTCGAATCATTCCTGAGGATCGGGGCCCGTTAGCACGCGCTGATCATAGCAGGCAGACCTCTCTAATGCGACGGACAGACGTCGAGAAAAGGTCTTGTCACCGTATTATATGGTGACCATCAAGTTGACCAACGACTAGGAAATGCCCTAGAAGCGTAGTCAAGAAAAGAACCGGTCACTTCGCGAATCTCGTCCTAGTAGAAAGAGTTCCTTCCTCCAGTATAGTGGTATGGAGGCACTTGAATCCAGCATCGGGCTTTAGGACGGCGAACCTCCGGAATTGTTGCCCGACAATAATTCCGCCCGGCACCATGACGACGATTTGTGGTCTGCTTCAGGAGAGTCTCTGCAATGTCCTCAAACATGCAAAGGCGAAGCATGTCGCGGTGACCTTGGGCGAAACCGAGCAAGGAGAGGTGGAACTTGTCGTGACGGATGACGGCATCGGATTTGATCCAACCCTGGCGTGGGATGGGCAAAGAGGGATGGGAATCGTCGGCATGCGGGAGCGAGCACGAGTGCTAGGAGGAACTCTCAAGATCGCCGGCGAACCGGGTCAGGGTACAACGGTTACCTTCTCGATCCCTTAATCCGAATAAAGTTAACCCATCTTTCATTTATCACACAATGTGACCTGCGTGGTCTGGGTCTGCGGTCACGGATCTTTTTGACAATTAGTTCGCAATTCTAACTATAGAGCCTTGAGCCGATTTAAACCACTGTTACGCCACTGGTAATTGCCCAGGAAAATCTGGTTAATTAGTCTGTCGTGTCTGCCGTTGAAGTTCTGCTCAGGGTAAACCGTCGGTGGAGGGAAATGGTGCTTTCCCATTCCGGATGTCACTGACAATGTTGTGGTGGGCACACAACGGACAAAATTAGCAAGCGCGAGGAAGTATTTGTCCAATGCCCTCTCGGTGTTAATGGAGGCAGAATGTCGGTGACGAGAAGGCAAAACACGGTCAGTAAGAGTCAGACGATGTCTGATCGTACGGCAACGGCGAGTCGCCTCGAAGAGGTGGTTTCGACACCGGATGAATTCGATCAGGTCGCCTTACAGGCCCTGCCGATGCTTTTGGATCGCGCGACTGGTTACACAAAACGGTTCTTACGGGAGACCGGCCAGTGGAATGATGACATCGAGCATGAGAAGTTTGCGTTACGTTGGGGTTCTGAATACCTTGAACGGTTTCTTGTCTGTGGACGCAGTGAAGTTCCGTGCAGACCGTTGTTTCTGTTCGACTCACTAGTCGCCAAACAACACAGCAAGCCGGACCCGTTTTGTTATCATCCGGACTTGCTGAGGCCGCTCGGCCGATTTGTCGACGGTCTTGCAGCACGCGCGGTCATCAGCCGTGACGCGCTGATCGCGCTCTATCATCATGCTTATGGATGGGGCCCGGGAGAAGTGATCGCGGTGACCGGACTCAATGGGTTGGAGAGTCAACGCATCTATAAAAATTTTCGCCGCTGGCGTAAGAACGGTTGGCAACGCACGATGGACGAGATGGGCTTGACGAAGGCAGAGCTCGCGGAGCTTGGGAATCAACAGCAGCGTCATCGACATCGATTCAACAGCGAGGCGGAACGACTTATCCGAGTCGCTCAGGCCCACTACCGAAGAAGCGAGCCGGACCATTATCCCTGTCTCTCGCGATCTCAATGGGGGGAGATGTTTGCTGAAGGCTATGGCTGTGATTATCGGATTTGGCATCTGGCGCTTTGCCTCGATTGCATGCAAACGGCCTGGGGTCTGGGATCCAGCGGATCAGCGGTCGGCGAAAAACCGCGTCTGGAATTGCAAGTGCGGCCGTGAAGGGGGCGAAGCGTATTGGGTATGCAATCGAGAGCCTGTAAAGAAAGAAGAGCTAAGGAGGATATATGGGTCAGGAAGAGGATCTGGAAATATATCGGTCGCGACTCCTTGAATCATTGAGCAGCCGACCCCGCCCTGTGCGAGGCGCATCGGATCCAATCCAGGTCTATGTCAACGAGTGCCGTGTCGGCGAGCTTGAGGGATCGGGAATCGGCGCGATGTTGCAAGTGCGGTGTATCGACCACATCGAGACGGTACAGCTTCGCGCCGAAGAGGGAACACTTCTGGGAGGACTTGTTGCCCCCGAGTATGGATTTAGGACGCATCGTGTCCGGCTTTCCGCTGATACGATCGAACTGTCCGTTCTCAACACCGCACAGGGGGGAACGCTGAGCGCCCTGTTCAGTCCGGCACCGAGTTTCTGGAGTCGAGTCTGGAAGAGCATCGTTGATGTTGCCGACAGATTGGCAGCCCACCGTCCGGATACCGCGCTCGCGTATGGAATGCGAACGGTCGCCTTCACGCAAGCACTATTGGCGATTGCTGTCGTTGGATTGGTCGCCGACCGAATGACGACGTGGATGGCGCCTGAACCAGCGCCGTCTCCGGTTGTCCAGTCCGAAGCTCTCCCTGCCTCCCGGATCGTTGAAACCGCAAGACTCGAGCAGCAGCTGGACGAGGTGGCGCGGATGCAGGAGAAGCTCGGGGAGACATTGGGGTCACAGCAGAAAGGCATGGCGCAACTGCAGCAAGCCATGGCCAAACTGTCGTCGACGCAGGAATCCGTCGAGACTAGTGTGCAGACCGTCAGGCAGGAGCTGGAAAAGCAGCAGACAGTGATGGCTAGCCGGGAAGTCGAACGCGCGGTGCACCAGCCATCGAACAAAGCCCAGACGAGGCATGGACAGATCGAAACAGCGATCCATAGCCTGACCGTGGACAACGACCGAATGTCTAAAGAAATCGCCGGACTTGAACAGTACAATCAAGACCTGAAGAACAAGTTGCTTGCGGCCGGGCTAAACCCCTCGAAAGGTGGCGATTCGCAAGAGGACAGGGTACTGGCACGGCAGGCCGAGGT
Organism: Nitrospira sp.; assembly: GCA_029194675.1. Lineage (NCBI taxonomy): Bacteria > Pseudomonadati > Nitrospirota > Nitrospiria > Nitrospirales > Nitrospiraceae > Nitrospira > Nitrospira sp. The sequence goes on along the minus strand of JARFXP010000003.1, from coordinate 379,522 downwards.
GATGCAACCGGCTCAACAGCCGCAGGTGGCTCAGGGGGCGCAGAACGGTCAAGCGCAACCTTTTCTCTTCTGGGTTACGTTCAGCGACGGGACGAGCCAAGAGCGCATCGACCAATGGGTCCATGAAATGAAGGGGCATAAGGGATCACTCAATGAAGGCTGGCAGGAAGTACAGATTGTTCCTCCAGCGGTCCCGCCCGATCGTTTCTTAGAGCAGATCAAAGAAGACAAAATCATCAAAGCCGCGAGAATGGGCCAGTAGGAGCATCCCCGGAAGAGAGCCCTCCCACATCGTTGCTTCGCACTTGATATACCGCAACAGCAGACGAACAGAGGGGTGGGGCGTTTCATCTGGAAATGAATATGGCGCATTTGCTGTCGGCAAACTGCATCGGATCACGTCAAGTCGGCTGGGCGACGTGCATTTCTCCGGTGAGTGCCGATCGTGAGGCTCAATGTCCAGTCAAGCATCCTTGAGTGGACATATGTTGCTCCGGTGACGGAACTTTTGTCCGTTGAGTCGAGCGAGATGGAATGAGTAGCATGAGGATTGTGAGCGAGAACAAATGAGCTATCGGATAGCCATGGATCGAAACACCCCATCACCTGTTTCACCTCCAGCCGATCAGCGGACAGTTGTTTTCAAACCGGTCCGCATAATGCATTAACAATTATAACCAAGCTGACGACTGAACCAAGCAGTCCAGCTGCAAAGGGAAGAGAAAGGAATACTCAATGAGAATCGCACAAGTGGCCCCGCTGTGGGAGAGCGTCCCGCCCAAACTCTACGGGGGAACCGAACGAATCGTTTCCTACATCACGGAGGAGTTGGTTGCCCTGGGGCATGACGTCACGCTGTTTGCGAGCGGTGATTCAGAGACGACCGCGCGGCTTGAAGCAATCTGCCCACAAGCACTCCGCTTGAATACCGGTATCTTCAACCGGGACGCTCCGTTGATGATGCTTCAGGAACGGGGCCTCGGAGCGGCGAGGGGCTTCGATATTATTCATTCACACCTGGATTTCATCGGATTCCCGCTGGCACGGAGGAATAGCATCCCGGTGGTGACCACCCTACACGGACGTCAGGATCTTCCGGAATTGGAGCCGGTCTTCCGTGAATTTTCTGAAATGCCGTTGGTGTCCATTTCGGACGCCCAACGTAAACCGTTGCCTTGGGCCAACTGGGCTGGGACTGTCCACCATGGTCTTCCTCGCAATCTCTACAGGTTCCATCCAAAGCATCAAGGTTATCTGGCCTACCTGGGACGCATCTCCCCTGAAAAACGTCCGGACCAAGCGATTGAAATCGCTAAACGCACTGGCCTCCCCCTGCGGATTGCGGCAAAAGTCGATCCTGCCGACCAGACCTATTTCGAAGCCGAAATCGAACCATTGCTCAACCATCCGTTGATTGAGTTCCTCGGCGAGATCTCCGATGCCGAGAAGGATGAGTTTCTCGGCAATGCGATGGCCTTGGTATGCCCTTACGATTGGCCGGAGCCCTTCGGGTTGGTGTTGATCGAAGCCCTGGCATGCGGAACCCCGGTGCTAGCCTACCGACGTGGATCGATTCCTGAAATCCTCGATCACGGTGTCACCGGCTTTATTTGCGAGACTGTAGCCGAACTGGTGGATGCAGTCGGACAGATTCCACTCATTGATCGGCGACGCTGTCGGGCAGCCTTTGACGAACGGTTTACCGCGGATCGGATGGCACGCGACTATGTGGCGCTGTATGAACGTCTGCTTGAGAATGGAGCCGTTCGAGCCGCACAGGCCTTCGCTTCCGAGGAGGATGAAATTTTTGGGCGAGGCCGGCATGTCTGAAATATCTGCTCGTTTGGAAGAGACTAGTTCCACTCCGAGCCGTGCCCGAGGCTGGGAGATGGTCAAAGCCAGAGACTTCGGTTTTTTGTTCGCTGGCCAGACGATCTCTCAGATCGGTGACAGCCTCAATAAGGTGGCGTTGCTTTGGTTTGTGTATGATCTGACCGGGTCGGCGCTCAAGATGACAATGGTCGGACTGCTTCAAACCCTGCCGCCCTTGCTGTTTGGGCCGCTGATCGGTGTCTATCTGGATCGTGTTCGAAAGAAGCCGGTGATGATCGGTGTCGATCTGCTTCGGACCTTGATGGTTCTCCTGATCCCGTTGCTCTATGCCATGGGGGCCTTGACTCTCGACCGGCTCTACTTCCTCGTGTTTGCCACCGCAATCTTTTCCACTGTCTTCGGGCCGGCCTTGACCTCCGCGGTTCCTCTCATTGTGCCCAAGGAGCGGCTTATCGCTGCCAATGCGCTCATGCAGACGACGACCAATGTTGGGCTTCTTGTGGGTCCTGCCGTCAGTGGCCTCGGCATCGCGCTCATCGGAGCCCACAATGTGCTCTACGTCAACGCAGTCACGTTTTTCATCTCTGCCCTGTGCTTGTTCCCCATTCGGATGCATGAAACTCTCGACTCCCGGCCCACGGCGAGTAAAGGATTGACGGAAGGCATCACAGCCGACTTGCTGGCGGGTTTTCGCTTCGTTTTCGTCGAGCAGAAGACGGTTCTTCTCCTCATGTTGACGGCAACTCTCTATAGTGTCGGCATCAGTGCCTTCATTTTTCTGCTGCCGGTCTTTGCGAAAGACGTGCTTGGGGTGGGCCCGATTCAGCTCGGGTGGCTATGGTCGGCACTCGGAGTCGGGATGCTGCTCGCCTCCCTTAGCCTGACATCGATCACGCAAGGAGACGTGTCTTGGCGTTTGCGGTTCATGTCCGGCGCCTTGGCCGTCGGAGGTCTTGCCATCGCGGCGCTCGGTTTCCTCGAAGCTCCTGTTGTTGCCGGCGCCCTGATCGCGGTGATCGGAGGTAGCACCGCCATGTTTACTCCGTTGGTCTGGACGATGCTCCAAGAATTGACGCCGGCACATCTCCTAGGCCGAGTCTTTACGAGCTTCGCCACGGGAGGAATGGCGTCATCCATGGCCGGCATGGCGGGTTTCGGATGGGCTGCCGATACGATCGGTCCGGCCGCCAGCCTAGGAGGAATCAGCTTCATTCTTCTCATGACGGCAGCTACCGCATGGTTGTTCAGCTTTTACAAGTCGCACCAAGGGAGCTTGGTCGTTTCTACACCCGGCTCCTTTGCCTCCTAACCCACCACCGTCCAATTCGTAGCAACACTGATGCATCGAAGTGGGAGCGGCCCCTTGGATCTCAAGGGGCCATCTCGGTCCGCGGATAGATGACACGAAAGCCGTCGCGAGTTAGAATGGCCGTTCACGAGGAGGTCTCTTGGATGACCAAGTCGCCACGAGCGCTGATTATACTGAGTATGAGTCTTTTCTTGCTGGAACTGATAAGTGTTGGTTCGGCGTCGGCGGAGCCACAAGAAAAGGAGGGTGTGCCGGAGAAGGCTGTGCCGCGCCTCCCACAGGCCCCAGCCGCTTCCGAGGGGCAGCCAACGCCGCACAAACCATCAGGCGAAACGAAGCCGCAGTCCCAACCCAGTCCTCCCGCCAAGTCGGACTCAGCCGATCACAAAGAAGGGGCACCGGAGAAGCCTGTGCCACGTCTCCCACAGGCCCCAGCCGCTTCCGAGGGGCAGCCAACGCCGCACAAACCATCAGGCGAAACGAAGCCGCAGTCCCAACCCAGTCCTCCCGCCAAGTCGGACTTACCACCGGTTGAGGCTGAGAGCAAGGAGAGGGAACCTGTCGTCAAGAAGTCCCTGGGTTCACTGATTTTGTCGGTCAAGCTTGCACTGATGGGGGATTCACGGCTTTTCCACTACGAGATTGAAGTTGAAGACGATCAGCAAACCGTGACCCTGACAGGACGTGTCTCGACCGAAGCAGAGAAAACAACGGCGACAGAGATCGCGCAAGCCGTCTCAGGCGTCAAAACCGTGGTTAACAAGCTTGCCGTCGAGAAAGACCTCGCGAAAACGCTGTTGAAGAAGCAGGATGAAATCCTCACCACCTTGATCAAAGAACGTTTCTCCAAAAGCGCGACCTTAAAAGCCGCCAACTTCGAGGTGAAGACTGAGGACGGTGTCGTCCAGCTCAACGGAACGGTGCGTTTCCAGGTCATCGTCCTGGAAGCGGCGGAGGCTGCTCGTCAAGTGCCGGGCGTCCGTGCCGTGAACACTGAGCGGATACGGCTGGAGGGCGAGAGCTGATGCAAGGCCGCTCCGGCCGCTTGCCTTACTCTGCCCCCGTGGTGGAGAACGCAGACAAAATCGCCGTCCAGGATCGTCCGCTGCTCCTGACTCGCGATTTTGGACTTGTCTGGTCCGGGCAACTTATCTCGCAGATAGGCGACGGTGTCTCCAAGCTGGCGCTTCTGTGGTTTGTCTATGCCGTCACCGGATCCCCGCTCAAGACGTCTGTGATCGGTCTGCTACAGACGATCCCCCCGATCGTGCTGGGTCCGATCATCGGTGTGTATGTCGATCGACTCCCGAAGAAACTCCTGCTGATCACCAGCGATGTGCTACGCGCAGTATTGATTGGGTTGATTCCGTGCCTGATCCCCGTGGAATCCTTTACGGTATCTGTCCTCTACGCGTTGGTCCTCCTACACGCGATCGCCACGGCGGTGTTCGGCCCGGCTCTCACTGCCGCCATCCCTGGGTTTGTCCCCAAAACGCAGTTCACGGCCGCCAACGCGCTCCTCCAAAGCACGACCAGCCTTGGCATTGTTTTTGGTCCGGCGCTGAGCGGCTTAGGCATTGCCGCCTACGGGTCACAAGAAGTTTTATGCCTCAACGCGGCGACCTACTTGATATCGGCTGCGTGCCTGATACTGGTCCGTTTTGCCAAACCTGTCGCAAGTTCCCCGTCACCCGTTTCTACCCCGACCATGCTGCAGGATCTGATCGAAGGATTTCGTTATGGCGTCGTTACCCAGCCGAGGCTGTTACTCTTGACCGGTACCGCAATCCTCTATACCTTCGGCACGAGTGCGTTGACCGCGCTCTTCCCGGTGTTCGCCCGGAAAATGCTTGGATTGGGTCCGGTCGAGGTCGGCTATTTATGGTCGGCGCTCGGCGTCGGATTGCTATTGACGTCAATCGGGCTTTTGTGGGTAACGGACTGGATGGTCAAGGATCGGATGCGCCTGATTATGGGCGCCAGTGTGTTAAGCGGCGCCGCCCTCTGTGCATTGACGCTGACACTCGACCCATACCTCGCCGGTGTCTTCATGGGAATAGTCGGTTGCGGTATGGGTGCATTTACTCCGATAGCCTGGGGTATTATCCAAGAACTTACGCCGAGTCAGATGATCGGACGGGTGTTGGGACTCTATGGGACCGGTGCCATGACTGCAGCCATTGGGGGAATCTCGGCTTTCGGATGGATCACGGAGCAATTGGGACCTGAAACAGGCTTGCTCGGGATCGCTCTTGTGCTGTTGATCACAGCGTTGGCTGCCACACGGATGAGTCGAGCAAGGGCCGGAGCATAAAGGAAACGATTCATGAACGATGTGATCCGATTGAAAGATCAATATTACATCCTGGCCTCATCATCATTGGCCGATGGCCGCACGGAAGTGTTGAAGCAGGGTGAGACCTTCGCAGTGTTCGATCGGTACGGTGACTTTCATCAGGTTCTCCCTGGACCGCAAGGTCTCTATCATGAGGGGACGCGCTTCCTATCGCGATTCGAGCTTTCGCTCGGGACGCAGCGTCCCATGTTGCTCAGCGCTGTGGTGAAAGAAGACAATGCGCTCATTCGGATTGATCTGACGAACCCAGACCTGATGGACGGACAACGGCAGGTACCGCGAGGCACGCTCCATCTATGCCGCACCCGGTTTCTCTGGCAAGGGACCTGTTACGAGCGCATCCGAGTTCAGAATTACGGAGATAGGAAATTTCCCCTCTTGCTCACGATGGCAATGGATACGGATTTCGCCGACCTCTTCGAAGCGAGAGGCCATCAGCGGCCTCGTCGCGGACGGCGGCTCAACCCCATTCGATCGAAGACAGGACTGGTGCTTGGGTACAAAGGACTCGATGAGACCCTCCGTCGGACCTCTGTCCGGTGCTCTCCAGCGCCGAAACGGGTGACGCCCGATGGATTGAGGATCGAGGCGAACATCCCTCCGCACGCCGGCATGACGTGGGAGATCTCGATTTCCTGTGAAATCAAACAACTGCGGAACCGGGTGTTTCTCTCCTACGACCGAGCCCAACTTGATGCCGATCGCGCGTTACAGAGAGCCAAAGCCTCCGATGCCCACGTCTACACGTCGAATGAACAGTTCAATCACTGGTTGAACCGGTCGATCGCCGATCTTCACATGTTGATCTCGGAGACGCCGCAAGGACTCTATCCCTATGCCGGTGTACCGTGGTTCAGTGTCCCGTTCGGACGAGACGGTATTATTACGGCGTTGCAGATGCTGTGGGTGAATCCTGCTCTCGCACGAGGAGTGTTGGGCTTTCTGGCCTCGACTCAGGCCACGGAGATTCGGCCGGAACAGGATGCAGAGGTCGGGAAGATTTTGCATGAGACGCGTCAGGGGGAAATGGCGGCACTCGGGGAAATTCCATTCGGCAGATACTACGGGAGTGTCGACGCCACGCCGTTGTTCATCGTCCTGGCTGGCGCGTACTACGAACGGAGCGGCGATCGCCGGTTTCTCACGACGCTGTGGCCGCATATTCGCCTGGCGCTGCAGTGGATCGATCAGTATGGCGATCCAACCGGCATGGGTTTCACGACCTACGCCCGACGGACCGACAAGGGGCTGGTGCACCAAGGATGGAAAGACTCTCATGACGCCATTTTCCACGCCGACGGGACCAGTGCTGAGGGGCCGATTGCCCTGTGTGAGGTCCAGGCTTACGTGTATCGAGCCAAACGAACGGCGGCGGACTTGGCTCGGCTTCTGGGGGAGCTCGATCATGCCGATCGATTGCTGAAAGAAGCGGACTCACTTCGAGATCGATTTGAGCGGGCGTTCTGGTGCCAGGAGATGGACTCCTATGCCCTTGCTTTGGACGGGCAGGGACGGCCCTGCCGTGTGCATGCCTCGAATGCGGGTCATTGCCTCTATGGCGGCATTGCCGGGGAAGAACGTGGGGCACGCACAGCACGCGCACTGTTGAGCGAGGAGTTTTTCAGTGGATGGGGCATCCGCACGATCGCGACCTCGGAGGCGCGGTACAACCCGATGTCCTACCATAACGGGTCGGTGTGGCCTCACGACAACGCCATCATCGCGGCCGGCATGGCGGCTTACGGCTATAAGCAAGGAGCGATGAAGGTCTTGACTGGCATCTTCGATGCCAGCCTCTTTCTCGAACTCCATCGGCTGCCGGAATTGTTCTGCGGCTTCTCTCGACGGCCTGGGGAAAGCCCCACGCTCTATCCGACGGCCTGTTCTCCGCAAGCCTGGGCGGCCGGTTCCGGCTTCCTGCTGCTTCAAGCTTGTCTGGGCTTACGAATCGACACACCTCATCGCCTGGTGAGTTTCGTCCGTCCTGTGTTGCCGCCGTTTCTTGAGCGAGTCGAGATTCGGAACCTCTCCGTCGGAACCGCGCGTCTCGACCTCGTGCTTGATCGTCATGAGGACGAAGTCGCCTTGAGAGTGGCCCACCGCACCGGCGAAGTGGAAGTCGTCATCACGATATAGCGTTGAGCTCCAGATGCCGTTTATGATGAGCCTTGGACAGGCTCTTCGGCCGACTCAGGGACGAACGGTTGTAATTCACCGATGAATATTACACATCATGAGCTCAGCGAGTAGCTATAGCCACGACCGATCGTCGGAACCTCCCATCACTTGTTTCTTGTGAGACCATCTATGATTCCAGTCTGTGGAACGAAGACTGCGTTCATTTCAAGGAAAACATCGTCAACCGCCTTGTGGCCCGCCTCATTGAACAACTCTCCTTGAGCTCTGACCCAACTTTCGCAACCGGAAGGGGTAACCGGCCTGGAAGGCGCATAGATTGGGCTGTATGGTCAAACGGTCTCCACTACGGAGACGCTGCACCTCGCCCCCATGTCTCTGTGCGCCTTCTCGAGATGTCAACCGCCAACCATCAGCGACGCTTGAGGCGAGTTGAGATAGTTGGGCTAGTGCTCGGACTGTCGATCAGTTTCTGAGCGGTCCGTCGGACGACGCAACTGGCAACGTTAGGTGTGGCGGTGCGATGGGTAGGGGGCTGAGGCTGGACCTGGCGACAATATGGGTTACTCGGCTTGGTGAGGACGGAAGGAGCCGTCGTGATCCTTGTAGCGGCAATGCCGTCGGCGGTCAGTTCGGTGATCTTCGTCGCCGAAAGGCGGCTCGACGAGGAACTGGTGGGTTCTATCGTGGTCTTCTCCATCTGCCTCGTCGTGGCGATATTTCTCTGGCTTCACCAGCTGGTCCCCATGCTGCTGATCCGAGCTGCTGATCCGATAAGGGCCACCATCCTACGATGTCCTGCCGAGAAACCTGGGCCGATCCCGGACGGAGACCATTTTCACTAAGTCTCGTATGGAGAGCACCCCGACAATCTTTCCGTTCTCAGTCACGGTCAAGTGACGCAGCCCCTGTTCTGCCATGACTTTACTGGCGTCGCGTACTGTGCGATTGATATCGATGCTCACGAGAGGAGAGCTCATCACGGCACTGACGTGAGTGCTGCCTGCATCCCGGTTGGTGGCAAGTCCTTTCCGGACCACATCGCGCTCAGTCACTATACCGACGATTTCGCCCGCTTCGATCGTCAGCAATGACCCGATCCGCTTCTCGCTCATCAGCCGAGCCGCATCGACAAGAGAAGCATCACTAGGGATCGTCGCGAATGTGGTCGCCATCAAGACGCTGAGCGGGCGGTACACCTTGTCCAGTTCGCAGACCGGACCGCTCTCCGCATCCACAAATGATCGCACCAAGTCCCGCACCGACATGATCCCGACGATCTCACCAGCCTCCACCACACAGAGATGACGTACATGATTGGTTTCCATCAAATGGCTGGCATCCAACATGGGGCGGTCACCTTGGATCGTCAAAATTGGGGTGACCATCACGCGATCCACCATCGTGACTGTGGGGTCTAATCCCCTCGCAAGCACTTTCCGCACGAGATCCGTTTCCGTCATAATCCCGAACGGTCCTCGTTTGGGATCATCCGATTCCACCAACAGGCAGCCAATCCCCTTGACACCCATGCGCTCAGCGGCGCCCGCTGTCGTCGTGTCTTGTGGAATCACCTCTAGATAGCGATGCATAAAATCTTTAACGGCTCCACCCCCAAACTCACTCATCGCACCTCCTTGTTCCATGAATAGGTTGTACGTTCGTTCAACGCATGGCCCCTGTCCACCTCCACCCGGAATCGATTGCGACCACTATACCCGATTACAAGGGAGCACGCACAGACAGAAGTGTGCCTCCATGAGGGAAGTCACCAATCGAGCACCAAACGCGTACGCTCCGGCCCATCGACCTGATCGGCGGGAAGGCCTGCAAATCATTGCCGCTGCGTTGCACATCGCATCAGATGCCGGGCATCGCATCGACCGGAGGATTGCACCAGGCGCACCGGCAGGCTGATGGCCGAGGATAGTACAGCTCGGTAATTTTAAAACGCAGCACTTCACGGCGCAGCTAATCAGAAGGTGGTCGATGGGCTGACTCGCGTTTATGAAAAAGACGATTTCAAAGGTCAGGAATCGGCTTGAACATCGTGGCAAGTCACACCACCACAGTTTGAGACATCGGTGAGGCGCTTTTAATGAAACGTTCTCCTCCGTTCCTTCCATACCCCGCGCCTCACATGCCTTCTTCAGCCACAGATATTTATCCTAGGGTTGTTCCTAGTATCATTAGGAAACAGTAGATCCTATATCCTTCACATTCTACAGTTCGTCGAACACTCTGTTATCCACGATGTTTGTAGGCAACAATATTGCTTAATACTGATAAGTCATTAAAAATACGTAACTACTAGATCAATTGAACAGAACCAAGAAACAACAGGTTCCCATTCCTCTCGTGGCATTCAACTTGCTGTAGCCTATGTTTGGACTACTGACTTGGATTCCTAAGAGGGTGAAGCATGAAACAGACGACAAACTCTATCTATCTTCGAATCGAGTGGTGTCAAAGACAATCTGCACAGGCTCGCACCGAACCGGAGATGGATGGGTGGCGCGCAGAAGCAGATGGACTACGAGATGCCCTGATGAACATTGACCACACCGACAGCTATTGTCTATGCCCTCCTGAGATTCTCAGGCGGTACGTACAGGGCTTCCAAGACGGAACGGCGTTGCGGCGAGTTGCACGAGCGCAGTGTATGATTCAGATCGCCACTCCCGCGACCTCGCGACCGGAGTCGTGGATGGGAGGGGATCTTCTACTGGGAGGTGATCGGTGAATTGCCTACGATGCAATGGTCTCGCCGTCAGCGACGACAGCTTCGCGGTGCAGACTGGTTCGTCATCGGACTTTCATGGTTGGCGCTGTGTCAATTGTGGAATGATCGGCGACGATGTCATCAATAAGAATCGGGAAGTGATCACGCGAGAGAGTGTATCGTTCGACTCCGAACGTCGCCGGTACGGAAGCGAAGCTGCGTGACGGCATCGGACTATCCGTCGGTCTGCATCAGCCCCCTTTCACTGAACCTTACTGTTTCTTTCAACTCGGAATCATCACCCTTGCGAATCTCCCTCTCTTCCGCTATGAAAGTACGGAGTCCTTCCCTTATGCAGGATCTGCGTTGTGGTTCACATTCGAGCAGCGACCGAGGTTGATTTTCCGGCTCTCCTTCAGGTGCAACAGGCTGCGTTCGGTGAATATGCCGGCGCCTATAAGGTCAGTGGCTGGACCACCGAAACTCTCGAAAGTCTGAAAGAGGATGCAAGAGAGAAACATATTCTCGTGGCGGAAGAAGGAGGAACGATCGTCGGTTCCGTGCGGTTCTGGACAGTGGCCGGCGTCTGCGTGATCCGTTTGCTTTCCGTGAGTCCCACTCATCGGCGCCAAGGTGTGGGGAAAGCCTTGATCTGCGAAATCGAGCGAGTGAGGACCGACGCCCACAAATTTTATGCCTGCACCATGCTGCGCACGGCGAGAAACATTCAGTTCTTTATGAACCTCGGCTACAGGGCCGAAACGATTCTTCCCGATCATTACGACCATCTCGACCTCATCTGCTTCTCGAAATATCGATGAGCCGCCTCCCTTGAGGCACAGCAAGCCACCCACAGCGCCAAGTCAGCCACGCCTCTTGCTTAACCACTACCTATGGCACGAACACTATGGCGTCTTCGCGCAACGAAACCCATACCCAAAGAGCCGGTTCGTCGGTTGCGCGTCGAACCGATGCGCGGAACGCAGAAACTCCGGAACATACAACCAAGAACCACCCCGTACCACTTTCCCCTCACCCTTCGCCGGCCCGATGGGGTTCTTTTTCGGGCCTTTCTTGTAATAGTCATGGTCGTACCAATCGAAGACCCATTCCCAGGCATTGCCGGCCATGTCATAGATCCCATAGGGACTCTTTCCTGCTTCGAACGACCCAACGGGGGTCAAGGCTTGATGGTTGTCCAATTCCTTTCTCCCGTAATTCGCGTGGAGCCGAGTCGGGGCTTCATTGCCCCAAGGGTAGATGCGCCCATCCGTTCCCCGAGCCGCTTTTTCCCACTCCGCTTCCGTCGGCAGACGCTTGCCGGCCCATTTGCAGTACTTGACGGCATCCTCCCAATCCACGTTGACGACCGGGCGTCTCTGATACTGGGGTTGATTCATCATGTTCCAGTCAGGAGGCTCTTCCATGTCTGTCACCTCCAGGTACCTGGCATATTGCCCCACCGTGACCTCAAATCTATCCATATAGAAGGCATTCAGGTACACACGCCGCACGGGCTTTTCGTCTTCTCCCAGATTGCTTCCCATCGTGAACTCCCCAGCCGGCACCAGCGCCATAGGCATATCCTGCGTCTCGGCCGAGGCCCCTCCGACGGACAACCCGCCTGACGGCGGTTTGGTCGATACAGCAACGGTTCGCTGCCGTGGGAGTTTCATCTGCAGCTGTTGATAGAGGGCTAGTTGGTCATTGTTGAGACCCAACTCATTGGCACTGTCCAAAGCCTCCTCCGCTTGCCTCATCTTTTCAGGAGAAACTTTCCCGCCGCTCAGCAGCTCCTTCGCATCGTTGAGCAACCGCCAGGCCGTCACTTCCTCGAGCGACCGCCACACAGTCGCTTTACGCAAACGTGGTTGCGTCGATCCGGTCGCCCCTGCCTTGGCGTCCAGCTGCAACGCCGTCTCGTAATGTTCCTCTGCACAGGCCCAGGCTTCTAACCTTCGACAGGCCTCAGCAAGACTCAAATGAGCCTGTGCATTCGTAGGATCCTTCTCTATTCCGGCCTCCAGCGATGTACGTGCCTCCGTGTACTGCTTGTTCTTCAACAGGTCCTCCCCTCTGGAAATATCGCGATCCCCGGCGCCGGCAGCATGCGCCCATCCGCCCGGAGCTAAGAAAAGGCACAACAAGGTTATTCTCGCCCATACGTGTCTCATAGACCCCCCTTCCCCATTCTGACTGATCGCCCTGTGAATTTGGCCTCGCCTGCCAGCGAAGGAATCACACTTGGACCGGCCTCGCTGACTTACCAACAAGCACGTACAAGTTTAGTGCCTGACCTTACCGGGAACAAACATTCTGACCCCGCCCAAACGAATCCTTCTCCTAAACACTTTCATTCCAAATTCGGAGCAGGGCATCGTCGATCCCTGATCGCGTACATCGAGAGAACACCTCCCGCATTCCATTCTCCAGTCCCCTTCCTCAGAGCGGCTGGCAGGGCAGGGTCTGCCTCTGCTTACGTCGCGGGTACCTTTCGAGTTCGTTGCGATGGAAAGCGTGCGACGGCATTGCACCCTCCAGGCGCAGCCTCAGAAGAGCTATGGCCAACACCGATACACGATAGCCAGGCAACCCTCATCGCCGTATTGGCCGTCAGAGGAACATCCCACTCTGCTAGCCACCCTCCCCTCATACCCATTCCGACGCCTCCTCTTTCCCTACCGTACGTCCCGCAAAGACACTGTAGAGGGCCGGCAATACCACCAACCTCAGCGCCGTCGATGTAAAGAGTCTGCCGATCACGACACTGGCGAGGGGCCGTTGGACCTCCGCCCCAATCCCTTGCGCAAGCGCCAGCGGCAGAAGCCCTAGCAACGTCGTCATCAGCGTCATCACGACCGGACGAAGACGCAGGCTGCAACCGGTCAGCACCGCTTCGTCGATCGACTGTCCCTTATGGCGCAGCTGGTTGATGTACGAGACAAGGACAATTCCGTTCCCCACCGCGAGCCCGAACAGCTCGATGAACCTGATGGAAGCCGGCACACTTAGATATTGCCCGCTCAGCCAAAGCGAGACCACGCCGCCGATGTCTCGTCCGACGACATTGAAGCCGATGTAAATGCGTCGCTTCACATGCTCGCGGCTGATGCGAGCCGGGCCCTCGCGCATCTCGATCGTGGCAAGATCGCTCATCGGGATCAGTGCACCGGAAGCCGATTTCACGCGAATCTCTCCGATGGTCACGACGCTGTTGCGTTGTTGTTCTGGAAACCGAACGGTCAACTGAAACCGCCGTTCGCCTTCATGCACATGGGTCGCCACCTTGCCTCCGACGGCGGTGGTGATGATCTCTTGCACATCGGCCACGTTGATACCGAAGCGAGCGATCTTTTGTCGGTCGATGTCGATGATGAGATAGGGCTGGCCGGCAATCTGTTCGACTTTGACATCCTTAACGCCGTTGACCTGCTGCATTAAAGCGGCAATCTCTTGCGCCTTGTCGAGGAGCATATCGAGATCGTCTCCGAACACCTTGATGGCGCATTGAGTCCTGATCCCCGAGATCAGCTCGTCTACCCGTTCTTGAATCGGCTGGCTCATCAGCGCGGAAATGCCGGGAATATCGGCCAGCGACACACTCGGCAGCTTCGCAACCTGAGGAGTCAGGGCCCCTTCCTCAAGGAGCGGAATGAATTCCCGCCCTACGAATGGAATGAGAGCAAGACTCCAAAGGACGACCATGATTGAACCGGTCAGGACGAGGCCGCGGTGCCGTAGCGTCCATTGCAACACCGGGAGATAACGCTGCTTCATCCAAAACGTCAGGCGCGTCTCCTGCGGATGGTCTCCGCGCAGGAACAGCGACGCGAGCACCGGCGACAGGGTCAGAGTCACCGCAACTGAGGCTAGGAGCGCGATCACAAGCGTGTAGGCGAGCGGCGCGAACATCTTCCCCTCCATGCCGTGCAAGGTCATGAGAGGCAGGAAGACGACGCTGATGATCAGAATGCCGAAGAGGATCGGCCGGCCCACTTCTTTCGTGGCATGGAGAATGACATCGACCTTGCTCCTACCAGTCTCCCCGTTGGTCTGCGCGAGATGGCGATACACGTTTTCGACCACGACCAGCGAACCGTCCGCGATCTCACCGATGGCGATGGCCAGCCCACCAAATTGCGATGAACGTGAGCAAGGGGGTGACGATCAGCGAGACCGTCACGACGACGGCACTGCGCACGTGACCCAGGAAAAAGAAGAAGACGAAGACCACCAACACGATCCCCTCAATCAACGCATCGCGCACCGTCTGAATGGCGGCATTCACGAGTTCGATGCGATCATGGAAGGGGATCAGCTTCGTGCCTGCAGGGATGATCGTACTCTGTTGCAGGTCCTGCACCTCGACCTTGACCGCCTCGACCACCTGACGAGCATTGCCTCCGCGGAGCATCAGCACCGTCCCGATCACGACCTCTTGCTCCCCATTGAGGACCACGGCACCATGGCGAACGGCGTGGCCTATGTGGACTTCGGCGACATCCCGAACGAACACCGGCGTACCCCCGACCTCTTTCAGGATGATGGATTCGATATCGCCCACGGTCTTGATCAGCCCGAGCCCTCGCACGATCGAGCGATCGGCATATCTCTCCAACACGTTGCCCCCGATGTTCGCGTTGTTCTTCACCACCGCTTCATAGATCTGGTGAGCGTCAGGTCGAACTTGTGGAGCTTGGCCGAATCCACCAGAACTTGATATTGCTTCACAAACCCGCCCATGCCGTTCACGTCGATCACGCCCGGCACGTTTTTCAGCAGCGGGCGCAGGACCCAGTCCTGCATCGTTCGTGGCTCCGTCAATTCCCTTTCGACGACCTGAGGATCGGTCGCCATCGCATGAGGCCCTTTGACATAGTGGTGATAGACCTCGCCCAGCCCTGTGGTGACTGGGGCCATCACCGGCTCGATCCCCTCTGGTAACCGCTCTTTCGCCGCCATGATCCGCTCCAGGACCAACTGACGGGCGAAGTAGATATCGACGTCCTCTTGAAACCCCACCGTGATCTGAGAGAGCGCAAACTTGGAGAGCGAGCGGATTTCCGCCAGACCAGGCAGACCCGTCATCTGGAGTTCGAGGGGATAGGTAATGAACCGCTCTACTTCGACCGGTGAGAGACCAGCCGCCTCAGTCAGCACCTGCACCTGGATGTTGGTCACGTCGGGATAGGCGTCGATCGGGATAGACTGGAAGGCAAAGACGCCGACGACGGACAACAGATAGGCCAGACCCAAGACCAGGATCCGTTGCCGCAGTGAGAATTCTAGAAGCGAAGCGATCATAGCGAAGGCTCGATCTTGTGCCGTTCCATTTCAGACTTCAGGGCAACGGAGCCCTTTGTCACGACTTCCTCGCCCGCCTGAACCCCCTCCAGCACCCTGACCACATCGCCCTCTTCGTCCCCCAACTTGACCGTCCGCGTTTCGAAGGTACCGGCCTCCCGTTGAACAAACACCATCTTGCCGACAGGCCCATCTTGGACCGCCGAGAGGGGCACGCTCAGCGTGTCCTCGTTCGATGCTCCATGCACACTGACGACGGCGAACATTTCCGGTTTCAACAGACGCTCGGAGTTGAGAACCGTTACCCGCATACGCATGGTCCGCGTTGCTGGATCAAGCACATCTCCAATATAGGTAATTGCGTCGGTGACGATCGCATGCGGATAGGCCGCCAGGACCACATTCACTTTCTGGTCCTTGCGGATGAATTGCACATCCTTCTCAGGCACATTGCCGATCACCCACACACCCGTGAGATTCGCCACGGTGAAGAGCTTCTGATCAGAGGCGTGACCTCCGCCAATTCATTTTGGTTGGCCTGTACAGTTGCGGGAAATTGACGATGCGAAAGCAGTTGCCCCTGCTTGACCGGCACAAGTTCCAGCCACATCCTGGACAACTCTTCCGGCGTCAGGTGCAACGACCCTGCTCGTTCAAGGTGTGAGTCCGGTTTGACGGTTGCGGTGTCCACCGGTTTGTTCTCACAAGCAATTCCCACCGCTACGATCACGCAAGCCATCAGGCCATGTAGGATCCGAAGGAGCAATTCGGTTGTGCTCTGATTCAGGCAGGTACGAATCACAAATCACATCTCGTCGGTCTACTCTTCGACCTCAGATTCATCCTTACTCCCCTCCAAGTCTCTCGCACGGGACATGCCCCACAAACCCGCTGTTTTCCTCATGCGAAAGCTGACATTCGCGGCTTTTTGCCACCGAGAGCATGTGATGTCGTGGCGAAATGCGACAGTCATGCACTGAGACTTCCCAATACTGTAGGCTGTGAATATGAGATACTGCTCCGAGGAAGGGGCTCTGTATGGAAATTCAAGCTCAATTTCCAGATGAACAATCACCGGACGGTGAGTTCCAACGCCAGCCGGACGTGTTCCGACAATGGGTTACGGCGAACGGCGGCTCCGGCTATCCTGCTGAACGCGGGCGCTATCATCTCTACGTCTCATTGGCCTGTCCATGGGCTCACCGTACGATCATCGTACGCAAGTTAAAGCAGCTTGAAGATGTGATCGGTATGACGGTCGTGGATCCTATTCGTGACGAGCGAGGATGGGCGTTTCGAGAAGGCGCTGGACAATCCATTGATCCTATCAATGGATTCCAGTTTCTCCGTGAAGCGTATCATGCCACCGATCCAAACTATATCGGTCGCATGACGGTCCCGGCACTCTGGGATTGTGTCACCAAACGGATCGTGACCAACTCCGATGATGATCTGATGAGAATCTTCAACGCCGAGTTCGATCGATTCACCAAAAGCCCGGTCGATTTGTACCCGGATGGCCTGCGGCAAGAGATCGATGAGCTCAACACATTCATTTACGAAAACGTGAACGACGGAGTCTATCGAGCAGGATTCGCCACATCACAACATGCCTATGAACGAGCGGCACGGCGATTGTTTACCGCGCTGGATCAGCTCGAAGCACGCCTGGCGGGTCGGCGTTACCTCTTCGGGATGGAGTTCGTGGAAACCGATTGGCGACTGTTTGTCACGTTGGTTCGGTTCGACGCCGTGTACCATGGACATTTTAAATGCAATGTCCGACGAATCATCGATTACCCCAATCTCTTCGGGTATCTCAAGGACCTCTACCAAACCGACGGCATCGCCGAGACCGTGAATTTCGACCATATTAAGCGGCATTATTACGTGACGCACGACGACATCAATCCTACCCGTATTGTCCCGATCGGACCCAACCAAGATTTGACCACACCGCATGGACGTGAACATTTCGGCCAGCAGCGTCCTATCTGCCAATAGAGTCCTGACAGCTTCATCTGTCCAAGCAAATAGACAATCCTGAGGACATTTACCCCTCCCCTCTGAATCCGTCACGCATACGTGATGTGTGATGCGTCTATTTCTGCCCAGTTCAGGGACGGTCTCATCGGAGTGCTTTGAGCACAAGAGTTGCTCCATTCGTGTGACAAGAATTCACGTTGTCATTAATGACCTAATGAAAGGAGCCGTTATGGATATGATGTGGTTGTTCGCAGGCGTGATGGGTGCACTCCTCATCGGTGGGCTAATCGTGTACAAAAAGAGTGTATAGGCTACCGTCTAGCAGGCTGCGGAAAAACTCGATTGTCCGCTTCGGCGGGCGCAGCACGATCGGGAATTTCAGTATGTTCAATGAACGCTCCGTTCGTCCTGAGGCTCTCGAAGATATGGAGGGAGGGGTTTTCCGCAGCCTGCTAAGGCTATGCTAATCCGTTGGGGTCCCGGCAGTCGGCTGAGGAGGAGTATCCAGTCTATTGGTAGCTGCCGGCGTATCACCACTCGCATCGGGGTTATTGGTGGGACCTGATCCATTCTTCACAGAAATCTGGGAAGAATCGCCGACGGATAGGGTCCCTCGCCCAGAGGAACCAGCTGGGTCTGATGCAGCAGTCGAAGCGAACGATTGGTCGTTGCTGTCTCCTGCGCTCAAACTCGAAGGATTGTGTTCGAGCCTTTGCACGTGAGTCTGTACGTCAGGTTTAAGCACCGGTACATCAGAAGTATAGAGAAGAATTTCCACGCGTCGATTCCTCGCGCGGCCCTCCTCCGCCGTATTCGTGGCGGTTGGTTTGGTGTCTCCGAGTCCCACCGCACTGATCCGTTCCGGCTCCACGCCGCCCTTTTCTACGAGATAGCGGAGGACGCCGTCTGCGCGCACTTTGGACAACTCCCGATTGCTTGGATACCGCGACTTGAGCGAAGGGCCGATCTCCACGTTATCCGTATGACCTTCGATACGGATCATCCTCATGTCGCCGCTTGTGCGCAGGTATTCAATCAACTGATCGAGCACCTTGTAATTTTCCGTCTTGATAGCCGCATCCCCTGAGTCGTAGCGCAGGAACTTCGCTAGGTCCCCAAGGTTGACTCGGCTTTGTCCTGATGCATCCTGTATGTTCAGCTTGCTGGATACCAGATCGGCTGGGACCGGTTGACTGGCCTGGGTCGGGGGCGACCCCGGGCTTGCTCCTACAGGCTTGGTGAGGGGTGCGGCGTATCCAACGAGTTTGAACCGGTCTCCTTGGATGACCCGGGTGTTGGCCTTAAATACAAGAGCTGTAGCTGTATGAGATTCTACCGCCAATACCTTGAGTTGGCCGATCTTTCGTGGAGGAAGCCCGGCACTGTGCCGGTGGATGTCGAGGAGTTCGCCGGTCTTTAATCCATCTTCCCTCCCTCGATCCAGGTACACAACATTTGACTGTGAGACCAGGGTCATCGTCCGGTCGGCCTGGAGCTCAACAATCATACCCTCAATGTCGGGGATGTTCGACGCGGGGCTCGTCTCGATGTCTGGAGCCAGAGGCACAAAGCGCATGACAGGGTCACCGGGGGAAATCGGTCCGTAGCTCAGCACGGCCTCCGCGGTCGTGAGAGTGTGGTCGGCAGCGGTCACCCTCACGACCGCTGAACGATTCATGACAAATCCGAGATACTCCTTAGTCACTGGATGAAACACTTTCCGAACCCGCCGGTAGACCGTGAAAAGATCACCGACCGTTACCTCAGTGGGGTTGTTGAGTTTGAGATAGAGTGAATCTCGCTTGCCAAGAAGCATGCGATTGCCCGTTGACTGATTATCCCCGGTTATCAAATTTACGATTCCGTCGATCGGTGATGTTTTTTGGATGGCTCCGCTGGAAAAGGCGAGTGCAGCCTGCGAAAACCGAATAGAATCGATCTCTGGTGTCTGTGCTAGCGCTGCCTCAAGTGAGAGGTCCGCTCCTGAACAGAGGACTAAGACGAGGAACGCCAAGGTTTTCATAGATAGGTTCCTTCTGAGGCCAGTGTTGCTTGAAAAAACATAGCAAAAGACGCTGTGTTGTCAAGAATTTGAGCCGGTTTGGTAGGAGTTTGACGGGCCGTTCTTTTCAATGATAACGTGGAGTCAATCCTGTCCTCCCTTATCTGTCCGAGGGCCGTGAGCGATGATGAACGGTGATGAAAAAAAGGATCAGCGTCTCTCCAGGGGCTTCCGCCGAGAGGAACGAATCGATACACAGATCCATCGACGACGAACGGTCAAGGCGTTTTCTCCCCTCGAATCGGAATGGGAGAGTTTCCAGGCTGGACCATCCTCTTGTGGGATGGAGGATGAACAACGCGAAAGACATTAGGCGCTTGATGCCTGATTTATGTTGCAGCAAGAACCTAATCGTTCAACCTACTCTCCGCTCTCAGACAGCCATGCCTAGGACTTTCGGGTCCGCCTGGAATTAGGTCCTTTGTTCGCTTGCTATCCCCGAGATCGGGGCACTAAAATTTCACGCATCAGATCCCTCATACCCTTTCAAGGTCAATGCTTTGGGAGAGCAAAAACCAAATGACCGGGACGGAAGCTCTTCTTGAATATCTGACGAAGTTTTTTCCGGTCTTTCTCTTTATCTTGGTAACGTTGGTTTTTGGGATAGCGACCTTGCTCGTCAGTTATTTTGTGCAGCCCAGGTATCCGGAACCAGAAAAACTATCGACCTACGAGTGTGGAGCTGAACCATTTTCCGACGCCCGTATGCCGTTCCCTGTCAGGTATTACATTTTTGCGATGTTGTTCGTCATCTTCGATATTGAAGTGATCTTTCTCTATCCTTGGGCCGTGGTATTCACCAAAATCGGGGTGATTGGGTTGATCGAAATGATGATTTTTATAGGACTGTTCATTGTGGCCTACGTGTATGCCTGGCGAAAAGGTGCGCTGGAGTGGGACTGAGGATTGTATGGGATTGATCCAACTGGGACGGCCTGAGAAAGACGGAGCTCCGGACGTCATCACGGGGTCTCTTGAAAAAGCCGTGAACTGGGCTAGGAAGGGCTCTCTCTGGCCGATGACGTTCGGGCTCGCCTGCTGCGCCATCGAGATGATGGCCGCGGTTTCTTCGCGGTACGATATGGATCGGTTCGGGGCAGGAGTGTTTCGCGGGTCGCCGCGACAGTCGGATTTGATGATCGTCGCCGGAACCGTATGTCGACGCATGGCGCCGGTGATTCGAAAAATTTACGACCAAATGCCTGAACCTAAGTATGTGATTGCGATGGGGTCCTGTGCCACATCAGGGAACATCTATGACAGTTACAGTGTCGTGCAGGGAGTCGACCGATTTATTCCCGTTGATATTTATGTGCCCGGTTGCCCTCCGACTCCCGAGGCGCTCTTGGACGGCATTCTAAAACTGCAGGATCGCATCATGCAAAAACGTGTGTTTGTGACTCAACCGGAGCAGGTCAAGGCCGGTCTGAAAGTGTGACGCGTCGTTATGCATCCACTGCTCCAGCGGATTCAGCAGACGTTTTCGGTCGGAATCACCGGCCTGGCTGAGTGGCGCGGTGACGTGGCGGTGACCGTCTCCCGAGACAAGCTCCATGACGTTGCTCAGTTTCTACGAAGCGATCCCGGGATGGATTTCGATTATATCGTTCATGTGAGCTCCGTGGATTGGCCGGATGACGAAGAGCGATTCGAAGTCGTGTGGGAATTCTACTCGATTAGGAAACGACATCGCCTTCGGCTCAAGACACGGGTGCCTGAATCAGATTGTGTCGTGGATTCCTTGACGGATCTTTGGAAAGGTGCCGATTTCATGGAACGCGAAGTCTTCGACATGATGGGTATCCGGTTTCGAAATCATCCCGATCTTCGCCGGATTTTAATGCCTGATGATTATACTGAAGGTTACCCGTTGCGTAAGGATTTTCCACTCCGTGGAAAGGGCTGGCGAGATACATTTGATTTTCTGGACGAAGTTCCACGATAGGATACTCCACCAGTGGCATTCGAGGACCAAAGAACCACCGTCTATAAGATCAACCCGGAGCATCCGGAAAGCGAGACGCTTCCGACCCTGCGAACCGAGGAACTCCTGCTCAACATGGGACCTCAGCACCCCAGTACGCACGGGGTGTTGAAAGTAATTCTAGAGCTGGAAGGGGAGCGGTTGGTGAAATCTACGCCGGTCATGGGGTACCTCCACCGAGGAGTAGAAAAGCTTGCTGAAGATGGCACGTACCATCAGTTCATTCCTCATACGGATCGGCTCGACTATGTCTGTGCGATGTATAACAACTTTGCCTATTGCCGTGCCGTTGAAAAACTCTTGAATTTGCAAGTGCCAGAGCGGGCGGAATATCTCAGGACAATCGTTGCGGAGGTACAGCGGATCATTGGGCACCAATTTTGGCTGAGCGCCCAGGCGCTTGACATCGGGGCCATGACCGTCTTTTTTTATTGTTTTCGGGATCGGGAAATCCTGCTGGATTGGTTCGACGAGCTGTGCGGAGCTCGTCTCACGACGAGTTGGTATCGAATCGGCGGGGTTGAGCGGGACTTGACTCCCTCATTGCTCGACAAGCTCAAACAGTTCTTGGACTATTTCCCGCCGAAAATCGACGAATATCAGGTGTTTCTCGAGAGAAACCGCATTTGGCTTGGGCGCACCAAGGGGGTCGCCGTGATCTCCGCCGAAGATGCGGTCAATTTTGGACTGAGCGGACCGGTTCTTCGCGGGTCCGGCGTGGACTATGATCTTCGTAAGTACGAGCCCTATAGCGCCTATCCAAAGTGCGAGTTCAGCGTTCCGGTTGGGAAAAACGGCGATACCTATGATCGGTATTGGATTCGGGTGATGGAGCTTTACGAGAGCGTCAAGATCATTCGACAATGTCTGGAGCAGATGCAGGAGGGGCCCATTATGGCGGATGTTCCCAGCGTGACGCTGCCGCCGAAGGAGCGAGTCTTCACGAACCTGGAGGCAATGATCCAACAGTTCAAGCTATTCTCGCAGGGGTTCGATGCTCCACCTGGAGAAATCTACTGCGGCACAGAAGCGCACAAAGGGGAGTTGGGTTTTTATATCGTCAGTACGGGGGGAGGAAAGCCCTATCGACTGAAGATTCGCGCCCCTTCGTTCGTGCATATGGGCGCGTTCGATCATATGGCCAGAGGATATATGATCTCGGATGCCTGTACGATCTTCGGCACCTACGATGTCGTGATGGGCGAATGCGATAGATAGATTGTAAAATACCAGATGTGGAAAGTGAGAGGTAAACTCAGGGTTTCATTTTTCGGTTCGCGTTTTCCCTTCCACGGAGAAGAGCTATGGGTTTGAAGCCGGCTACTAATCCAGACGTTGAAGCGGCAACGATCGAATTGAGCATCGACGGGAAATCCGTCACAGCAAGGGACGGGGTGTCCTTGTACGACGTCATCGCAATGACGGGCAAGATCATCCCGGCCATGTGCTATCACTACACATTCGATCCGTTCGGCTCTTGTGGCATGTGCCTCGTCATGCAAGAGGGAAAGAAGGCTCCCGTTCGGTCGTGCACCGCCAAGGCGGCGGCGGGAATGGTGATTCGTACAGAAGGAGAGGATCTCTTTCTCGCTCGGAAGAAAGCCGTCGAGAAACACCTGTCGGTGCATCCTCTCGACTGCCCGGTGTGCGATGCGGACGGCCATTGTGAACTCCAAGATATGGCCTTCCAGCATGGCGTGACCAATCTGGCCAATGCGAAGCAGAAATTCATTCCGGAAGATACACGCAGTCCCGTGCTCGACTTCAACATGAATCGCTGCATTGCCTGTGCGGAATGCATCAATGTTTGCAAGGATGTGTTGATGATCGATGCCTTGCAGTTCATGAAGAAGGGCGGATTCAACCAGGTCGTGGCCAAGGGCGATCTCGCCCTCGATTGTGAATTCTGCGGAGATTGTTTAGCAGTGTGTCCGGTCGGCGCCATCACGAACAAGTTTTCCAAGTATCTGTATAAACCGTGGCAGATGAAGAAGACGACGACGACCTGCAACTACTGCGGAGACGGTTGCCAACTCTACCTGGAAACGAAAGATGAAGAGGTGGTCCGAGTCACCTCCCCGTTATCTTGGAAGAACAAGTGGGGCGACCGATCGGAAACTGCCAAGGGGCACGGCGGGCTCTGCGTGCGTGGACGTTTTGGGTTCGAATATCTAGACAGTAAGAACCGGCTTACACAGCCCCTTGTCCGCGAAGGGGGTCGGTTGGTGCAAAAGCCTTGGCTGGAAACTATGCACCTGCTCGTAGACCGATTGACCGAAATTAAGGGAAAATACGGTGCCGATGCCATCGGCGGCCTTGTGACGGCGCGCTGTACGAACGAAGAACTGTATTTGTTTCAGAAGCTCATGCGCACTGGTTTTGGAACCAACCAGCTCGATAGTAGCGCCCGCTACGGCCATATGAACTTTGTGCTCGCGTCCAAACATGCGGTCGGACTTGGGAGAGCGCCGAATGATTGGGAGGATTTGACTAAAGCGAAAGCCATCATCTTGTTCGGCTCCAATATTACCGAGACGAACCCGTTGACTGCCGTGCGAATCAAAGAAGCGATACGGGTCTACAAGGCTCAGGTGGTGACGCTCGACAGCGCCATTACGAATATTGCAAAGCTGGCATCGCACTCGTTTTTGATCAGGCCCGGAACAGAGGGAGCAGTGATCGATGGGTTGGTCAAGACGACCATCGATCAGGATTTGGTGGATGAAGAAGCTGTCGAGAAACACCCCCAAGCGTTTGAAGCGCTCAAAAGTGCGGTGGAGAATGTTTCGTTGGAGCGGCTTGCGGCGCAGACCGGCTTGCCCGTGGAAGCCTTCCGAGAAGTTGCGGCTATTTTTGCCGAATCGTCGAGGTCGATCATCCTATGCGGTGAAGGGATTGTCAGACGGACGAACGGCTATCAGAACGTCTTAAAACTGATGGATCTCGCCTGGATCACCGGCAAGCTCGGACGAGCGGGTTGTGGTGTGAACACCGTGACGGAGGAGCCGAATGAACAAGGGGCCGTTGATATGGGCGCAGCACCTGAGTTTCTCCCAGGTCAGGCTCGGTTTGACGATCCAGCAGTTCGAGACCGGTTCGCCAAGGCATGGGAAACGTCACTCCCTCCTGTCGGCTCAGGGGCACATCTCATCGAAATCTTGAAGCGGAGCAAGAGTGGACAGATCAAAGCCCTATACATTCTGGGGGAAAATCCGCTCGCGACCTTGCCGGCCTCGATGGAGGTGCGAGCCGCCCTTGAACGACTCGAACTGTTAGTCGTGCAAGATCCTTTTTTGACTGAAACGGGGAAATTGGCTCATTTTGTGCTCCCCGCTTGCACCTATGCGGAGAAGGACGGCACATTTACGAATCTTGAAGGTCGTGTGCTTCGCGTTCGTCAGGCGATGGATCCGCTTGGAGAGAGCCTGCCGGACTGGCACATCATGACCGCGTTCGCGAATGCCATGGGATGCCGATGGGAGTACCAATCTGCCAATGATATTCAGGCCGAGATTATGAAACTGTTGCCCGGATATTATAATCTCGGACAACCCCGCAAGGTTATGCCAGCCCCTGATCAGTATTTGTCCAACGACTACGCAGCGGGGGTCAAGGTTCGTTATCAACGGTGTCCGTCATCGGGAGAACATACCCGTCCCTTTTCTCTATTGATGGGACAGTTATTGATGCATTCTGGGAAATTGTCGACGCAAGCGCCCGGGCTTATCAAGATCGCTCCGAACACCGAGAAGCTGCGGATGAACATACGGGACATGGAACGTCTCGGATTGCAAGACGGTGCGAAGGTGCGTTTGACCTCGGATCGTGGTTCGCTTCAGCTTGGTGTGCAGCCGGATCAGTCCATCGCGCCGGGCACCTGCTTTTTCCCCGAGCATTTCAATGAACCCCCGGTGAAGGACTTAATGCCGGTGTCGGTTGATGCCACGACCGGTGTCCCGTCGTTCAAACAGATCTGGGTAAGTGTTGAACAGGCGTAAGCGGATATCTTGGGCCGTGGCAAGGAGTCTACGATGAGTGTCGGCGCGTTGACCAAGAAGATCCTTCAGGCTGCGTTGTTCTACGAGATTGTGGACGCGATGAAGGTCACGTTTCGGCACATGCTTCATCGACCGATGACGTTTCAGTATCCGCGGGAACAACGAACGATCCCAGATACGCATCGCGGTGCGCTTGGTTTGCTTCGATATGATGATGGGCAAGAACGGTGTGTCGGCTGCGATCTTTGCGAGGCCGCCTGTCCTTCGCATTGCATCAAGGTGATCAGTGCCGAGGATCCGGCGCGACCACTCCAGCGCTACGCCAGTGAATTTTATATCGATATCACAAAATGCGTCTTCTGCGGCTATTGTGTCGAAGCATGTCCCGTGAACGCATTGGCGATGACCAAGATGTACGAATACTCGACCCATGACAAACGCAGTCTACTCTTCGACAAGAAGCGGCTGTACGACATCGGCGAACGCCATCTTGATGACGGGAAGAAATATTTGTATGCGCACAACCAGGAGAAGGATGTCGAGCAAAGCCGCGAGTACCGTTACTATTTTCCACAGTCGGTACAGAAGTCGACCCAACCGCCTCCCAAACATCTGAGCTGAGCCGCACCCATGACCGGAATGTTTTTCGCTTATTTTGCATTGGTCAGTATTGCCGCCGGTGTTATGACGGTGTCCTTGCGTCACCCAGTTCACTGCGCGCTCTCTCTCCTCGTGTTGCTCATGCACGTCTCCGGCCTATTCATTCTTCTGAACGCGGAGTTCTTGTGGGCCGTGCAGGTCATCGTCTACGTTGGGGCCATTCTGGTGCTGTACCTCTTTGTGTTGATGTTGATGAATCTCAAGACGGATGAACGGTATTTTCACCCATCGGCTCTGTATATTCTCGGGCCTGCTGTCTTGGGAGCCGGCTACGTTTTGTACCTCCTCCTGCGGTCTCCATTTGCGGGGGTCAAGGGGGATGCTCCGACCACCGCCGTGCTGCAAGACGGCGATACCTATGCCGTGGGCATCAAGATGTTCAGCGACCATCTCTTGCAGTTTGAGATCGTCGGCATCTTTCTGCTCGGAGCCATTATCGGCGCGATCGTGCTGGCCAAGGCTCCGAAGCCGCTGGAGAGGCATCGCGAGCGGTTATGATTCCTTTGTCTGCCTATACAGCCGTCAGCGCGATCCTTTTTATGACGGGGCTCGTGGGTGTGCTTATCAGACGGAACTTCATTATCGTGCTGATGTCGGTTGAAATCATGATGAATGCGGCCAACATTAATTTGGTCGCCTTCTCACATTATTTGGAATCGATGGCAGGGCAACTTGTGGCTCTGTTCATCATCGCCATCGCGGCCGGCGAAGCGGCCGTTGGTTTGGCCATCATCATCGTCGTGTTCAGAGGCAAGATTTCCACGAATGTAGATGAAATGAACCTATTAAAGTGGTAGCAGGATGTGGACAATCGCATCCAATGGTGCCGTCGGTGGCTCGTACCCCTCAACGTATCGCCATGAGTACGTTGTAGGTTTCAACTCCGTGCAGCATGGCTGGCTAGCTGAGCATCCGCAGAATGGTACGATACTGTGTCCAGCTTGACTGATCTCCTCATCAAATTGATTCCCGTTTTCCCGCTGCTCGCGGTTCTTGCGAACGGACTGCTCGGGCACCGCTACTCGCATGGGATGGCCCATCGATTGGCTTGGGGGTCAGTCGGCCTATCGTTTCTCTGTACGGTCGGCGTATTCACCGATGTCATGCGTACGGGAACTTCTCATGAAGTGGTTGTCTACCAGTGGATTTTCGGGGGAGATCTTGCGATCAATTTAGCATACCTGGTGGATCCTCTGACCTGCGCTTGGTTGCTGGTCATCACCGGTGTCGGGTTCCTCATTCACGTCTATTCCGTGGGGTATATGCACGGAGAAACTGGATTTACGCGCTTCTTCACCTACATGAATCTATTCATGGTCTCCATGCTGCTTCTGGTCATGGGGAACAACTATGCCGTGCTCTTTATCGGTTGGGAGGGTGTCGGGCTTTGTTCCTATCTCTTGATCGGCTATTACTATGACAAGGTTTCTGCCGCCAAGGCGGCATCCAAAGCGTTCGTCGTCAACAGGATCGGCGACGCGGGATTTCTCGTCGCGATATTTCTTGTCTTCACCAACTTTAAGACCCTCGACTATACCAAGGTCTTTGCCCAGGTCGGGCAACTATCTCCAGACATGGCGACTGCCATCGCTCTGTGCCTCTTCATCGGTGCGGTTGGGAAGTCTGCGCAGCTTCCCCTCCATACCTGGCTGCCCGATGCGATGGAAGGTCCGACGCCGGTGAGCGCGTTGATCCATGCGGCAACCATGGTGACGGCCGGTGTCTACATGGTCGTCCGTAATCACGCGATCTTCGATCTCTCACCGTTCGCGATGTCGCTGGTGGCGTTTGTCGGTGGAGGCACCGCCCTGTTTGCGGCGACCATCGGACTCGTCCAGACCGACATCAAACGCGTCCTGGCTTATTCGACGGTGAGCCAGCTCGGATATATGTTTCTCGGTTGTGGGATCGGCGCCTATACGGCGGCCGTGTTTCATGTCATGACCCATGCGTTCTTCAAAGCGTTGTTGTTCTTGTCGGCAGGGTCGGTGATCCATGCAGTATCGGGGGAACAGGATATCCGAAAGATGGGCGGACTGAGCAGCCGGATCCCATGGACCCATCGTCTCTTCCTGATCGGCACCATTGCGATCGCGGGGCTTCCTCCCTTGGCGGGTTTCTGGAGCAAAGACGAGATTATGGCCCATGCCTTCACCAATCATCACTATCTCCTGTACGGCATGGCGGCATTCGGGGCATTCATGACGTCTTTTTATATGTTCCGTCTGACCTATCTGACGTTCTACGGTTCTTCTCGGATGGATCCTCATGAGGCTGAGCATGTGCATGAATCTCCGATGGTCATGGTCGCTCCCCTGATGGTCCTTGGCTTCCTCTCGATTGTGGGTGGGTTGATTATGGGTTTTCCTCCAGAGCATGGTTGGTTGCATAGATTCTTGGGACCCGTCGTCGGGGGGGGGAGCGTGCATGAAGCTAGTGCCGGCATGGTGATTCTGTTGATGAGCATTGCGATCGTCATCGCCTTGGCTGGGTGGGGGCTGGCGCATTTTCTGTATGGCCTGAGCCCGGCAACAGCAGACCAATGGGCAAAACAATTCTCCGGGATGTACCGGCTTCTGCTGAACAAGTACTACGTCGACGAACTGTACGACCTGATCTTCGTGGAGCCGCTCAAACGTCTGGGTGCAATGCTTGACTGGTTCGATCGCACAGTCATAGACGGCATCGTGCGAGGTGTTGGATGGCTCGCTGATTGGGGTTCTGCCGGATCCACGTGGGTCGAGAAATACATTATCTACGGCGGCCTGAACGTAATCGGATATAGCAACCATCTCGCGGCTCGCGAAGGTCGGAAGATGCAGAGCGGAATGGTGCATCATTATGCCGCCATCATCGTCGCGGGGATCTTTCTTCTCGTTCTTGTCGTTCAACTGTTTGCTCAGATGTAGGGCTTAACCCGACTAGGCTGCGTCCATGCTC
Organism: Nitrospira sp.; assembly: GCA_029194675.1. Taxonomy (NCBI): domain Bacteria; kingdom Pseudomonadati; phylum Nitrospirota; class Nitrospiria; order Nitrospirales; family Nitrospiraceae; genus Nitrospira; species Nitrospira sp. The sequence goes on along the minus strand of JARFXP010000003.1, from coordinate 350,232 downwards.
GAAGAACTCACCGCCGGATTCCCGATTCTGTCTTGCATTCTATTTCTCCCGCTGGTCGGGGCTGCTGTGCTCTGGCTGCTCGACGACGAGGATATGGTCCGGACCTCAGCCCTCACCATTGCGCTGGTGGAGTTTGCGCTTTCGGTATTCGTCCTGCTGCGCTTCGTGCCGGAGTCAGCCGCCATGCAGTTCACAGAGCGTGTCCGATGGATTCCGGCGTTAGGCATCAGCTATCACCTGGCTGTCGATGGGATCAGCGTATTGTTCGTGGGGCTCACGGCTTTTTTGGCGGTCTTGGTCGTGGTCTACTCGTGGGATACGATTCGACATCAAGTCAAACTGTACATGATGTGCCTGTTGGCGCTCGAGACGACGACGATGGGCGTTTTCGTGTCGCTGGATTTGATCCTGTTTTTCGTGTTTTGGGAGTTGATGCTGATACCCAGCTATTTCCTGATCAAGCTGTGGGGAGGGGGAGCCGAACGTCATTACGCCGCACTGAAGTTCGTCGTGTATACGCTCTTGGGCAGCGTGTTCATGCTGGTGGGCATCGCGTTGCTGAACATCAATTTCCATCAGTGGGCCTCCCTGCATCACACCGATCAGATCTATTCGTTTGATCTGCTCGAACTCATGACGGTACCGGTTCCGATCTCTCAGCAACTCGTCATTTTTTGGCTGATGTTCCTAGGATTTGCGTTCAAGGCTCCGGTGTTTCCTTTCCATACGTGGTTGCCTGATGCGCTGTTGGAGGGTCCGATCGGGATGGCCGTGGTCTTGGCGGGATTGAAAGTGGGCACGTTTGGTTTTATGCGCTTCAGCCTCCCCTTGCTCCCCGATGCGTCGAAAAGCGAGACGGTTGTCATGGTGATGGTCGTGCTTGGGCTCTGCGCAATTCTCTACGGAGCCTGGATGGCCTTGGTTCAAGCTGATTTTCGACGCTTGTTGGCCTACAGCAGCATCAGTCACTTGGGCTTTGTCGTCGTGGGGTTGTTTGCCTTGAACTATCAAGGTCTGCAAGGCAGCCTGCTCACGATGATCAATCTGGGGTTCAGCACGGCGGGGCTTTTCTTTATCGCCGGTTTTCTCTACTCTCGGCAGCAGACAACGCAGTTGTCGGCGTTCGGGGGGATGGCAAAACAAGTGCCTCGCCTCGCGACATTCTTGCTCATTATCGGACTGGCGTCGATCGGGCTGCCCGGTACGAACGGCTTTGTCGGGGAGTTTCTCATTCTCCTGGGTGCATTCGAGGCCAAGTGGTGGTTCGGCGCAATCGCCGTGCTCGGGGTTATTTTCGGTGCCGCGTATTTTCTGTGGTACTACGAACGTTCGATGATGGGTCCGCTCGGCAATGCGGTGAAAGGTACGATGAGCGACCTGCAGCTTCGTGAGATGGTCATCGCGGTTTCACTTTCCGTCATGATTTTCTGGATCGGGCTCTATCCTTCGGCGTTTTTACGAATCATGAACGGATCTGTTCAAGCGCTCGTTGATCGCCTCCATCACGACAAGACGGTAGCCCTGGACAGTAGTCAGGTCGGACGAGGGTATTAGCTCAATGGGAGAGTACGCACTACTGTATATCCTCTTCGCTCCGTTCGCCGGAGCCTTGGGGTTGATTTTTGTGTCAAATCGACAGCCGCTCCTTGTTCGAAGCGTAGCGGCAAGCGCAGCCTTTGTCTCGCTGATCACCTCGCTCTATATTTTTTATGCCTATGATCCAATCACAGGCGGATTTCAGTTTGTTCAAAGGTTTGAATGGTCGAGGCAACTCGGCATTGCATTATATCTGGGCGTCGACGGGATCGGCACTCCTCTTGTGCTTGCCTCTTCGATTTTGCTGTTTGCCGGTATCTTCGTATCGTGGCACATCAAGGATCGCACGAAAGAGTTCTACATCTGGTTGCTGATCCTGGCGGCTGCCACGATCGGTGTCTTCATGTCCCTGGACTTGTTCTTTCTCTATTTCTTCTACGAGATGTCCGTCATCCCGATGTATTTGCTGTTGGGGATGTGGGGCAGCCACACGAAAAAGTATTTGGAGATGACCGATCCCGAAGGTCTGAACCGGCGGGACTCAGTCGGATTTATCCTTAACTTCGGATCGAACAGCAAAGAATATGCGGCGATGAAACTGGTGCTTTTCCTGTCCGCGTTTGCCGTCGTCGCCCTCATGGGCATCTTACTCATCTATAAATACTCCGGGCTGAACACCTTCGATATCCTGGTGCTCCGTGAGCAGGCCAATTTCATGAATATTCCGGCGCTCGGCACGACGTTGGACAAGATCATCTGGGTGCTGGTCTTCTTTGGCTTTGCGTCGATCGCCCCGCTGTGGCCGTTGCACTCGTGGTCCCCGGTCGGCCATGCAGCTGCGCCGGCCGCAACCAGCATGCTTCATGCCGGTGTCCTCATGAAGCTCGGACACTTCTCCATTATGCGGGTGGCCTTTGAAATTCTTCCTGAGACGACCAGGGAACTGATGCCGATCGCCGCCGTGCTCTGCATGTTCAGCATCATCTATGGCGGTTTCGTGGCGTTTTATGCCAAAGACACCAAGTACGTGATCGGCTATTCCAGTTCCAGTCACATGGGTTATGTGTTCCTAGGGATGGCGGCCTTGAATTACATCAGCTTGAGCGGCGCAGTCATCTACATGTTCGCCCACGCCATGGCGACCGGCATGCTCTTCGCGATGGCTGGGTGGGTGTACGACCAGACCCATTCACGCGACATCCCTTCGTTGGGCGGCCTGGCGAACAAGATGCCCTTCATCTCGGCCTGTTTTATCGTGGCCTGTATGGCGTCGATCGGGATGCCCGGAACCGTGAATTTTATCGCGGAAATTATGATCGTCGTCGGAAGCTGGAATAAGTATCCTCTCCAAGTGATTGTGGCCATGCTGGGCATCGTCTTAACCCTGGCGTATCTGTTCAAAATGATGCGCGGCCTGTTCTATGGCCCGATGAACCAAAAGTATAGCCATGCGCACGATGCGATATCGACGGTCGACCGCCTGCCTCTATTGATTATGATTTCCGTCAGTATCGGCTTCGGGATTTTCCCGATGCATTTATATGATGTCGTTCGTTCTGGAGTGGACCCGTTGGTCGCGAGGATTACACGCGTGGTTCCGGTCGCGGAAATCAGTGAGGGGTTAGGGGTGAGGGAGAAGTCGACAGCGCCGGAAAGGACTTCTGCCCCGTTGGCTGCGCACAAGGCCATATCCTATCCGCCTCAGGTCTCACGAGAGGGACGCGAATGACGTTTTCGCTGAACATGGCCTTCTCCGATCTTCTGTTCTTATTGCCGGAGATCTTCCTAACCTGCTGGCTTTGTGTGGTGCTCATCGTCGATTTTTCTCTTCCGCGCTTTCCCAAGGAGCGACTGGCTTATCTCAGTGTTGCTGGTCTTGTGATCACACTCGGCTGTTTGGGGTGGTTTGACCTCAATCATATTTCCGGCACGCTCTTCGGCAATATGTTCGTGCTGGATCGCATGGCGATCTTTTTCAAGCTCGTTATCCTCGGGGCTACGATACTTGTCATCCTCGCATCAATCGAGTACGTTAATCGTTTCACCCTTTTCAGGGGGGAGTATTATTGTCTCGTCGTCATGTCGGCACTCGGCATGATGTTCATGACGTCCGCCAACGATCTGCTGTCCGTCTTCGTCAGCTTGGAATTCGCCACCCTTGGATTCTACATTTTAGTGTCTTACCTGCGAGATGATTTGGCTTCAAACGAAGGCGGGCTCAAATTTTTTATCCTAGGTGTCTTTGCCGCCGGCCTGCTTGCCTACGGGATCAGCCTCGTCTATGGTGAAACCGGCAAGCTTGTCTTTTCGGAAATGACGTCCGCTCAAGCAACACCCGGCTTGGTGATCGGGTTTCTGCTGATCTTTGCGTCTCTTGGATTTAAGATCGGCGCCGTTCCATTCCACTCATGGATTCCCGATACCTACCATGGTGCTCCGACTCCTGTGACGACCTTTTTGTCGATCGCTCCAAAAGCTGCGGCCTTCGCGATCTTGCTCCGCCTTTTCCTCGTGGCGTTGGCTACGTTCAAGCCTCTGTGGGTGACCCTCTTGGTGGCTGTATCCATTCTGTCGATGACCTATGGCAATATCGTGGCGATTGCCCAACGCAACATCAAACGGTTGCTCGCCTACTCGGGCATCGCCCAAGTAGGGAATGTGTTGATCGGCCTTGCGGCCGGCACCAAGATGGGAAGCGATGCCATTTTGTTTTATCTTTTGGCGTACCTGTTCGCCAATATCGGGGCCTTCGCCGTCGTGATCGCGGTCAGCCAGGCCATTGGAAGGGACGAAATCGAAGATTACCGAGGCTTGAATAGACGGTCGCCGTTTCTGGCGTTCGCGATGCTGCTGTTCCTTCTGTCTCTGGCCGGTGTGCCACCCCTCGCGGGTTTCATCGGCAAGCTCTATATTTTCGTGGCGGCCATCCACGAAGGGCTCTATACATTGATCGCGGTTGGGCTGATCAATATTGTGATCTCGATGTACTATTACCTCATCATTGTGAAGCAGATGTACATCAATGAGCCGGTGGATCCCTCTCCTATCGGGATTTCGGGTCCGATGAAGGTGGTGATCTATGTCGGTTTAGCCGGAACTTTGATGATCGGCATTTACCCCCAACCGTTCACTGATTGGGTGGTCAGCGCAACCGTCATGTTTGCGAATGTTATCGGTCCTTCGGCCACAGTAATTCCTCCAGGTTCCGCCCCAGGTAGTTAGTTTTCTGCTTCCGCGTCCCGAGAGTTCTGCTACAATTAGTAACACAGTTTCACTGGAGGGGTTCCGAATGATCACCGAAGTGTTGTGATGCAAGTCGTCCTGATCAATGGAATCGGCCTCCAACCATCCCTCACAGGCTCACCTCTTAGCAGCCGAACGACCTAAGCCGCTGGCGTCTGTTCCAGGGGCGTCATCCGCTTTCTACCACATTGCAGCGGCGTGGTTTCACAGACTGACCATCGAGCAGCGGGTCTTGACCGGTTTCAACCTGGTGTTTGTTGGGATTCTGATCGTCAGCGCGATCTCCTATCACCATACGAGCATCCTGCTGACCAACCGCGAGCTGGATGGTCGCAGTCATGATGTGATCCTACTCCTGACTACTATCGATGCCGCGATGAGTGAAGCCGAAGATGCCCACCGGCGTTATCTGGTGACGGGAGAAGCGTCGTATCTGGAGCTCTACAAGAAGGTCGTGAGGCAGAAGCCGGCGTTTGCCGCGTATCTCAGTGAATTGATCCGCGAATCACCGGAGCAACAGCAACGGGTCGGCCTCCTCGATCGGATGATGGAGCGGCAACTGAACGCCGAATCAAAGGCCATCGCTCGGTTTCAGGAGGGCGGCTTCCGAGCCGCCAAGAATATGGCCCTCGAAGGAGCCGGAAAGCGCGAGCTCAGCGTGATTCGAAAAATCATTACGGAAATGGATTTGCATGAGCGGCAAGCAGTAGGACTGCGTATAGCGGAATCCGCCGCCGAGGCAAGAAATACCATCGTACTCCTCGGCATCGGTGCATTGCTGCAGCTGGTCTTGCTGGCATGGGTGTACTACCTCATTCGGCATGACATCACGGAACGGCGACGTGTCACCAGTGAGCTACAGCGCCGGGGAGAGCTCTTGGAGGCCGCAAACAAGGAGCTGGAAGCATTCAGCTATTCGGTCTCTCACGACCTACGTGCCCCATTGCGTCACATCGATGGCTATGCCGCACTCTTGCGTAAATCGGTCGAGCCCTCGCTGAACGACAAAGCTGCCCGGTATTTGCAAACGATTTCTCACTCCGCAAAACAGATGGGACAGCTGATCGATGACCTGCTGGTGTTTTCTCGTATGGGCCGGCAAGAAATGCTTCACGCCACCGTCAACCTGGATCAGGCGATTAAGAACATCGTTGCCGATCTGCGCCTGGACTTGCAAGGACGAGAGATATCATGGACAATCGCTGCACTACCTGAAGTGCAGGGCGATCCGGCCATGCTCCGACAGGTATTTATGAACCTGATCGCAAATGCCGTCAAGTTTACGAGCACCAGGCCGATCGCCGCGATTGAGATCGGTGTGGAGCATCACAGCTCTACAGAAATCGTCCTTTTCGTCCGCGACAATGGCGTGGGATTCGACATGCAGTATGCCTCCAAACTTTTTGGGGTATTCCAGAGGCTGCACCGAGCCGACGAGTTTGAGGGAACCGGTATCGGCCTCGCCAACGTTCGTCGGATCGTTCATCGCCATGGAGGACGGGCATGGGCTGAAGGTGTGCCGGATAAGGGAGCAACGTTCCACGTACTGCTTCCAGCAAGGAGGCTTGACTCATGACCGCGGTCAAACCGATCCTACTCGCCGAGGATAACCCCCGCGACGCCGAGCTGGCATTGGCGGCGATGGAAACAGAACATATCTCCGAGAAAGTCGTTTTGTGCCATGACGGCGCCGAAGTATTGGATTATTTGTATTGCCGCGGACAATTCAAGTCACGGCTGAAAGGAAATCCTGCCGTGGTGTTTCTTGATCTGAAAATGCCCAAAGTGAATGGCTTCGAGGTCTTGCGTACCATCAGGGCTGACATCAACCTTCGTCCGATTCCCGTCGTGATGCTGACATCATCGCGAGAAGAACGTGACCTGGCTGACAGCTATGCCTTGGGGGCCAATGCCTACGTCGTCAAGCCCGTGGAGTTTCACAAGTTTTTGTCCGCTGTCAAGGAGCTGGGAACATTCTGGGGCATCATCAATGAACCTCCTCCTGAAAACTGCCGTTCCATCCCGTGACCCTGCCATGACGACACTGTTGCGAGTGCTGCATCTAGGAACCAACCCACAAGATACTGGTCGCATCGAGGAACTGTTGACTGATGCTGGACTTTCTTGTGCGATACGACGCGTAGAAACTCGCCGCACCTTTACCTCAGCTCTGAACGAGGGTCAGCTGGATCTCATCTTGGCTGAATTCTCCATGCCTGAGTTTGGTGAGGGGGCCGCCTTAGAGTCGGCCCAACAGTCGGCTCCTGACGTACCGTTTATCTTTCTCTCAACAGCAGTTGCTGAGAGGCTGTGCATTGAGCAACTGCAGCGCGGTGCGACGGATTTCATTTCCAAGGAAGGATTGGATCGGCTTATCCCGTCGGTGCGGCGAGTACTGCGCGAGCGAGCAGCGCGGGTGGGACGAAGGCAGGCGGAGGAGGCACTTGTTCAAAGCGAAATGCAACTTCGGCAGCTACAAAAGCTTGAGGCGGTCGGCCGTCTGGCGGGAGGACTGGCACACGATTTCAATAACTTGCTGACGGTCATCATGGGCCATAGTCAGGTTTTGCTCAATGAGATGGGCCCAGATCATACGCTAAGAAATCGGGTGGAAGAAATGCAGAAGGCGGGTGATCGCGCGAGGGTTCTCATTCGCCAGTTGCTCACGTTCAGCAGAAAACAGCCTTCAGGAGCGAAAGTTCAAAGCCTGAATACTACGCTCAGTAATGTTGAGACCATGCTTCGGCGGTTGATCGGAGCGGATATTCAACTGACGTTGACACCGAGCGTGGATGCGCTCACAATCAAAGCCGATCCTGCGTTAGTCGAGCAGATTGTGATGAATCTGGTCGTGAACGCCCGGGATGCGATGCCGACCGGCGGCAAGCTCACGATCGAAACCGCCTCGGCAAAGCTCGACCACCAGCCTCGATACCACGTCAATCCGATACCGCCCGGGGAGTATGTAAGGCTCTCGGTATCCGACACTGGCTGCGGAATGTCCTCGGAGGTCCAGGAGCATATTTTCAAGCCATTCTTTACGACCAAGGAAGAAGGAAAGGGAACGGGACTTGGGCTGTCGACCGTGTTGGGCATCGTCACGGGGAGCGGCGGTGGATTGGATGTAATCAGCGAGAGCGGAGTGGGGACACGTTTCGATATATACCTCCCGCGCGTCGCAAGCGAGATCGAGGTGCCGACAGACGAGAACGTACTGTTGCAATCGACGGAGGGTCATGAAACCATTCTTCTTGTAGAGGATGAAGAGGATGTTCGTACCCTCATCCGAGATGAACTTCGTAAGCTCGGATATCGTATCGTCGAGGCAAGAAATGGCGTAGAGGCTTGTCTGGTGGCCACTCCCCATATTGGAAAGCTCAAACTGCTACTCACGGATATCGTGATGCCCGGGATGAGTGGGACTGAACTGGCAAGACATCTTCGCGTGATCAAGCCGGAATTGAAGCTTCTCTTTATCTCAGGATATACGGACGATGTGGGTATTGGGACCGGTGACCCGGCCAGTGCCTATCTGCAAAAGCCCTTTACGCCTGAGGCTTTGGCAAGTTCCGTGCGTGAGCTCTTGGATGTGAAACCGACAAGTCGGATGAGCGACAATCAACAACCGGAGGCGATCGAGCAATTACGAAGCGTCAAGCAATCCTGAACCATGAGTCGCCGTTACCGGTCTACTCGCCACGACTGGGTATCTGCAGAGGCCGTCATGAATAGCCTCCGGTGGTTCGAAGAAGCCAAGCCTGCCGTACGCGTTCTCCTACAGATACTGAGCGTGATGCTACTGCCCGGTCTGTGCCCAGCGCAGGACAGCTCGTGGGAGCGCCTCTCTGCAGGAGTAGCGGTTTCGGTGTGGAATCCCGGCGACGCTTGTCCTACCGTGCCGAGCATGCTGGCTGTCGATATGGATCCGGAGCGGACGAAATTCTCCGTTCATCATTACGCCCAAGAAGGGCTTTCAGACCCTCCCAGGATCGACGAATGGCAGAAACGAACAGGCCATCATGTATTATTCAATGCGGGGTTGTTCCGTGAAAACTTCGCGTATCTCGGTCTTCTTTATAAGGATGGACGTCCGTTGGGAAGCAGGCGCCACACATCATGGCAGGGGTTGTTTGTCGCAGAACCGTCCGCCTCGGGGTTAAAGAAGGCACGGATCCTTGATCTGGCTGCAGAGAGTTTTGACGAAGAACAACCCCACTACCGTGAAGCGGCACAGGCTTTGATGCTTCTGGATCTGACCGGCAAGATCCGCGTCCGTGAGAGTGGGAAACATGCGTATCAGACGATTATCGCTGAAACGGTGATCGGACACATTCTTCTCCTTAAGAGCCTCGGAGCTGTTCGTTTATACGACATCGGTCGCTGTTTCAAGGATGCGCTTCCGGCAGTCCGTCAAGCCATGGCAATGGACGGAGGGTCCTCCTCAGCCGTCCGTATTTTGGAGTCGCTGTGGGATAAAGACCTACAGGTACAAGAACACACCTCCTGGAAGGGTCTGTTCGGTGGAAGCACGGGCAGTCATATTCCATTGCCCACAGTGATTGGGGCCAGTCCAAGGTAATGATCAAGTCTTGGCTGAAAGCGACTGTTGCAGCGACATGCCTAGTGGTTGGAGGCTGTGCCGGCGGTGCAAAGATCGTTCAGGAGCACGACGCGGGTGGGGTCGTGATTTATCCGTTCAAGGACGAACAAGGCCCTATGCTCTCATCCTTACGCAAGGATGCCCTTGACCTCATGAAAGAGAAATGCCGCGGCAGGTCATACCGTATCGTTCGTGAGGGAGAAGCCAAAGGACGCAGGCGAGCTGTAGGTCCACTTGATGAGGCGCAAGAACTGGTCGAGGAACGGCGGTGGGGGATTCAGTTCGAGTGCATATGAATGGATAAGGAACACACAAGCATCGCTCGTTGTACTAGTCCTTCTTCACCATGCTCATAAGGTCCTGAATGGTTAAGAGACTGATGAGTCGAACTTTTTCTTTTTCCACCCGCGCTTTCCCATCCTGTTCTTGACGATCCACAATGACGAATGCATGATCCACTCGAAGCTCGGCCTCCCGTGCGACCGCCATCGCCTTCAGCAACGATCCGCCGCTCGTGAGGACATCATCAACGATCAGTGCTCGATCGCCGGGACGTATGCTGCCTTCGATCAACTTTCCCAGGCCATGGTCTTTGGTCTGCTTGCGAACGACGAAAGTCCGCCAGAGACGCTGACAGGGGGCAGCGCAGGCAAAATCGGAAATGGTTACGGCAATCGGGATCGCTCCGAGTTCGAGGCCGCCCAGACAATCGAATTCAATGTCGGTGAGCGCCTCATAGGCGAGGTGGCCGACTAGGCGCCGCGCTTCCGGATGCGCCATAAGCGCGCGACAATCGACATAGAAAGGGCTGATCTCACCGGATGCGAGCTTGAATCCCTTCTCACGATCCCATTTGAATGCCTGGGTATCCTGAAACGCTTTTGCCAGTTCCTCCCGAACCTTCACTATGAGTCCTCCCTCGTTTCAGTGTTCGCTGGGTGCCGGCATTCTACATTGCCGGGGCGATTGCCGACAGACATTTTCACCGATCCCCTTGACGAGTTCCTGTGGAGAAGCGACGGATCTGCTCGGCTAACGTGTTGGCAACCAACTCAAGATCAAAGGGCCAAGCATAACGAAGTTCTACACCGGGATGTTTCGGTCGGAGATGGTTGAGGATTTCAGGTATCTCGATTTCCGAATGAGAACCTCCTGGAGTAAACATGGTGGTTGTCACAGTGATCTCCGTGGCCCCTTGTCCAATGAGGTGCTCCACTGCCTCTCCCACGGTTGGAGCACAGAATTCGTTGTAGGCGAGTGCGAACAAGCTGCCATCGAGTTGGGGCTGTAATCGCGCCGCGACGGCTTGAAGGCCGGATTGGTAAGGATCGGTCGATGGCGTCCGCGGCCACCGACGGATCTTCATATCCAATTCGAGTTCTTCAACGGATGGCGGTTGTTTGGCTGCGCGGCGCTGGGCTTCCAGCCGTTTGAGCGTTGTCACTAAATCTTGCGGACAATCCTTTGGGAGTCCGCCATGTCCCACCAGAATAACTCCTTGCTTCTGTGTCGCCATGAATCGTCCTACATGCGATTGCGAAGCATCAGCTCTTTCGGATACGGCTTGAGGTACACTTGGTCGCGAAGATAGTCGATCTCGAGCATCCGGACGCAGTGCTTGATCAGCATCAGCGGAACGAGCAAAGGGACGACCCCTCGTTGATAGTTATCGATCACGCCTAATAGCTCGACCTTTTCGTGCATCTTCAATCGACTCTTGAAGGAGCCCACAATGTGATGCAGCACGTTCACCTGTTTGCGGACCGTTGCTTTCACAGCCAAGCCCTTCATGAAGATTGCGCCGTACTTCGCAGTCAATTCCTTGGGTCGATAGCGATCCGCTCGACCGATCAATCGGCCCATCGCGTCATAATGTTGTTGGCTGTGGGACAAGAGCAGATACTTGTGTATCGTGTGGAAGCGTTTCAGAGCCTGTCTGGTGAGCTCATTCTGTATCAGATCTTGGAATCGGCGAAAGCAAAATACCCGTTCGACGAAGTTCTCTCTCAGCGCCGGGTCGCAGAGCCGCCCTTCCTCTTCGACAGGAATCATCGGAAACTGCTCGACAAAGGCCTTGGCGAAAATCCCGATTCCATTCTGATGGAGCATCCTATGTTGACTATAAATAGGGACTCGTTCGACGCCGCAACTCGGCGAGTTCTGCTTGAAGACATAACCCGAGAGATCCAACTTTTTCAATTCGTCAACCCGATCTTTGGCTATGTTGGTGAGAGCCCTCGTGTGGTCCTTCCCGCTCTTGATCGTGACGAGTCGAGGACGGTGAGGATCACCGACCAACCGCATGGCTTCACGCGGGGTGCCCAGTCCCGCCTCAACCTCAGGACAGACCGGTACCCATTCAACGTAGCGACCCAGGACATCGGTTAAAAACCGGTCCCTCTTGTGTCCTCCGTCGAAACGAACTTCGTCACCGAGGAGACACCTGCTGATACCCAAGCGGATCGGGCAAGCCGTCATTTCGTCACCTGAGGTTTGTCCAGCCCTAAATATTCCTGATAGGCCTGGCGCATGATCCACGATGGGGTTGGATAATCACCTTCGATATGACAACTATTCCGGTCCTGCTCGTCCGTGGACGTCAGATGTAGCTCATGGATCCTATTCGCCAGCACCTTGACGGGTTGTTCCGATCAGGATAGTTTGCAGCGCAGTCTCCAGCGTTGGATACCGAAACGTATAGCCTCCCGCCATTGCTTTCGCAGGAATCACGCGCTGGCCGGTTGTCATCAATGTTCCCAACTCACCAAGCAGAACGTTGAGGGCAAACTCTGGAACGGGGAGCCAGGATGGTCTGTGAATTACCCGCCCAAGCACCTCACAGAACGTCTTCATTGTCACAGGCTCTGGTGCCACGGCATTGATCGGACCTGAAACCGTCGGCGTAGTGAGAGCCCATTGTATCAGCCCGATGTGATCCCGTCTGTGAATCCACGAGACCCATTGGCTTCCCGGCATGATCGGACCGCCTGCAAATAGTCGAAATGGCAACAGCATCTTGGGCAATGCCCCGCCATCTTGTTCGAGTACCATTCCGGTTCGTAATATGACGACACGCGCACCAAGCTCTCCAGCCCGAAGGGCCTCCGCTTCCCATGCGAGACAGAGATCGGCCAGGAAGCCCTGACCTCGCGCCGTTCCTTCATCCAGACGACGGTCGTCGCTTGCGCCGTAATAGCCGATGCCGGACGCGCTCATGAATATGAGGGGTTTCGTAGATCGGCGGGACAAGGCTCTGACCAATAGGCGAGTGGTGAGGACTCGACTGTCTGTGATGAGTTGTTTGCGCGAGTCCGTCCAGCGTGCGTCAGCAATCGGGGCACCGGCGAGATTAATGACCGCATCTGCTCCCTCAAAAACCTGCTCCCAGGGTCCCGAGTCTCGAGCGTTCCATTGTAACGACTGCACCTGTACGTCGGGTTGATGAAGAACCTGTCCTGTATGTCTCGTCAGAATGGTGACTCTGTGGCCTCTTTGGAATAGCGCGGCACACAATGCCCGGCCAACGAACCCTGTTCCTCCGGTTACCACGATGTTCATAGGTCTATTTCCTGAACCACCGACATGGCTGGTCAAGCTAGCGCATGTACGGAGTCTCCATTTTACGTGTGCTGGCCTGAAACCTACGGAGCAGCCCTGTTGTGACTCAGCCGTCGATGCGTCTCGGGCTATCAAGGGAATGGGGATCTGATCGAAGACATCCCTACGATTCGCGCACCGTGATGCCTGAACATGATCTCATCTGCATGACCCGTCAAGTAAGCGTCGTGCTCGACGACCATCAGTCCTACACATCACGCACAGAGCAACTCATTGATCATCCTGCTTGATCGGCCCACGAACGCACCAAACCGGGTAGGTATATAGCTTAATGAAACTGAGCACGTTGCCGAGAAATGCGTCCACGTACCGTGCATATGATGGCTGATTGGCTTCCGGGACAACCGTCCAGTAGGATGTTGGCTGGATGTTCAAGAATGGATGCCCTGGCGGGATATTGGGGATAGGGGAGTCTACTGCCGGCCCCACGAGACTACGCATTTCAGCCGGCGCAGGTAGACGCCAGCCTCGCTGACCGCCGGTCGTTCGGGTAAGGCATGTGGCACGGGCTTCGTTCCATGTCACAGCTGTTGGCATGGGGGAGAGCTCCCAGATGAGGTTTGTATCCTTATCGAGAACGGCGTCGTTGTTGAAGTCGGCTAAAATGACGAACCGTTGTGCCGCTGGATGCGCCTGTTGCCAATTCTTGATGACGGTCGCAATCACTTCTTCTCTTCCCTGTGCCTGAGGCTTCATCTGCCTGTATGCTAGCAAGCAGAACGCACCTATCACGACTAGCGTGGCAACAATTACGCGCGAGCTTGCCCCTCCGGGTGGTCTCATACGGCTCCCGACGGCTCCCGACTGCTCCCGACCATCAAGAGCATCCTACGCTGCGAGAGGCAAAAGGAGCAACATTTCCAGAGTCAAACTTACCGGAGGAAGCGAAAACACGTAGAGGTGATGAATGGCAAACGAAATGGTGAGAGTTGATAATTGCAACCCATTGATAAGACAACGATTATTGGCATGGAATCGAATGAGTTGTCGGTTGGCATTTGCATATCGATTTGAGGTAGTATCAACAAGTACCAAGAGGTGGAGAGGTTTGAAGAAGTACGTATCAGATCAGGAAGGATTAGAGTAGGCGCACGATTTTTCAATAAGTCACAAGGGAGGTCACACTATGGCAAGCGATAAAGGGTATGACATTTCGCAGTGGTACGATTCGAAGCCGTGGAAGATCGGGTGGGCGGCGATGCTGATGATGGGCATCTTCTGGGTCCTGTATCAACGGGCGTTTGGGTACTCGCACGGGTTGGATTCGATGACCCCGGAATTCGACTCCGTGTGGATGGGGCTGTGGCGGTTTAACATCGTGGCGAACGCCTTGTTCTTTGCGGTGTCGGTAGGATGGATCTGGACCACCCGAGACCGCAACCTGGCCAATCTCGACCCCAAACTGGAGTTGAAGCGGTACTTCTATTGGATGGGCTGGCTGGCCTGTTACATCTGGGGCGTGTACTACGCGGGCAGCTACACGTTGGAGCAGGATGCGGCGTGGCACCAAGTGATCATCCGGGACACGAGCTTCACGGCGAGCCACATTGTGGCGTTCTACGGGACGTTCCCGTTGTACATCACGTGCGGCGTATCCAGTTATCTGTATGCGCAGACGCGGCTGCCGCTCTATAACCAGGCGACCTCCTTTGCGCTGGTGGCGGCGGTGGTGGGGCCGATGTTCATTCTGCCGAACGTGGGACTCAATGAGTGGGGCCATGCGTTCTGGTTCGTGGATGAGCTGTTCTCAGCACCCTTACACTGGGGCTTCGTGACGTTGGGCTGGTGCGGCTTGTTCGGGGCGGCCGGGGGCGTGGCGGCGCAGATCGTGAGCCGGATGTCGAATCTGGCGGACGTGATCTGGAACAACGCGCCGAAGAGCATCCTGGATCCGTTCCCCAGCCAGGTGAATCCCAACGCCAAGGCAGGGTACTAAGCTGTATCTGTAGTGGTAGAGTTTCATGGAGCGGCCCGGAACCCCCAGGAACGGGGTTCCGGGCCGAACTGTTTTTGAGTTGAAATTTCCATATCGGAGAGTGTCCCCTCGCACCCGTCAATTCTTCCTGCCTAGAACAGCCAACTACCTGTTCAAACGGCATGGATCGAAAGAATTGATACCAGGAAGGAGGAGTTATATGCCTGTCGAACGCACGTGTCCGACTTGCAACACTGAGAAAGCACAGCAGATCAGCGATATTCTTCGTCAAACGCCGCCTAGGGAGGCATTGGGTCAGCTGCCGACTTCCTATCACCCTCCCAAGGCCCCCTGGGCCTATCTTCAGGGGTTTTTCCTCGGTATACCGGTGAATGCGGCGGTGATGCTAAGTCTGGCATCCCCTCAGGGGTCGGAATCCGAGATGGCAATGGCAGACTTAGCCTCCTCTATCGCCTTTCTAGGGGTGTGGGTGGGGTATGGAGCCTTGAAGACCAAGAACTATACTCAAAAGCTGAATGAGTGGAAGGATACGATCGCGTCGAAGTTC
The DNA here is from genome assembly GCA_029194675.1 of Nitrospira sp. NCBI lineage: Bacteria > Pseudomonadati > Nitrospirota > Nitrospiria > Nitrospirales > Nitrospiraceae > Nitrospira > Nitrospira sp. The sequence continues at coordinate 334,752 of JARFXP010000003.1, read as the reverse complement.
CTGTGCCGGAAGTGCAGTCATGCGTTTGAAGGATAGACTTCTCGCGAGAGTGGTAGCCGCATTCTGGATTTCTTCCACTGGATCAGCTTCGCATCTGTCGAGACAAGCTGGGTGCTGCTAGCAGGCTGCTCTCTTATGAGTTTGTTTTTCGAATGATCAGGCGGAGTGTGATCGGAAATGTCATGATATAAAATAACAGCAGCCCTCCCAGCATGAGCTGACCGCGAACTTGTGTGGGATCCGTGATGGTATCATGACCTTGCATCCAGAGATGCCTGGTCATCAGATCGCACGCAAACCCCGCGATGACCAGCGCATACCAGAACCGCCACCGTCGTGATGTATACAGCGCCTGCTCTCGTCGATGGATCAGAAGGACCTGAGCGAGGATGCCCACAATCACGAGGTATTCTGTCCATTCAGAAATCCCGAGAGAGCCTGCCAGTACGAGCCAGGCGAAGGTCGTGACGAAAATCAAAATGCTTCCGAACAGGAATCCGCGTCGCGATTCCGAGAGGCTCATGCTGCTGCGTTCCATCATTTACTCTACCTGGAAGATTTCTTGTTTTTGTGGCCGTTTGCCTAGGTGTCGACCACGCGGTGGTTCATGAGCTTCAGTATAGGGATGTCCACATGAATCTCTTCGACATTGTCCATGAAGCAGTCGACGGTGTCGGCGGAGGGATCCTGCAAAGAACTGGTGGCCCCAATTGGAATGTGAGGCTTTCAATGCCTCACCTGGCGCACCTCATCATCCAGTTTTCTGGTGATGTTCCGGCCCGAGCCGCGTAATGCCATTGAGAAGCGGTTTCGGAAGGCCTGGGCCGGAGAGCCCCGTTTCTATCAGTGGTAGCCGTTTACCAGCGATCGCGCCTATTCCCGCCGCCTCCGCCGCCGAATCCACCACGTCCACCGAATCCGCTGCCACTACCACCGGAACGCGGCTCCATTGGTTTCGCTTCATTGACCGTTAACTTGCGGCCACCCATGTCCGTACCATTGAGTGTCGTGATTGCAGCTGTCGCCTCAGCGTCGGAAGACATCTCCACGAAACCAAATCCACGCGACTGTCCCGTGAACTTGTCCGTTATGATCTTCACAGAGGCCACTGAGCCATGCACCCCAAACACATCATTCAACTGCTGCTCGGTCGCCGAATACGGTAACCCACCGACGTAAAGCTTCGAACCCATATTGGGCTTCTCCTTTAATGATGACATTGTCCATGACGCGAAAGGATTTCGAAAAAGGAAGGAGAGACCCAAAGGGATGAGCAAAGGGGCTCGGTCAGACTTCCGATCACATTCTCGGTCGGAACAACATCGGTTGATAGGCCGTCTTGAGCTCGTTTCATGCGAGGCCTGACGCAATGAAACTATCCTAGTTTACCAACATGTAAGAACAATAGCTAGGGCCTGTTAACACTACCGCAAGCCATCAACGATTACCGCGAACGTGATGAACGCGGCGAACATGACATCAAGTTTGTCGAACCGCGAGAAGGTGCGCCGAAATCCCTTGAGCCGACGGAACAACCGTTCGATCTCATTGCGTCGCTTGTACAGGGCTCGATCATATGCCCGATCCATCAACAGGTGGATCGGGCGCGGCATTCTCCCTACACCTTGCAGCAGCTTGCGTCCCTCGGGCGCATCGTGGGCCTGACCCGGGGACAGGGCAAATGCTATGGCCGTTCGAGCATCCGCGGCAACCAGATGAATCTTGGTGGTCCATCCGCCGCGGGACCGGCCAATGGCTTGCGGGCCGTTTTTTTTAACGCCCCCGTGCCATCCGGATGGACCTTGACGATGGTACTATCCAAAGCGACGGCTTCGATCTTCACGCGAATGATCTGCGCGTGTTGCAACTGGGCAAAGACGCGGTCCAGCACCCCGCTCTTCGACCACCGATTCATGCGCGTATAGATGGTGTGCCAATTGCCGAATCGCTTGGGCAGCCCGCGCCATTTGCACCCTTGCTCGGCAACGTACAGGATGGCGTTGAGTACGCGCAGATTGTCGAGCGTCACATTGCCGCGTGGCGTCGGCAAATATGGCTCGATGTGGCGATACTGGGCGTCGGTGATTTCCATGTCCGCAGTATCTCATGAAAATGGCCTTTAGTGTTAACACACCCTAGTATTCCTTACTCATCCCAGAGCGGGTCATTTTTTCATTTGGATATCAGTTGCACAATAGCGAGGGACGGAAGCGATCAACGCGGGCAGCCCCATGTTTTCTACCAAGCTTTTGTCTTTGATACCCGCACGGTGACTAACAGTCCAAACCCCACTGTGAACGGCACCTACCGCACCACAAACCACGCCGGAGGAATGACCATGCGGATCAACTTTTAGATTTGGGAAGAATGACGTCTACCGTCTCCCATAAAAACAGCTCCAGCGACCGTGCGTATAGATGTGGCCCCTATCTCACGGTGGAGCCAACCGGTGCGTGGCGTGGCCGAAGCGCCATGCGAAGGCCATCTTTCGGATGTAAGGTCACCATGACCTGCGGCTCGACGTGTTCTTGGGCCAACTGTAGATCATAACGGCGGCCGATGAGGGCCAAAAGCAGCGGCCCTTCAACTGCCGCGAAATGAATGCCCACGCAGGCTCGCGGCCCGGCGCCAAACGGAATGTAGGCATAGCGGGATTGGGGTCGTTCACCGCCCAGCCACCGTTCCGGAAGAAACTGGTCTGGGTTCGGCCAAAACTGTGGATGTCGGTGCAGATTGTAGATACTCACCAAGGCGTGCGCACCTGCTGGCAATGACACGCCGCCGACGGTGGTATGCGTCACGGCTTTGCGCTGGACTACTGGTGCCGACGGATAGAGGCGAAGCGATTCATCAAAGACGGCTCGCGTATATGGGAGGTGGTCAAGGTCTTCGAAGCGGGGTATCCTTCCGTGGAGCACCCGGTCTACTTCCTCATGAAACCGGGCCTTCGCTTCGGGGTGCGTCGCCAGGAGATACCATGCCCATGAGAGCGCCGTCGCAGTGGTCTCATGGCCGGCGATAAAGATAGTCAATGTTTCATCCCGCAGCTCCTGATCGGTCAGTCCCTCACCGGTCTCGTCATCCCGCGCGTGGAGGAGCACACTCAGAAGGTCGTCCTGCGTCGTTCCGCTCTGCCGCCGCCGAGCCAGCAATCCATAAATCAGCTCATCCATGAACTGCATCACGGCACGAAATTCACGATTGCGCGCTGTGGGCACCCAGAGAGGGAGAAACAAGGGATGACTGAACGAGTCGAAGGCGTATTTGACGCTGACGTGGAGGGCATGGCGAATCCCATCGATGTGGTGCGCCATACTGGAGCTGAACATGGTTTGGGAGATTACTTCGAGGGTCAGTTGCCTCATTTCGTCTGCGATATCGATCGGCTGTCCTGCGTCGGCTGGCCACGCAGCCATCCGTTGTTCACCTATCTGAGTCATCCGATCGGCCATGGTCGCGATGCGAGCGCGGTGGAAAATCGGTTGAATGAGGCGGCGATGTCGTTTCCACACATCACCTGATGCCGTGACCAATCCATTACCCACGACCAAAGAAAGACCTTCCGGTCGTCTCGGATCGTACACCTTCGCAAACCGGTCGGATTGCTTGACCAGTACGTCTTCGGCAAGATCGGGATGGCTCAACAGGTAGAGTGTTTTCGGGCCGACCCGGAAGCGCAGCGCATCACCGTGCTGATGCCACCACGTCGAGAGCCGCTCCAGAGGTCGTGTCTTAAAGGCGCGTAGATGCCCCAGGAGAGGCACCGCACCGGGAACATCGACAAGCGTGAAGGAAGGCATGAGATACGGCATGAGGGACCGTATCATACTGGGGCAGGCGTAGTGAACTGGCCGTGCCGCTGCATGGTCGCGTACTGCTCTTTCATGGGTTCACCGTCTGATAGTCGTTGACAATTGACTATCTATGAGAGCTTAGACAGCAAATGTATGCCCGTCGATCGATGGGTTTTCTGGATAAGAATCGGTCAGCTGCTGGGTTCGAAACCAACATATGGTGATGCTTGGAGCTTATCTCAAAATGGTTTGTTGAGGAAACCGGAAAGTCGAATTTGGATAAACATCCGCATGTCGATTTCCCAGTATCTTGCCTCTGTGCTGTTTCGAGACTTTGGGTTTGGATGTTGAGATAGCTTCTAACCCTCGTTTAGTTGCACGAGCTTTTTAGAGGGTTCTTTGCCTTCTTCGAGTTTGGTCTTTTCTCCATTCGGCCTACTAAGAACCTTCGTCTTCAGAAGCATTCTGAATCTGCTTCTTAAACCAGCCCTGTTTGAATGTGCCTTAGAGTCTGCGATGTAAATAGAGCGCTTCTCTGGAGAGATAGAGCAATGGAATATTTCTGCAATCAGGCGATGTCATGAATGCGTGCACAATGACACTATACGTATTCCGCACATGCAGCTTGAGGAGATATCATTACGACCTACAGACCGTATACGCATGGCTGTAATCCCAAAATGATAATGTCCGGTTTCACCAAAGTAGAAATGTCCTCTTCGTTGATAGACTGCCCGTTCTTCAAAGGAGGACGGGATGGTGGGAGAGGACAGGGTGATGATGAGTGCCAAGGAGTTGCGGCGGATCCATGTGATTCGCCAGGTGCGGGACAAGCGGATCACACAACAGGAGGCGGGCACCATGTTGCGGCTGACGGAGCGTCAGATCCGGCGCCTTCTTGGGCGGGTAAAGGAGGAGGGCGACCAGGGACGTGTCCATCGGGGACGGGGGAAGCCGTCGAATCGGCGCATCGCGGAGCCGGTCAAGGCGAAGATGCTGCGGCTGTATGAGACACGCTATGGAGACTTTGGGCCGACGTTGGCGGCGGAGAAGTTGACGGAGCGGCACCGACTCGAGGTCAGCGACGAGACTCTGCGGCGCTGGTTGCGGGAGCGGGGGATTGATCATTTCGCACGCCGGAAGCGACCGCATCGCGCGTGGCGTGCGCGCAAGGCGCATGTCGGGGAACTGGTGCAACTGGATGGGTCCCATCATGATTGGTTGGAGGGGCGCGGCCCGTGGGGTGTCCTGATGGCCTACATCGACGATGCGAGCAGTCGCGTCTTTGCTCGGTTCTATGAGTACGAGGGCACGATCCCGGCGATGGACAGCTTCCAGCGCTACATTCGGCACCAGGGGATTCCGCTGGCCATCTATGCGGACAAGCATACGACCTACCAGTCGCCAGCTGAGCCCACGGTGGCGGAGCAGCTGGCCGGGGAGGCACCCCAGAGTCAGTTCGGACGGGCACTGGATGAGCTGGGGGTTGAGCTGATCGCGGCGCACTCCCCACAGGCCAAGGGGCGGGTGGAGCGGCTGTTTAAGACGTTCCAGGATCGACTGGTCAAGGAGTTGCGCCTCGCACGGATTGGGACCTTCGAGGCGGCGAACCGATTCCTGGAGGGCTATCTGCCGGTCTACAACCGCCGGTTCGCGGTGCGGCCGGCGCACGCAGTCAATCTGCATCGGCCGAAGCCGACGGCCCAGGTGCTGGAGCGAAGCCTGTGTATCAAGACATCCCGGTGTCTGCGGAAGGACTTCACCATTGCTCATGAAGGGCGGCTCTATCAGGTTCACGACAATCTCCGCGCCACTCGTGTGGTGGTCGAAGAACATGTGGATGGGACGATGCGGCTCACGCACCACGGACGGGCGCTCGCCTTTCACGCGATCGCGGCGCGACCTGTGTCGGCGGCAGCGGTCACGGCGGTGTCCCGATCGCAGCGCCCGATCAAACCGCCGGCGGATCATCCATGGCGCAAGCGATGGCGGCAGGAACGAGGACACCACCCGGCGGCGGCCGGAACATAAACCGGACATTTCTACTTTGGGAGAAAGCGGACATTTCTATTTGGGCTTGACAACCGTATACGCATGGCTTGTCTTGATTCATCTCCCCATGAGATGATGGCCTCCGATCGCTGGCGGCCTTGTCTGGAGACGAGTAATGGCACGCATGCCTCGTTCGAACCAGCAGGCTAACGCGCTGGCCAAACTCACTCCCCCGCGTCTTCCCCCGATCATAGAACGCCCCCGTTTGTACAGCAGTCTCGCGAAGGCCCGCAAACGGACACTCGTCTGGATCAATGCGCCTCCAGGATTCGGAAAAACCACATTGGTCGCCAGCTATCTGCGAGCACGAAAGATCCGTCCATTGTGGTATCAACTCGATGAAGGCGATAGCGACCCGGCGACCTTCTTTCATTATTTAGGGTTGGCATTTCAGCGTGTAGCTCCACGTCATCGCACACCCCTTCTTCACCTGACACCTGAATATCTTCAGGGGCTGTTGACCTTTACCCGCCGATTTTTTGAGAACCTCTATAGTCGATTGAAGCCCCCTGCCGTGCTGGTCTTCGACAATTATCAAGAAGTCGCCGCGGACTCACCCATTCACGAGATGCTGACAATTGGTATTGAGGCGACGCCGCCTGGGTGCGGAGTAATTGTGATGAGTCGCACCTTGCCTCCGCCCGCTTTGGCTCGTGTGTTAGCCGCACAGCAGATATCCGTCATTGGGGAAGAGGCGCTACGGCTAACGAAGGTGGAATCTCAAAACATTATATGTCTGCACGTGCGACCCAAGGGAGTACACGTAAACGTGCAGACGGAGGGTCTGTATGATCAATTCCAAGGCTGGGTCGCCGGTCTAATCCTCCTTCTGGAGCAGACCGGAACTCATGCGGCTGCGGATAGGAAGATCTTACACCAGCCACCGCAGGTCATTTTCGACTATCTGGCACAGGAGGTGATGAAGCGGTTGACGCCAGAAAGACAGACGTTTCTCATGCAGACGGCCTTCCTGCCAGAGATGACGGCTGCGATGGCGAGACAGTTAACTGGTCTGGAATCAGCCGCTGACGTCCTCTCGCATCTTTATCAATCGCGCTATTTTACGGAGCGACGTGTGGTGACTGACCATGTGTATCAGTACCACCCCCTTTTCCGGCAATTCTTACGTTCCCACGCCAACGCTATGCTCACAGCCGGGCAAGTGCAAATCCTCCAACGAAAGGCGGCGTCGCTGTTGGAGCAGGCCGGTCGCATAGAAGAAGCATTCGAGTTACATCAAGAGGCAGGGGCGATCGATGAAACTGTCCGATTGATTCTCACACGGGCGACGGAGTTACTCCATCAAGGGCGTTTCCAAACCTTGGAAGGGTGGCTCAATCAGGTACCACTGGAGCGGTATCAACAAGTACCCTGGCTGTTCTACTGGCTCGGGACTTGTAGAATGCCGGTGGCACCTCTTGAATGCGAAGGTCACTTTGAGCGGGCTTTTGACAAGTTCCAGGCCAACGGAGATCAGACTGGAATGCTCCTGGCTGCGACCGGCATGGTGTCGTCCATTTTCTTTTCCTGGATGGATATTAATCGAGCGGACCGTTGGATCGACATCCTGCTGGGCCTGGTCCCACCCCATGCCGCCTTTCCCTCCAAAGAAATTGAGATACAGGTCACATTTTGCCTGTTCTTTGCCCTGATTTGGAGACGACCGCAACGGGAGTTAATCGCACCTTGGGTTGACCGTGCGAAGAACTTTCTGGAGACTACTCCAGATATTGAAAAGTTCTCCCAGCTCCCCTCGATGATGGCCTTGCTGTGCTCCTGGAAAGGTGATCTCGCATCTGCCCAAAAATATTGCATGATTCTTCAAACCGTTGGCGAGCGTGAAACGACGGCTCCGCTCGTCCGGCTGACGTATTATGCCAACAAGGCAGCTCTCGAGTGGCAACAAGGAGATGCGCGACAGACATTAGAGGTCGTCGAGAAAGGACTCGCGCTCTCCAAAAAATCCGGCGTGCATGTCTTTGATCCTGCCTTGTTTGGGTCAGGGGTCTACGGGTCATTGCTTCGGGGTGACCTAGGACAGGCAGAACAATATCTCCAACGTACGGCGCCCTTCGTGACGAGCTCTTCGCACTTTATGCGTGGAAACTTTCTGTTCCAATCTGCATGGGTGGCTAGAATGCATGGGAATCTGGCCAAGGCCTGGCAGCTCGTCCAAGAAAGCCGAGAGGTCAAAGGGCTGAAAGGAAGTCCGTTTCCAGAGGCAGATAGCTGTCATGCTGCTGCGGAATTGCTCCATGCGCTCGGCGACGATCGGCGTGCACGTCACTATCTTAATCGGGTGCAGTTCCTTGCGAAGCAGACGGATAGTTTTTACCTCCGGTACATTGAACGTCTCCTCAGGTCGCAGTTCGAATTCGATCAGGGTCGAGAAGAGGCAGGCCTCGACACCTTACGAACGGCGCTGGTTATAGGAAAAGACAAAGGTCTCGGTTTCTATGGTTGGTGGATTCCCAAGACGATGGCGCGTCTCTACTCCAAGGCGTTGGAGGCAAACATCGAGGTGGAGTACGTGCAAGATCTGATTCGCAAAACACGCTTGGTTCCAATAGGGGTAGCATCTGCGAGCGAAGCCTGGCCCTGGCCAGTGAAGATTTATACCTTGGGTCGTTTTGAAATTCATCTAGATGGCATACCGCTTCGGTCATGGCGGCAGGCTCCATATCGAGTGCTGCATCTGCTAAAGGCGATTGTGGCATTTGGAACAAAAAGTATCGCCATCCCACGACTTATCGATGCTCTTTGGCCCGAGGCTGAAGGGGATGCGGGGTATGAGACCTTTCACAAGACACTGCAACGGCTGCGGCGATTGTTGAACTACGACAAAAGCATCCAAGTCAGAGAAGGCAAAGTCGTCCTCAATCGTGAGTTATGCTGGGTAGATGTCTTCGCATTCGAGGATTTGGAGCATCTCGCCGCCTTAGGAGATGCTGAGCTGGGAGAGAAAATGCCAAGGGACCACTATGAGCGGATGATTGCCCTCTATCGGGGGCCCTTCCTTGAGGAGGAGAAGTGTATAGGTTGGGCCGATCAGCGCCGCGAGCGTCTGCGAGAAGGGTTCATCAAAGCCGTGAGAAAAGTGAGCGACTCCCGTACGGCAACAGGTCAACACGAACAGACATTGCGTGGCGTCAGGCACGCGCTCAAAGTGGATCCACTTGCCGAACAGCACTACTTCAGTCGAATCATGAATCCTCAAGAGTAGAATCACACGGGCACCGGCGGGACGTACCGGGGTTCACGAATGCCAGACACGCCCGACTCTCGTTGAACGGAAGCCTCAGTAGTATGGGGCGGTTTGCCATCTCTTCTTTCCTAACCACTGACATCCCGTAAAATTCTAGTCTGATCCGCTAGCTGTCCCCCTATCTGTCCATCATCTCCTGATCTAATACGTCCTTGAACGTGATGGGCTCACATTTCACAAAGGAGGATTCAACATGAAGAAGATGATAATGGCGGTCGTGATCACTGGGGGTGCCAGTGTGTTCTTAGCCGCCTTACCCGCTCAAGCAAGGCTATCTCTGAACGGTTTGGCGCCCATGCCTGTGAATGCCAGGCTAGCTGTGAACGGTTTGGCGCCCATGCCCGTGAATACAAGGCTAGCTGTAAATGGAGCAAGCGTAACTAAATTAGACCTGCTCCGTATTGGTCAGAAAGCCTTGGGCAAATAGGACAACTCTCGAGGGGCGGACCAATTCCGCCCCTCCTATTCGCCATGCGATCTATTTGTACGCTTCTATTATTGTTAAGTCTTTTTCTAGGATCTGTGGCTGCGGAACCACTGGCGTTGGTTGGGGCGCCCGTCGCATCCTCCACTGCATCCAACTCACATCCAATAGAACTCGAGCTGGCTGATCCAAGCCTCGCGGCGACGGAGCCCAAGCGCCAGCAACTCAAATATTTAATCAATTGTGCACTGCCAGACTCAACGGTTCTCTTTTCCCTGCAGGGCCGTGAGCGCGTCACTTTTCCTGGACGCCTCGGGTTGGCTCCTGAATGGATGAAGCATCCATTGACGCTTCCCCAAGAGCGCTGGGTCTCAGCGTGTATGTTGGCCTTGACGAATTATTTTGGCAAACATGTGGACGTCTCACTCCAGGCCAACTCAAAGTCGGTTCCCTCTTTGGAACAGACCGAAGAAGAAACCCGGATCTTCAGCATCTTCGAGGGCGGTTTTTTTGGCAATCTCTTCAGAACCAATCCCGTTGCCTATGTATGTGCCGGGACACGAACAAAGATCGAAGCGCAGAACCCGGTATTCCGCGACCGTATTTGCGCCATGGCGACCGGTGAAAACACTGTCGATGGCAAGCCTCTTACGGCCTGTCAATTCATCCTAACCGGTTCTTGCTCCGATCCTACTAGCTTCATCGTAAACGGAGAGACCTATCAGGAAGTTATCTTTGTGTTCTTGAAGCCGACCAACTAAATGGTCATCGCCTCAGAAGGCAGACAAAAGCAAGAGAAAGAATGTGATAGCTGGCATCGTGCGATGAGCGAGGGAGTCTCACTTCGTAAAACCTTTCAATGACCAACAAATGGCCAAGATAGGATGATCCTTCATGCGGTCGTTTGAGAATCACAAAGTGATTGATGCTGCATATCGTTTCGTCGAGACGATGAAAGAATTAGATCGAGGGTTTAAGTGCAAGGACGAGACGAGACCATCTAAACAAGCTAAAGCCCGTATCGCGTTGGACTTTTGGTCATTTGTTGAAGTGATGGACCAGTGTTTAAACAGTGATATCAAGACACTTCAGAAGGAATGCCGTGACATCGTAGGTCCATGGTTGTTTCGATCGCGATACTTCAATCGTAGCTATCACAAACCACACGGCTATGCAGGAGACTTTAGAATTGTTGAGTGGATGTATGACATCGAAAATGATCCATGCGATGACGCGACCCAACCTGGAATTGTGAACCTCTTGGATTATGTGTTCTCAACAGTCCATAGCGTCCAAAGTGTTTGGGAGCGACGTCACTTTTTTAAACGGTTACTTCACCAAGAATACGAACGCAACGAGAGGCGATTAAGAATCCTTGATGTCGCGTGTGGTGGTGCTCGTTATATCCAAGACTTTTTGAGGGACATCGACGCAGGATCGGCTATTGAGGTCACACTTGTGGATCAAGATGCAGCTGCTATTAACTTTTGTAAAACCGTATCCCTTGAGCAATGGGCATCGCAATTACACATCATGCACATCCCTGTAACACGACTCGCCTCATCTCTCCCCGAAGGAGTATTTGATGTAGTGATCTCCGCAGGTCTGTTCGATTACTTGCCGCCAAAGCTTGCAAAACCTCTCCTGGCTCATATGCAAAAGCTCACTTCATCAGATGGAACGTTAGCAATTACGAACTTTCATGCACATGACCCCTCAAGGTATGTCAAAGAGTGGCTCGTGGATTGGCCTCTTGTGTTCAGAACTGAATCGGAAGTTCTGGATTTATTTCCTGATCCGAATCGTACCCAAATTCTACATTCACCGAACAGGGCTTTGGTCTATGCAAACTTTAGTTGTCGGCGTACTCCCGTTGACCAGGCCGCGCTGTTAGCAACTGGTTAGACAGAAGTTCTATGAAGAAATCTGAGTGTTCTACGTTAGCGCACATTCTGCATATGCGTGCCGAACAACAACCCGACCGGGTTGCCTTTAGATTTCTGGCCGACGGCGAGGTAGAAACTGCGACACTCACGTATCAGGGAATAGACTGCATCGCCCAAACAATCGCCGCATTACTCCGTCAATATTGTTCCCGAGGTGACCGTGCTCTACTGCTGTATCAACCGGGTCTAGATTTCATCACTGCCTTTTTCGGCTGCCTTTATGCAGGTATTGTAGCGGTCCCCTTGAGCGTCCCACGGTTTAACAGATCATCCGTGCGATTAGAATCAGCCATGGCCAATGCGGAGGGTAGCGTAGTCCTTACCACGTCATCGCTCGTCACGAAAATTGAACAGGCTGAGAATTTCCCAGGTTTAAAGAAACTGCCGCTCGTATCGACCGATGATTTACCCCCTAGTGATGACCTGCACGCTCATTTTACGACGACACCGTTAGCCTTCTTGCAATACACCTCGGGTTCTACCTCCTCTCCCCGGGGAGTCATGGTGACACATGAAAATTTGTTGGCGAATGTCGAGATGATTCGAGCCAACTTCGGATGGCATGACAAGACGGTCATGGTGAGTTGGTTACCGCTCTTTCACGATATGGGATTGATTGGCAACACCCTCACTCCTGTCTACGTGGGGTTTGAATGCATACAAATGCCTCCAGCCGCTTTCCTACAGCATCCTGGCAAGTGGCTTGTGGCAGCATCGCGGTACCGAGCTACCTGTATCGGGGCTCCTGACTTCGCTTATGCCTTATGTTCTCGACGAACCAGGCCCGACCAGCTGCATCAACTCGATCTATCCACTTTGGAGTGGGCATATAGTGGAGCGGAACCCGTGCGTCTGGAGACGATTGAAGCGTTTACATCTGCTTTCAGCCCTTACGGGTTCAGAAAGAAGGCGTGGTATCCGTGTTATGGCCTTGCTGAAGCAACCCTGTTTGTTTCTGGCGGGACAAAAGATGCCCTGCCGGTGGTGTGTACTCTTTCTTCGTCTGGCCTGGAACAGCATCAGGTTATTGCAGTGTCTCACCAGGAAGACGCCCGCCAATTAGTCAGTTGCGGGACCGTGAAAAAGGAGGAAGTCGTCATCGTCAATCCGATGACTGCTGTTCTGTGCACAGAGTCGGAAGTTGGAGAAGTCTGGGTGTCAGGCCCTCATATAGCTCAGGGGTACTGGAATAACAAAGAAGCAACGGAGAGAACCTTCAAGGCGACAATGTGTGGTAGAGGAAATGGCCCATTTCTTCGAACTGGTGATTTGGGATTTATAAAAGACGGAGAGTTATTCATAACCGGGCGCATCAAAGACCTTATCATTATTCGGCGGAGAAATTATTATCCTCAGGACATTGAGCTTGCCGCATGGCGAAGCCATGAGAGTCTGCGTCCAGGGAGGGCTGCTGCGTTTACCATAGACAGTACCGAGGGAGAACAACTGATTGTAGTTCAGGAAATTGAGCGGAATAGTCGGAGAATAGATCTCAATCTGGTGGTTGAGGCTATTCGAGAGGGTGTCATACGGGATTGTGAATTACGTCTCCATCAAGTTGTCCTTCTTCTGCCTAACACCATACCAACTACCACGAGCGGTAAGATTCAGCGCCATGCCTGCCGACAAGGCTTTATTTTGGGGCAACTGCCGTCGATTCTCGAACAAAGGGACAGCTCCGTTGGTTATCAGAATGGGATGGGGCCATGATTCATACCAGCACGTTACGTGGACCAAATGACGGAACAGTACTGACAGCGCAGATCCGTCATCTTCAAATTCGCCATCTTATCCTCTGCAATGTGCTGCCATTGCTAAGTTTTCTTTTAGCTCTTGTCCTGTTGCTCTTTGAAAGTATCGGCTTTACCGAACTGGTACTGTTCCTATCCCTTGGATTTTTTACAATGCTGGGAATCACCGCAGGGTATCATCGGCTGTTCACCCATCGAGCCTATAAAACATCCAAATATATTCGGGTTGCCTTGGCCATCATGGGCTCCATGGCAGGCCAAGGGCCTCTCATCTCGTGGGTAGTCATTCATCGCCGGCACCACGAATGTAGCGATGAAAATGGGGATCCGCATTCCCCCTACCTGCATGGGGAAGATATTTTCAAAAGACTTCAGGGATTCTTCCACTCGCATATGAGTTGGATGGTTGGACATCGGTTTCCACTTCCTACCCATTATGCCGCAGATCTTCTTCGCGATCATTCAATTGTCGTGGTGAACCGCCAATATTTCAGTTGGATCGGACTGAGCCTCATTATTCCCGCACTAGTCGGTGGCATTGTTTATGGCACAATTTCCGGTGCGTTAGCTTGGTTTTTGTGGGGCGGTCCGGTGCGGATGTTTCTCGTTGGCCAGTTTATACTTAGTGTCAACTCGATTTGCCATACATTTGGCCAACGGTCATTTAGCACGACAGATCACAGTTGCAACAATTGGTTGGTCGCGATTCCTACACTAGGAGAAGGGTGGCACAACAACCATCATGCGTTTCCAAGTTCACCATTTTTAGGAATGCAATGGTGGCAAATTGATGTGGGAAAGATGTTCATTCGTCTCCTGTGTTTCACGGGAATGGCTTGGGACCTGAAAATACCCCAAGTAAAGCCACGTCCATGTAACTGATGCCAAGGCAAAATGGATCCTCTTCTGTCGAAACGATGCAGAGAAGAAAGTGAGCTACGAGAGTGGCTTGTAAACTATCTCGCGAAAGCCCTAGATGTGAGAGCCGAGGTAATTGATCAGCGTACACATTTTGATCAGTTAGGACTGGATTCTGTGTTGACCCTGACTCTTGCAGGAGATCTTGAATTGCATTTGAGACGCTCAATTTCTGAAACAATCGTCTTTGACTATCCTTCGATAGAAAGCCTTGCTCGCTATCTGACTTCAGATACTACCCGTAGTACAAAAATAATAGATAGGACAAACTGATCGGGTGCCGTACCTGAAGAAGATAACACGTAAACCGGTTCGCATCGAAGTCACTATATTCGCCGTATTCTATGAGCGGGTGCCTCGTGCGGACCACTTCTGATACAGCCATTCCCTAACATCGGAATGGGCCGAGCTATGTGGATATCAAATCCACGGATCCACGCTTGGGTCTCAGGGCAGCGGTCATGAAAGAGTCAGTCGGAGCATCAACCACACATCATGGAGGAAGTGATGAACAGACAACGGTTTCTTACAGTCACGATCAGCGTCATGGTGCTGAGTGCAGGTTTGGTCATCATGACCGACAGCGCCGGAGCTGCCACGATAGATAAGAGTGGAAACCACCCCATTCAGAACTCCTGGGACGAAAACCTGCCGAGCGCCTCGCGCTTTACCGTCTTGAACGCCTTTGGTGGCGCGGCGGTGCGGGACAACAATACCGGCTTGGTGTGGGAACAGGCACCTGATGCCGGGATCGAGGATGGGGGTACAGCGGTCGGAGTTTGTCTCATGAAGGCTGTCGGAGGCACAAGGGGTTGGCGACTGCCTTCGGTGGTGGAGTTGACGAGCCTTCTGGACGGCTCGCCGGGAGCGGTCGCGCCCTTCATCCCAACCAGCGTCTTTAGCGGCGTCAGGGTCGACACTGGCTATTGGTCAGCAACGACGTGGGCCGAGACTCCTACCAGCGCGTGGACCGTAAACTTCAGCAATGGCACCGTGGGTCCCGCCGGGAAGTCCGCCGCCAGCAATCGTGCCTGGTGTGTGCGCGGCGGCATGAATGCGGATCAGTATTGACACTTTGACAATTGAGTTATTTGACCGAAGGAGGGCACTGATGAGTAACCATAACAGAAGCAGAGCATCACCGTCGCCGCGCTATTGTTGTTTGCCCCCTCAACTGGTGCCGTGCCATTGGAGAGCTGGGACGACAAAATCCCGACTGCCACCCAACGCTTTAAGGTACTCACTGAATTCGGCGGTGCGGCGGTCTTGGATAAGGAAACGCAGCTGGTGTGGGAGCAGTCGCCCTTCCCCATGCCCTTAGGCTGGGGCGCCGCGAGTGATTCCTGTATTAACAGGGCTGTGGGTGCTAGAAGAGGCTGGCGGCTGCCATCAGTGGTGGAGTTGATGAGTCTACTGGACCCCACCCAGAGCACTCCTGCCTTGCCAACAGGCCATCCCTTCACGCTCGATCCGATGGGCACCGTATACTGGTCGGCGTCGTCGAATGTCCAGAGTCCTACTACACTCGCGTGGAGCGTGAGCATCTCCTCAGGTGGCGGTGCGAGCATCTCCAATAAGACCAGTCTTTTTCACTTCTGGTGTGTGCGGGGCAACACGAATGCGGATCAATATTGAGACGTGCAAGCATCTGTCATTTACGGGTTGGTGAGGTGAAGGGGGACGGGTGATCCATGCGCTGCAACTCCGGCATTACCTTCAATTACCTGACCCTGAGAAGAAGCTTCAAGCTTACAACGATTCGTGCGGAGTACCGTCGGGCAGTGGTCAGACGGTAGCCTCTTCCTGCCATTGTGTCGAAGGAGGGAATCCCATAGCAGACGATCTGGCGATCCATGAGACGGGCTCACCGTGTCTCACTTTCTCAAGTGGCGAATCACCCCAACGACCACGCCTTCAATCTGAAACGAGTCGGTTGGCTGGACACGAATCGGTTGCATCGCTTCGTTGGCCGGATGGAGTTCTACCGTTCCGCCTTTCCGCTGGTAAGTCTTGATCGTGGCTTCCCCATTCACTGCGCCGTGGGTAAGCTTTTCAACGGCTTAGTCAGCATTGACAGGTTTGGTGTCCCCAACGGGATTTGAACCCGTGTTACTGCCTTGAAAGGGCAATGTCCTAGGCCAGGCTAGACGATGGGGACGTGATAATATGGGTAAGAAAGCAGTGCCACTCATACCACACTCATAGCTGTGCTGTCACTAGGACAGGTTGACCCAAGGTGCAAGGTCCGTATCCCAAGAGCTCATTGTCACGGTTGGACTTCGAGTTTGAGTTTGTGGTGAGAGGATGAAAGGAGAGGTTCTAGCGCGTAGCGCTATAGAACGGTAACTCTGCGTCCATTGCAGCAAGAGTACGGTGTGTTTGGTCCTTTGCTGAGAGGATAGGTTGGCTGACCGGCCAGAGAATTCCCAAAGCCGGATCATTCCACAAGATACCGCGATCATCTTTGGGCGAATAATAGGCGGTGCACTTATACAAGAAGCAAGCGCTGTCGCTCTTGACGCAAAAGCCATGAGCACATCCGGGGGGAACATACATCTGCTGAAGGCTCTTCCCGGATAGTTCGACTCCATACCATTTACCGAATGTCGGAGACCCTTTGCGGATATCGACGACGACGTCGTATACAGTCCCTTCAAGGGCCATGACGAGTTTTCCCTGAGCATGCGGTTCTTGGAAATGCAGACCGCGCACCGTGTTTCGTATCGATCTCGAAAAATTATCCTGGACAAAACGCTCATCGATGCCGGCTTCTCGGTAACGATGTTCGTGATATGTTTCCAGGAAACAGCCTCGATGATCAGACATGACAGAAGGCTCAAGTAAGAGTACGCCAGGGATATCTATGGTCGTTACTCGCACGGCATTCCCATTTACTGAACTGGGTCGGAACCACCGGGAGGTTGATGAGAAGGATCGACGACGTTCGTGCTGTCCGGATACAATTGTCCCAATCGATCGATCAAGGGAAGAGCTTCGGGCGTACTGTTCATGCGTGGGGCACTCACGGGATGGTCCCACACCAAGGTGGTAATGTTGGCCTCGTGGAGGAGGGATCGGATCGTAGAAGCACAGGCGTCGAGCGTGAGCTCCGTCCCTCCTCGGAGGTCAAGAACCCGTTCTTTACGGTTCGTAGGTGGTGGCTCGGTGTGAATGAGTGCCCAGCAGCGATCAAAAATCGTTTGTCGGAGATCTTTGGATATATTGATCGTCGTGAGATCTGCTGTACAGAGAGCCGACACGAACAAGACAAACTGGAGGTCGGGCATTCCGGGATTATGAACATCGAGAGTTGGCATGGCCTCCATTATCGGAAGAGATGCCCGATGAGTCAACAGTCGTACCGCCGAGGCCGACAAATTGTTCGTATGCGTGAGGAACGACGGAGATGGTGACTATCGTTTTGACCGGACAACTGCAAACCTTGGACGGCGAGTGTGATCTGGCCTGCGAAATTGATCGATCGATGTCCGTTCGTCAACTGATCCAGCGACAAGGAATTCAGCTTCGACATCTGCTTCAGCTCCTGCGGCAGAAGAAAGTGCTTGTGACCATCAATAAGAAGATCGCCAGCGAGGACTCGCTCGTTCAGGATGGGGACGCGATTCGTCTGATCGGGCACGATGGGATGGGAGGTAGCGGACTTGGTCCGTCGCACCCCTAAATGTGCAGACACATGAAAAGGGGGACGAGATTCCATTGAAGTCTCGACCCCCCTTGTATGTGCCAAATGCAGCGGATAACTCCAAATTGACATGGATCAGGCGATACGATCGTGCAGGACGGATAATCCTTATTTCTTGCCGAGGATTGCGTCCTTGGCAGCCTTCGCGACACGGAACTTGACTACTCGCTTTGCCGGGATCTTGATTTCCTCACCGGTCTGCGGATTGCGGCCGATGCGTGCCTTGCGGTTAGCGAGCTTGAGTTTCCCGATACCGGGCACCGTGAAGACGTTCTTGGCTTCGCGATAGGCCAGGGCTGCCAGATCATCAAGAATCTGAACCGCTCCTTTTTTCGTGATGCCGGCTTTTCCGGCGAGATAATCTGCAATCTGCGATTTCGTCATTGATTTTGCCATTCGTGAACCTCCTTGAGGGTAAGGGATTAAAGTAGGTCGATATGCGACCTGACGCGCCTCGTTGAAACACATCTCGGCTCGTGTGGCCGCCCGTGCGCGCGCTTGTGCTCACATCGTGAAAACCCGCGAGAGTGTAGCCAAGAGTCCGAAGACTGTCAACGAGAAAAACGCGCGTCTGTCATGGAGAAATGCGCACACAGCCCCTTGCGGTTGAAGCAAATGGAAAGGTAGAGTAGGGTAGGATGGACCTTCCAAAACGACGCAAACGGCTCTTGACGTTGGTGAATTCACGTGGGTAAAGAGCTACCGATATTACCCGTAGGTGTAGCCAATTCGGCATCCGAACAGGTTGAAAGCTTTCTCTATTCGCGCGTGTTCTGCCAAAAGGAGAATTCTCCTCCTCTCCGCCTGGTGATCGATTTCCTGAAGTCCCGCGGGCAAAGTCCTATCGTGCCTCCCAAGCTGGAAGAAGGAGCGCTGGACGATTGGGCTTGGGTTCAAGTGACATTGGGCTACCATCGAGAGCGCAGGCCGGTCCATCTCTTTTGTATACGGGATCGCGGCAGCTATCGAGATGTCTACGATCAAGAGAAGAAACTTTTTCTGGACCTCCTCACTGCTCACTCCGACATCGAAGCGCAGCTCGCGATGGAATATGTGACGCGTTGTCGGTTTATCCTGACAACGCGTATGGCGGAGAATGATGTGACCGACGAGGGTTACGATTTCAATGGCTGGATCCTCGAGTTCTATCAGGAGCAGTGCAACGGAATCGTCCAAATTGACAAACAGGGTTTCTACTCCCCCAAAGGTGAACTGATCGTGGACATGTCGGCCTCGGACAAAGACTAACATGTCAGGGACACTCCTCTTTCCTTCAACGTTGTTTGAAAGGACCGCTCGGTGGTTTGAGCGGGTGAATGCCTCTCTTCTCGGGAGGCTTCCTTGTACCCACGGATGTTCCGGCTGTTGTGTCGGGCTTTTTCCCGTGACCATCCTGGACCGACGGGAAGTTCAGCGTGGTCTCCGAAGGCTACCCGATGAGCACCGGAACAGGATCGAACGATCAGCAGCGGAGCAGGTCGCTGCGCTAACAGTCGCCGCGCCGCAACTGAACAGGAATCGTTTCATCGACCAGTGGCCGGACCAGGACATTGATCGCGTCGTCCAACGGTTCGAGAGATGGCCTTGTCCTGCCTTGGAGCTGGATGGAGCCTGTGGTCTCTATGAGTTTCGCCCCCTGGTCTGTCGTTCCATGGGTGTTCCTCAGGATGATGGGGGCTTTGTCACTGGAGCCTGTGCTGTGCAAACGGCCGTTCCACTGATTCGGCCCTCAAAAGTCTTTCGTGAGGAAGAGAATCATCTTGCTGGGATGGAAGCGATGGAAATCGAGGCGTTGCGCCGCCGAGCGGGAATCATGGGAGAAGAACTGTTCCTGCCCTATGCTTTCATCCGGGATCCCGAAGTGAGAGAGCTGGAGTCTGGAGTGGGCAGGGGCAGCTTCGCGACTGCGCCAGCATGATACACGCACGATGCGCGCTAGACAGCATATTTCTCGCTGTGCTAAGGTGACGTTCCTTGGTTGCGGGAGCGCCTGTAGCTCAGCTGGATAGAGCATCAGCCTCCGGAGCTGAGGGCCACAGGTTCAAATCCTGTCAGGCGCACCAAACCGCTTCGTGTAATCGGCGTTGACAATTCAATAACCGGTGGGGCCGTTAGCTCAGTTGGTAGAGCAGCTGACTCTTAATCAGCGGGCCGTAGGTTCGACCCCTACACGGCCCACCAAACCAAGCTTCGCTCGTGCCGGCGGCTCATCGGACGTAGCCCTCTTCCTTGACGCCGCCGGATAAACACCTCCAGCGTCTTCTCTTCAAACTACAAACCAACCTCTTACACCGTGCGCTACTCTTCTATTGATGCTCGCAGAGAAAACCCTCCTGTAGTCTTTATCTTCACTTCAATACGCACTTTGTGCGAACCGTCCGGTCTTCATCGTTGCATCGTAATTGTTCACGAGTGGGTCACCACCTCATGTAGTCCTCAGACTTCAGACTCGTGGGATGAGCTAAGGGCGTTGGTTGTAAGTAGCTCTAGGCGCTCGATACGACCGGCACATGGCGTGGCTGGGGCGTCATGCGGATGCCACCTTTCGGTTGCAAGGTCACGAAGAATTCAGGTTCGACAATTTCTTGAGCCAGTTGTAGATCATAGCGCCGACCGATCAGGGCTAATAGAAGTGGCCCTTCAACTGACGCGAAATGAATCCCCACACATGCGCGTGGCCCTGCGCCGAACGGAAGGTAGGCATATCTGGCGGTCGGCCGCTCGCCATTCAACCATCGCTCCGGCAGAAATTGTTCGGGGTTTGGCCAAAAGGCCGGGTGTCTGTGCAGATTGTATATCCCGACGAAAACGAGCGCGCCGACCGCTAGCGGTAATCCACCCACAGTAGTATTGGTCGCCGCCTTGCGTTGTACGACTGGAGCCGGTGGATACAGCCGGAGCGATTCCTCGAATACGGCCCGAGTATACGGAAGGTGCTGAAGATCGTCGGCGTTTGGCGTCTTTCCATGAAGAACCCGGTCCACCTCCTCGTGAAACCGTGCCTTCGCCTCCGGATGGGTTGCGAGGAGGTACCAGGTCCAGGTGAGCGCGGTCGCCGTGGTCCCGTGTCCCGCCGCAAAAATGGTGAACGTTTCGTCCCGCAGCTCTTGATCGGTCAGTCCGACACCGGTCTCTTCATCGCGGGCCTGGAGCAACAGATCAAGGAGATCGTCATGCTGAGATCCGCTGTGACGCCGCTCGGCAAGCAATCCATAGATCAGCCCATCCATGAATTGCATGGCGGAACGGAATTCACGGTTGCGTGGAGTCGGCACCCAGCCAGGTAGACGCAGTGGGTTCTGAACCGAGTCGACTGCATACTTCAGGCTCACACGTAGCGTATGACGGACTTGATCGATGTGTTGCACCATGCTGGTGGTGAACATGGTTTGCGATATTACTTCGAGCGTCAGCTGCATCATTTCGTCGCCAATATCGATCGGCTGTCCTTCAAGACTTACCCAACTGGCAACCCGTTGCTCGCCCACCTGGGCCATCCGATCGGCCATGGCGGCCATTCGAGAGCGATGAAAGATCGGCTGGATGATGCGTCGATGTCGCTTCCAGACCTCGCCCGAACTGGTCACCAAGCCATTGCCCAGGACCAGCGCGATGCCGACCGGCCGCCGAGGGTCGTAGACTTTCACAAAGCGGTCGGCTTGCTGCACGAGAATTTCTTCGGCGAGATCGGGATGGCTGAAGAGATGGAGAGCCTTAGGGCCGAGCCGAAAGCGCAGCGCATCGCCGTACTGACGCCACCACCCTGACATCGTCTCCAACGGAGCGCGTTTGAATGTCCCGAGGTGACCGAATAGAGGTGTGCCCCAGGGCACATCGACAAGCTTGAAGGGATGAATCGAGTCCGGCATGAGAGATGGAGAGTATCAAACGACGTCAGGGGCATCAAAGGAACTGGGTATAACCCTTGCCGGGATGAGTGAGATCGATGGAGGCGTGAAAGCCAGAAATCCGCTCTTCATCGCCTCATTGTAAGTGTTCGAAGACAGATAAACGGCCGGGCAGCCCTCAGACTTCAGACTCATGAGATAAGTTAAGGGCGTTGTAAATGACTCTAGGCGCTCGATTTGACAGGCACCTTCCGTGGGTTGAGCGTCATGCGGATGCCACCCTTTGGTCGCAAGGTCACCATGAGTTCTGGCTCGACAGTCTCTTGAGCCAGTTGCAGATCATAGCGGCGGCCGATCAGTGCCAGGAGTAGCGGCCCTTCGACTGAGGCGAAATGGATGCCCACGCAGGCGCGCGGTCCTGCGCCGAACGGAAGATAGGCATAGCGGGAACTTGGCCGTTCACCGTCCAGCCAGCGCTCCGGCAGAAATTGTTCGGGGTTTGGCCAAAAGGCCGGGTGTCTGTGCAGATTATATATGCCGACGAAGACGAGCGCGCCGACCGGTAGCGCTAATCCACCCACAGTAGTATTCGTCGCCGCCTTGCGCTGTACGACTGGTGCCGGTGGATACAGCCGGAGCGATTCCTCGAATACGGCCCGAGTATACGGAAGGTGCTGAAGATCGTCCGCGTTCGGCGTTCTCCCTTGGAGGACTCGGTCCACTTCCTCGTGAAATCGTGCCTTCGCCTCTGGGTGAGTTGAGAGGAGGTACCAGGTCCATGCGAGCGCGTTCGCGGTCGTCTCGTGCCCCGCCGCAAAGATCGTCAAGGCCTCGTCGCGCAACTCCTGATCGCTCAGACCTATGCCGGTTTCCTCATCGCGAGCCTGGAGCAGGAGATCGAGGAGATCCCCATATGTTGCTCCGGTGCGGCGCCGTTCGGCGAGCAATCCATAAATCAGTCCGTCCATGAACTGCATGACTGAACGAAATTCACGGTTGCGTGGAGTCGGTACCCAGCTGGGGAGCCGCAGTGGGTTGTGAAATGAGTCGAATGCGTACTTCAGACTCACGCGCAGCGCATGACTGATCTGGCCGATGTGTTGCGCCATGCTGGTCGTGAACATCGTTTGCGAGATCACTTCCAGTGCCAGCTGCATCATTTCGGCGGCGATGTCGACCGGCTGTCCTTCGCGATCTGCCCAACCGGCAACGCGCTGCTCACCCACCTGAGCCATCCGATCGGCCATCGCCGCCATGCGAGAGCGGTGAAAGACCGGCTGGATGATGCGCCGATGACGCTTCCAGACCTCGCCCGAACTGGTCACTAATCCATTGCCCAAAACCAGCGCGAGGCCGACCGGCCGCTGGGGGTCATACACTTTCACGAAACGGTCGGATTGTTGAACGAAAATCTCTTCGACGAGATTGGGATGGCTGAGGAGATAGAGCGTCTTCGGCCCGAGTCGAAAGCGCAGCGCATCGCCGTGCCGGCGCCACCACCCGTATATAGTTTCCAACGGAGCGCGTTTGAACGCTCCAAGGTGGCCAAGCAGAGGCACGCCGCCGGGAACATCGACTAGGGTGAAGGGGGAAACGGGAGCCTGCATGAGAGAAGGGACCGTATCACACTAGGTCGGGGGCATCAAATGAACAGGGACGATCTTGCCATGGATGAGTGAGATCAATCTGGCGGAACCGTACAGTTGCTCAAAATCAACCCCGGCTTGGGCATTTATCGTACGACCCGCGGTTTAGGAAGGTTTTTTGGCCATCCCATTCCAGCCTGCCAACTCATTCAGGCCAAGCCCATCAATGGTTAAAGTCAAATCACAAACTGCGCTGGAGTAGGCTGGAATCAGCTGGAGTGAGGTTGAATTGAGCACACAATGAGCACAAAAACCTGTTATGGCCGATTAGCTTTAGAGCGACCCTTGGGCCACATGAAAACCCCCAGGCTTATTATCCAGACAATCAGAAGCATGCTCGACGGCATACTGATCGCCATCGCGACTCCCGAGAAACCCGTGTGTGCCATAACCACACCTGCCACTACGAGCGGGACTCCGCCCGCAATCCCTAGGACACCGAGCCACGTCGGAAAGCGACGGTCGACCACTAAAGCAATACCGTAGACCACTAGGGTGACGCCGAACAGCACGCTTGTGAGGCTAGCCAGGCCTATCTCGACCTGCCTCACTGCGAATGTTCCTTGAAACAGCATGGGCTTTTCATTCTCTGGTGCCCTTACCCAGGTATCGACCATGACCTTCAACGCGACTCCATCAACCGCTTGGAGTGCCGAAGTCATGGCCAGACTTCCGATCGCCCCGGCAATCCCCAGATGAGCCCAATGAGCAGCGGGGCCATTGGCCATCCACTGAGACAGGAGGACAAGCGCGCCTACCATGAGAACGACACCGAGAAATAGGGTTAGATGGCTCGCTACCCAAAGGTGATCAGCTGCATATTCAGCAAACGCCATGGTGGCATCGTTCGGATCTGCCTTCAACGGGTGAAGATACGTTCCGACGGCAAGGAGGACTGCCCCACTTATCGCACCAATCGCGCCGATCCGACTCTCACCTTGCATTTGATCCATTGACTAGCCTCCAGAGGAGGGTCTTAGCAACTCATTCCGGCGAGAATGATAGAGGCTCATCACCCAAAGCCCCAGAGGCACGTCAATGCTAGAGCAAAAGATTGGCCACCAGGACGGGACACCCGGGTTCTGAATGATCACATGGTGGACGAGGTCAAAAAGGCCGTGCGCAGCGATGGCGGCTCCGACGAGCAATGGGAAATGCAGGGATCCGAAAACGGCGATCGCCGAGAAGGCGACGGCAACAACCGACTCCCAGAAGAGCGCGTAGCTTGAACCCCCAAGGATAGCGAAGAGAACGTAGTAGGACGCGATTATGATCAGAACGGTTGGATAGAAACCACGGTCCTGTTCAAATCGTGTGACTTTTCCAAAAGCGGCAACCGCAACCGCAAGGAGTACTCCCGTTATGAGAGGAATCAACTCAATCTCCTATCGCACAGCAAGGCCTAGTCTGACCAGGATGGGAGGGCCTCCAGGCATGTAACCAGTGTGTGGCGTCGTGTGGGATGTTGTCATCAGCTGCGTCAACGTCTTTTCAACAAGACCTGAAACTCTTCCGGTATGGGCATGGGTTTAAGTGGATGAACATTCGCACCACCGGTATTCCCAAAAGGCACCCAGATTCGTGAGAATATCAACGCCGCAATAATCCTGCCAACTTGGCCTCTTATCTCTGTTGGGTCTCGGCGTCTCCAGCCGACCTTAAGCATCCACCAGTGCGCTCTCGCATGAGCGAATGTGAACGATTGGCCAAGGATATGCGCGCGCTCTAGGTGATAGAAAGCCTTGTCCAGGTTGTTGTCATAGTAGTGCTCGGCCGCAGCATGCATCTCCGTGTCGTAGGCTTGTTTTAGTTCTGCGTGCATCCTGCTGCCACTGGCAGTTTCAACCAGGCCTCTATCCCGAGAGGATTTCGACTATGCAACGGCCGATGCTGAGTGTGTCGAGAAACGGAAAGCTACCAAAAACCCCAGGCTCAGTCACGAGCCGAATTTCTTAACTTACTTAGTCTTAGAAGAGTTCGAAGCACAGTTCACAAACAACTGTTTTTGGCACGCTCGCGCAAACCAATCCCTCCGGTTCCTCTAGTTCCCCTTCGGCAGCAACCCCTCCTTCTCTAAGTCCTGAATCCGCTCCTTGATCAGAAGGGTTTCGCCCTGTAAGCACCCGGCTCGGTGTCGTCATTGCTCCTGTTTCGCATTGCCCGTTCGGCCTCCACACGGTGCCGCTCTGCTGCGATCATTCGGTCGAGTTCTGCAATATGCTTCTCGGCGAACGCTTTGACCGCCGGCCGTTCGTCTGTCAGCCAGGGCCTCAGCGATTCCTTCTTGACCCGCCATGCGCCCGCAAGCCCGAATTCACCAGAGACCACGCCGGTGCTGTCGATGCTGATTCGGACTCCACTCATTTTGCGATCGTCATGTGGAAATCGCGACACAATCTCTTTCAAGACGACGTAGGTGGATATCTCACCAGGATAGTTCTGGAGAAGCGCCAGGGAGAAATCTGTCTCCATATCGCCGCCGGCTTTGACTAACTCGGCCAGCGCGGCAGCGAATGCCGGTGGGCAATTGGGAAGCGCTCTGCTGAGCAGGCTCCCCCCTCGAAACCGGAATTGCTCCCGGTCTTGAGCGAACCAGGATAGTCCCTTGCTGATGGCGAGTTGCGGGTCTTTCGAGAGTACCTTTTCAAGTTCTTGGAACTCAAACGGCACCGCTTCGAATTGCTCTGTGTCGCCGTCCTCGGACTTCCTGGCGAGCCGAGTGGTAAGCACTTCGTCAAGTCGCTGCTGCTCAGTCTCTCTGATTCGAACAAAAGCCAGCCCGGCGGTTTGCTCGCTCACCCACTGCACATCGGCCCCATCAATCATCAGCGGCCACTCCAAGCCGGGCACATAGATCTGCAGTCCTAACGAGAGGCCTGGTAAAAAGAGGAACGGGCTTTCCAGTCGGCACCCGCCCCTTGAGAGATCGAGCATGAAGCCTGTTCCCTCGGGCTGGGTGGGGTCTGACACCGTGGTGCGAAATTGCACCCGAAAGCGGGGCGTCGTGCGCTGATCCTCCATCTTCATGTCCATGACCGATCGACTCCCAACCTTGTGCTTCTCACGCGACCTCAATCCTTGATATCCACGACCCGCCGACTCTCCTTAATTTGGTGAGCAGTACATTAGGAGAGTACAAAATCAATATCAACTGACTTTGGCTACACTAGTGGATTGTTTGGTTGACGATCCGGATTTGCCACGCACCTTTCTTTATTTGCCTATGCAGGAGTGTTTAGGGCTACAGCCATACGGCATGTGGGCGTGTCATCATCGATATTCTCATCACCATAACCTCCAATAACATGTGGTTTTGAATCGGGCGTAGGATACGTCAAAGCCCCATAAAAGCGATGAACGCGCCTACGAACGGATAGAACTTTTTGCTCTGAGCCGGAGGTGCTGGCTACCAGACTTAACTTACAGCAGTGTCGCCCCCATTAACAAATGCCTCAATTCGCGGCACAGTGTGTCCGCCCCTTGGGAAATGCATCCCGAGATGGTATTCTGACGGTCTCAGTAGCAGTTCTCCACCGCCCTTGTTGTATCGAAAAGATGCAAACACCCTGCTTAGGGAGAGCAGGACCATGAGCCGTTCTACACGCATCTCCCAATTTGCGAAGCAGGATCTCTGGACCGGGGATCTGACGACCATGTCGTTGCTCCAACGGTTAGGTGTACAAGCACTTAGGCTGGGCACCGCCGTGGGCATGGAGTTCCGCCATCGTCTGCTCGATGCGCGGACGGCCGGTCTGGTCTATACGACGTTGCTTTCGTTGGTGCCGTTTCTCGCCGTAATGTTCTCGGTACTGAAAGCTTTCGGTGTCCATCACGTGATCGAACCCTTCTTGGCGCAGGCTCTAGTACCGTTGGGTCCTAAGAGTCGGGAGGTCACCGCCACCATCATTGGTTTCGTAGACAATATCAAGATCGGTGTGCTGGGGGTCGCCGGCATCGCCGGCCTGTTCTATACGACTTATTCGCTGATCGATAAGATGGAGCAGGCCTTGAACGCGATCTGGCAGGTCAAGCAGGGACGCACGTGGAACCGGAAGTTTGCCGACTATTTGAGCGCCGTCCTCGTGGGACCGGTACTGGTCTTTAGCGCGTTCGGCTTGCTGGCTTCGCTCCAAAGCAACACTCTGGTCCAACATCTTGTGGAGTTGGAGCCGTTTGGGACACTGCTGGTGTGGAGCGGCGAAATGGTTCCCTTCTTGATGTTCTGTGCCGTCTTCACGTTCTTGTATAAGATGATCCCCAATACCCATGTCGAACTCCGTTCAGCGGCGATCGGCGGGGCTTCGGCGGCTATCCTCTGGATCATCGCCGGTGAAGCCTTTGCCAAATTCGTGGCGGCCTCTGCCAATTACAGCGCCATCTATTCGAGTTTCGCCGTGCTCATGCTGTTCCTCCTGTGGCTCTACACCGGATGGATGATCGTGCTGATTGGGGCGCAGTTCTCCTTTTTCCACCAGTATCCCACGGCCTATTTGTCCCGCCTGCTCTGGGAGCAGGGTACGCACGTCTTTCGTGAACAACTGGCTCTCAAGGTATTGCGAGTGCTGGGGCATCACTACCTCAAAGGGGACCGTCCGTTGAAGCTGCCGGAGCTGTCGAGCGAACTGAACATTCCCTTGTCTCTGGTGGAGGAAGAGGTAGAACGTCTCACTGAAAATGGGTTTGTGGGCCGCCTTCAGGAACCGGAAGGGGTGAGCCTCATCAAGTCGCCGGACCTGATCTTCGTGAAAGAGGTTCTGGATTCGGTTCGCAACGGAACCCCGCCCTGGATACTACCCCATCTCGATACCAGCGATCCGGTGTCCGCCCTCTTGCGGCATCGAGATAAGGCGGTGGAGCGGGCGTTGGTGGGTGAAACCGTGCAATCGCTCTTACAAGATCACCCGCCGTCCCAATCCACCAAATCCTGATGGTATGGGGGTGAGTCGTGTGACTGCCGGCGATTGCTAGGGGTTCTGTTCACTCTATCTCCAGGTCAAAGAGGAAAACAGACAGATCCCTTTACGGCAGTCCTTCAGCTTGTGGTTTGTCTTGGTTGTCGCCGAACGATCGCACGTAAACCAAGACCTGCCAAGCTTCTTCTTCGGTCAAGACCAAAGGAATGAACTTCGCCATCGCCGTGCCTTTGCTGCCATTTTTCAAGATCCAGAGAAGTTCACCGTCCGTTCTGGCTGCTTGCCAGTCCTTATCGGTGAAATCGCGCGGCAAGGGACCTTTAAGCGTGCCCGGCTCAATATCGTCTCCTAATCCCTTGCCGTGTTTCCCGTGGCAGGTCACACAGAAGGCTTTCCCATGAAAGAGCTGCTTTCCCTTCTCAATTGTTTCCTCAGTTGCCGGAAGTGGGTTCTTCCACGTTCTCGCTTCCTGGAGTTGATCAACGGGAACCCGTGGCCTGAGGATAGTTTCATCGACACCAAAGACAGAGACGCTTCCTGAGGTGAACAAGGCCGCCGCAAATACCGTCATTACGCTTCTTCTCATGGGGCCATCTTGTGGTCACAGTGGACCACCACCATGGTCCTTCCTGGTCTTCTCAGGAGATGACCCAGCCGGTCTCGCCCGCTCAGTTTATTTGTCAGAATAGCCAGGGAACTTGTGTCCGAGGGATTGTGGGAAGCTCACCGTGCCGTCGGGGAATTCTTGCCCATGCTGCCACAGATGATAGATCACGCCGTCCGTCCCTGCTGCGGCTTCCGCCACCTTGGCGGCTTGATCAGGAGGCATGTCAAGGACTTGCACTCGCCCTGTCCCTATTTCTACCTTATGATCATGGAAGTACCGGTGCCACTGAATGGCTGGAAGCTTACGGGTCAGGTCTTTGGCGACAAAATACTCGACACCGACTAAGGGGGCCTTGGGATCGGTGGATTCGAAGAGCAGACATTGAAGGATCTTGTCGGAAATGCCTTTGCAATAATGATGGAAGGGGCCGCCCGGTGTCCCATCCGCCATCATGTGCGGCGCATGGACATGAATGTCGTATCCGACGGCTGGACTCGTTGGTTCCCCGCCCACCGCCTTTTGGGTTGCAACTCCACTCCATCCGACCGCAGTGATCGTCGCAAGGACCAATAGACCTTTTCTCATCACAACAAACCTCCTAGGCCTGAGGAGTCATCACCTAGCCTATCTAGGGAGAGAACTACCTCCACATTCGACTGCCCGTTAGAGATCGTTGATTGAGAAAAGATTCGAGCCTTTTCGGTCAAAGTGGACAAAACATGGGTTTACGCAGGGGACGAACTAAGAGAGCAAGGTTGAGGAGGAAGGAGAATTGGGCTTGGTCGGGGTAATAATTTGTTGAGATTGCGGGGCGATCTTGCCCTGAGCGTCCATCATCTCAAACATTAAACAGCACTTCAACCTTCCACACACACCCAACAAGCGAGGGTCCTCGATCGGCAGTTCGAGCTTTTTCGCCTGCTTGGCCGAGATAGGCTGCACATCGGTGAGAAAACTCGCGCAGCACAGTACGAGGCCGCAGGTATCGATGCCACCAAGCCTCCTCGCTTCTTCACGTACCCCGACTTGACGCATTTCGATGCGTCCGCCGAATCGACGTGCCAGGTCGCGGACCAGTTCTCGAAAATCGATCCGATCCTCTGCCGTGTAGACAAAGGTGAGCTGGCGGCGATGCATGACCCCATAGACTTCGACCAGTTTGAGAGGGATGTTCCGTTCAGCTGCTTTGGCTCGGCAATAGGCGGCCGCCTCCCTAGAGAGTTGCTCGAGTCTGCCGATCAGCGCCGTTTCTTCGGAATCCGGCTTTCGCAGAATGGATTTCATCACCCGCATGGGAGGAATAAAGGGTGTCGCGTAGGGCTCCATGTAGACGATCCCGTAGGTGACTTCATTTTCCACCTCGAGCAAGACCGGGTCGCCGTTGCGCAATGACAGACCGGCTGAGTCTAACTTCTTGACCTCCCCACGATTCCTGACCTTCACGCCAACCAGACGGACTGGGGTGGGATAGAGGTGATCGAGTTGTGCGGCAAGGGGAGACTCCATAGGCCGATCATACACAAATTTCGTCGGCGTGGGAACCGTTAAGAGAGCTGTAGCAGCGAAAAGTAGCCGGAGCTGTTCATCGAGTGGAATGCCTCAAGCCATTGATGTACAACGAGAAAATTGCCAACACTCTCCCTGCCTTGTTATGGTAGGCTAAGTCAACGGTGGGGGGGAGCTGGAGCGAGTTATGGGGACGATGTTCAGAGAACGAAGGAAGATGTTACGTATTCCCAATAGGGTTGTCCTGCCGTTCGGCTACCGGATTGCGGTTCGACAGTTATCCGATGCGGAAATGGACAAGCGCGATGCGAATGCCGATGGAATTTGGGATGACGATACCAAAACGATCTATGTTCGGAAGCGACTTCCTGTGACCCGCCGCCGGTATATTCTCGCACACGAGCTGGGTCACGCCTGGCTGGACTGGCAACATCGGTACATGGACGATGGAAAGGCCAGCACGTAGAGTACAAGAGTACAGAAGACATCAGTCCTCAGCCAACTTCATGATATGCCTCCATTCGAGCAGGGTAACCGGCTGAACTGAGAGCCGTGACCCTTTCTGCAACAACGCCATTCCCTTCAGTTTGGTTTCTTTCCGCAATTCATCCAACGTCATGGATCGGGTAAATTTCCGAATATACTTAATGTCGACCATATCCCATCTGGGCGCGGATGGGTTGCTCTCGGGGTCGTAGTGCTTGTCCCTCTTGTCGAATTGTGTCGGATCAGGGTAGGCGGTCTTGACGACCTCTGCGATGCCTACGACCGCCGGTGGATCCGCGTTGCTGTGGTAAAAGAGGACTTGATCGCCGACTGCCATGCTGCGCATGAAATTCCGAGCTTGATAGTTGCGTACTCCGTCCCAACAGGTTGTCTGGTGAGGAGATCGCATCAAGTCATCAATCGAGAAAGTGGAGGGTTCCGATTTCATCAACCAATACCTTTTTCGCCCCATTCCGTCCTCTTCTTTCTGAACTCCTCGGGCAAGGTAATGCTCCGAACAGCCAAAATGTGCCGATCGTGTATCACGGGGATGCGAGGTGATAGACGCCCCCTTTATGAACAAGCACATAGAGATCGCGAGCTGCATCTCTACATTCCTGCAGAACTAGACAGAATCCGGCCACGATACACCTATTCACCGATGATCGTATCCAGGGAAGCATGGGTCTAGGTTCTTTCTCGTGAGCGGGACTCAATAAACTCGATCAGGGCCTGATAGGTCAGCTCCCTTGTTTGCGCCTTAGTCATGCTCCGACCATCAAGGTTTCCTTCCAGCCAGATGTGATCAGCGATCGGCTCAACTGCTTCGTTACAGAGACTCCAGAGCTCATGGAGGAGAGATTCGGGCAAGCCTACTTGGATGCCTTCCGATTCGATGCGATCGTCCAGCAGGGCGAGGAGGTCGGACAAAGCCTGATCGGGACGATACGGCAGGGGAGTAAAGCCGAACTGTGCTTGGGAGTGCTGCTCTTGCGTTGCCTGATCGACAAGGTCCCGCATGTACTCTTTGAGCAGACCAATGACATGGCCGGAAAAGACGATCGGCTCTCCCATGCGCTATTATCGAGCTTCTTTATGAAAGGAGCAAGATCGGTAGAACCTATTGAGTGGATCATGCAATGTTGGGCGGGTGAGGATCGTTCTGTGCTGGAAAGAATGTGAGAGGGGATGATTGAGCGGGGGTACACCTCGCTGACTCGGTATGAGCGACGACCTCTCCCTGGCTATCTCATGTTCGGCAGGGTAGGTGTACCCGCGCACGAGCAAATCTACGCCTTTTGGTGAAACGCGCAAGACCCAAAGATGGCCTTATGCGGGAGTCCATTTGGGGTAGGGCCAAAGGACCGGTAGGATCTGTCGGTGACGGTGCTCCGCATAAATCGAGAAGGAGCCATGTCCACGCGATATGAACCGGACGATCGAATCGACATGCACCTTGCCACATTGTTGGCTCCGCGGCACCATGGCTCTTGATTCACCGAACAGCGGCATATTAATTTCTACCCCCTATCAACGGAGCACCAAATTGGTCTCTAAGTCCGTCGAAAGGATTGGCCGCCACACAACCAGAGCGACTGTGGCTTGATTGACGAAGAGGAGAGATCGCATGCGGAAGCCTGTGGTGGTCTGTTTGGATCTGGAAGGGGTGCTCGTTCCGGAGATCTGGATCAATGTGGCAGCGACGACAGGTCTCGATGAGTTGAAAATCACCACCCGTGAGATGCCCGATTATGATAAGCTCATGCGGCAGCGGTTGGACATACTCGATCGACAGGCATTGAAGATCGGGGATATTCAGGATGTGATCGCCAAAATGGGTCCTTTAGACGGGGCAACTGACTTCCTCGCGTGGCTGCGGGAGCGTTGTCAGGTCATTATTTTGTCGGACACGTTCTATCAGTTCGCCCAGCCACTGATGCGACAACTGGGCTTCCCGACTCTCCTCTGCAATCAGCTGGAAATCGACGGGAACGGCCGCATCATGAACTACCACATGAGAATGCAGGACCCCAAGAAGCATGCGGTGGCTGCGCTCAAATCGCTGAACTTCTTTACCATGGCTGCCGGTGATTCGTACAACGACACCGCGATGCTGGGCGAAGCCGACGCCGGATTTTTCTTTCGGCCACCGGACCATTTGCCGAAAGAATTTCCTCGGTTTCCCGTGACACAGCACTACGGCGAACTTCAGGAAAGACTTGCGCAGGCCGGCCAGTTCACAACATGGTGAAGTCTGATCAGTGGTGAAGACTGTCTATGGTGGTGAGGTGGGTAGAGTGTATGGCAGCTTAAAAGTTGATCCAGAGCTGGGCGTAAGCCCAATCCTGTCCTGCTGCAGTTCGCCCGAGGTTTTGCGAAATATATGAACCAGGCCACAGATGGCCATAGCCACCTTGAAAGGCTACCATGCCATCCATGAGGAAATGGGTCCAGACGACATCAATCTCGTCACCGATATCGGTCTTGGTGTTGCCCGGCTGTGAGAAGACATAGACACCCTGGCTTGCGCGATACCAATTATCTCGGGCATTGGCCAGGTGCAGGTTTGTGTACCATACCTCGATGTGATCATTCACGGTGGGTCGGGCTTGTATGTTGGCGGAGAAACTGATCATGTTCTTCCACGCTTGTACATCCATATATCCCATATGGATGTGATTCGTCGGAAAGAAGTTTTCAAACGTATTGGCGGTCTTACAAGGGCCATAGGCTGAATTTAGCGTACAGTTCGCACCGCTGTCTCCAGAGGCATAGTCAAAATTGAAGGCTACCCGAGGTTTCCATGGCCAGTTGAATGCTGTATACCCGATCCAGTTCCTGGTCGCCAATGCACTGATGTGGAGACACTTGCCCTCACCTCCTGAAGGACCGCACAGGCTGCTTGCGCTGGCAGCTGTGTCCCCCATCTGTCCGAACTGATAGACCACTTCGCTAGAGAGATCGAAGTAACCTTTCTTCATGGCTACCCTGGCTCCGAGGGTATGGCGATTCTGATCACCGTGCTTCGGGGTACCCAACCCCTGTGAGGAAATGGCGCCTCCACCAATGTTGTTGTTGTAATAGATATAGTACGGTTCGATGAGAAACCCTGGTACAGTCTTGATCTGATTGTAGAATATGATCAGGTCGGCATCACCGTCGGCATTGGCGATGTTCGCTTGACCACTGCCGAC
Source organism: Nitrospira sp. (assembly GCA_029194675.1). Classification (NCBI taxonomy): domain Bacteria; kingdom Pseudomonadati; phylum Nitrospirota; class Nitrospiria; order Nitrospirales; family Nitrospiraceae; genus Nitrospira; species Nitrospira sp. The sequence goes on along the minus strand of JARFXP010000003.1, from coordinate 300,699 downwards.
GCCCGCCCCTTGGAGGAGGTCCGTTTCTGCCGTTCGAAACCAGCCGACATGAGAATCCAGTATGCTGTTACTGTATTGCATCATGACCCCGTCAAACGAGAAGCCGGTGTTGGACCAATCAAAGTGACCGAACAAGCTCTGATCGCCGAACACCAGATACTGCCGACCGGCCTTGAGACCCAGACCCTGTATGCCGACAAAGTTACGAATCAACATGTAGCCGGCTCGCACGCCGAGGGTGCAGACCGGCCGCTGGCCCGGCTCAGGCGTGGCCCCACAGGTCTGGATCGAAGGGTCTCCGTTGTTCCCAGCGCCCCCGGGTCCGACCGGCGTGCCGTTTCCGCCCCAGGTGCGTGAATCAATGAGCTCCAGGTAAAAGTTGACGTTGGGTGACAAATCATAGCCGATGCCCAATCGGATCATCTGCTGGACGAATTGATCGGTGGCGCTGCCTGGCAAGTTATTTGGAGCAGTACCAGGGGCGTTACATTGTCCGCTGGCGCCGATACCGCCACCGAAACAGACGTTGCTGCGGAATTCAGGACGTACACGCAGATCCGCGCGAAGCCAGAGGTTTCTAATGTCGAAGTTTCTGCCGATCTTTGGATCGAACAGTTCGTAGGCTTCCTTTTGAGGTATGCCACGCCCGATGACGATTGGATTGGTAATCTTTTCCCCTTCGGGCAATTCGAAGGCGCC